>DAIOUB010000075.1:10315-14297 GCA_036751735.1 Levilinea sp. | reverse complement strand
TGGTGTTAGGGGATATGTTTAGCGCTCGCAGGTGAAATTCTCGACGAATTTCACCTTCCACCCATCCGCTTTGCGCGCCAGCAGGTAATGGTCCACACTGCCCTGGGTGAAGACTTGCCGCCCGTCTTCATAGGTGTAGACCCATTTTTCAAAGGTAAACACCTCGGCTTCGTCGGGGATGGTGAGGTGAAACGCCAGGAAGTCGCAGGAGACCAGTTGGAGCGATTGGATGTGGTTACCGCGCCAGCCCAGGAATTTTTTCTGCATGTTGGCATAGCCTGCTGCGGTGCAGACAGCCGCCAAAGCCTGCACCCCGCCCGCGGCGAAAGACCCTTCGACCCCCAGGTTAAAGGTTTGGATCAAGGCTTTGACGGCGGAGTCAGTCTCCAGCCAGGCGCGGGTGGTTTCATCGGCGGCTTGCAGGGCCTGTACCAGGGCGTTGGTGGTGTTGGTGGGAAAGCGAGCATCCATGCGCGGGGTTCCTTGGGATGAAATGGGCTCAGGCGGTGAGCGAGGCGAAGAGGGTTTCGGGCATGGCGGCCAGACCGATGACGGTGGGACCGGCGTGCGCGCCCAGCACGGTGGTGACGGCCACCAGGTCCTGTTCCACGCAGTCCAGCGATTGGCGGATGGCTTTGCGCAGGGTTTCGACGCCGGGGAGGTTATCGCCGTGCATGCACTGCATGCGCAGTTTTTGGGAACCGAAGCGAGCGGTGACCAGCTCTACCATGCGTTGGGCCATTTTGTTCTCGGTCATGGCCTGGCCCACGTTCTTGTAGCGTCCGTCGGCGTCGTTCATGCTGATGATGGGTTTGACATGCAGAATGGAGGCGACAATGCCTTTCAGATGGCTGACGCGGCCGGAATTGATCAGATGGCGCAGGTCGCTGAAGCCCACCATCGTGAACGTGTTGGCTTTCACCTGCTCCACGGCCTGCAAAATGCGTTCCAGGGGCCATTGGGCCAGGGCGCCGCGGGCGGCAACTTCCACAATCCAGCCCAGGGCCGGGCCGACCGTGCGCGAATCGAGCACGGTGATTTTTTGGTTGGGCAGCAGGTGAGCGGCGCTGGCGGCGGAGGAGTAGGCTCCGCTGAGGCCGGAGGACAGGCTGATGGTGAGGATTTCTTCATCGGCATGCTGTTCAAACAGAGATACGTAATCGCCTACCGAAGGCTGCGAGGTGGTGGTGAATTCGTTGGGGTATTCGGTGTAGAGCTTGTATAAATCTTTTGGGTAAATATCCACCCCGTCGCGATAGGTTTTGCCCATGAAGGTCAAATGGAAAGGCACCACCTGAACTTTCAGCTGCGCGGCTTTTTCGGGTGAGAGGTTGGCCGCTGAGTCCGTGAAAATGATCATGGTGTACTCCTAATCGGTAAGAAAAACAGAAATCGCCGGATGAAAACACCTCTGGCGGCCAATGTTGACACTTTCCATTATAGTGTACTTTTGTCCGATTGCGCGATGTTTGCTACTGTCTTGAGACTACCTTACAAAAAAGCCAGGTGAGGCTGAACGCTCACCGGGCTGAGACGGCGGATGGATGAGGAAAACCCGGGGGAGGGGGCTAATCCAGGCGGATGCGCGGATCGAGCACCACGTAGGTGATATCCACGCTCAGGTTGGCCAGGGCCACCAAGAGGGCGTAGATCAGGGTGGTGCCCATAATCATCGAGTAATCGCGCTGGCTGATGGCGGTGACGTAGGCGCGCCCCATACCCGGAAAGCCGAACATGGTTTCGATGATGAATGAGCCTGTGACCAGCCCCGCCAGGGCCGGGCCGAGCAGCGTGACCACGGGGATGAGTGAGTTGCGCAGGATGTGGCGGATGACCACCAGGAACTCGCCCAGGCCTTTGGCGCGGGCGGTGCGCACGTAATCATGGCGCAGCACTTCAAGAACTGAGGCGCGGGTGAGGCGGGTGGTGTTGGCCATCGTGCCGAAGCCGAGGATGACGGCGGGCAGCACCCACACGGATAAATCATCCCAGGAGCGGGGGATGATTTTCACCCAATGCAGCCAGGAGGCGAAGATGATGATCAGGAAGATGGCGATGACAAAGCTGGGCACGGAGATGCCCACCGTGGCTATGAACAGGCTGGCATAATCTACGACGGTGTTTTGCTTGAGGGCTGAGATGACTCCGGCAGGGATGCCAAAGAAGATGGCGAAGCTGAGAGCCAGAATCCCCAGCCGCAGGGAATAACCAAAGCGGCTGTAGAAGAAATTTTTCTCTTCGGGGGGCACAAAGAGGATATCTTGAATGCTCATGCCGCGCAGGCGGTAGGAGGGGCCCATATCGCCGCAGATCAAACCGCAGTCAAAAGAGCCGTCTTTGCGGAAATCGCCGATCATGTAGGCCAGGAACTGCCGCCAAAGGGGCTTATCCAGGCCGTAATATTCGTTCAGGCGCTTCTGGGTGTTGGCATCCACCTGACGCGCGCTCAGGTCGCGGTCCCAGGGGCCGCCGGGGGCGGTGTGCATGAGGATGAAGGTGATCCCAGAGACCACGATGATGACCGGGATCAACCACAGAAGCCGACGCACAATGTAACGAGACATAGGCACTCACCGGAAGAGAGGATGGGAATCTCGATGCTTATGCATCTGTAGGCCTGATTGTACAATGAGACGGGAAAATGCAACAGGAAACCGGGAAGGGAATTTTAACTGCGGTGAAGTTGCTGATACCCCTGCTGATTCAGCACGACGCCCTGCTCAGGGTTAACCTCTGAACAGGGCGCCGATCGATTCAATAATGTATCCGGGGGGCGATGGACGCCCCGGTGTTGGGTTTTACTCTTTTGCGACCCCGTTGATAAAATCTTCGGTCATCTGGTGGGCCAGATCATCTTTGTACTGCCGCGGGGGCGACTTCATGAAGTAGGAGGCCGGGGCATACACCGGGCCGCTCACGCCGCGTTCCATGGCCAGCTTGATGCAGCGGATGGCGTCAATCACCACACCGGCCGAGTTGGGCGAATCCCAGACTTCGAGCTTGCATTCCACATTCAGCGGCACGTCGCCAAAGGTGGTGCCTTCCATGCGGATGTAGCAGAATTTGCGGTCGGTCAGCCAGGGGACGTAATCGCTGGGGCCCACATGCACATCGTCGGCGTTCAGCTCATACGGCATCATGCTGGTGACGGCGTTGGTTTTGGAAATTTTCTTGGATTCCAGGCGTTCGCGTTCCAGCATGTTCATGAAATCGGTGTTGCCGCCGAAATTGAGCTGGTAGGTGTGATCGAGGCGCACGCCGCGGTCTACAAACAGGCTGGTCAGCACGCGGTGGGTGATGGTGGCGCCGACCTGGCTCTTGATGTCATCCCCGATGATGGGCAGACCGTGCTGGCGGAAACGCTCCGACCAGTACTCGGAGCTGGCGATGAAGACAGGGATGCAGTTGATGAAGCCGCAGCCGGCTTCCAGCACCTGCTCCACATACCATTTGGTGGCCATTTCCGAACCAACTGGCAGGTAGTTGATGACCACATCCGTTTTGGTTTCTTTCAGAATACCGACGATATCGGCGGTGGGGCCGGGGGCTTTTGTGACAATTTGCGAGAGATATTTGCCCAGGCCGTCGTGGGTCATGCCGCGGTACACCGGAGCGTTCAGGTGGGGCACATCGCTGAATTTGTAGGTGTTGTTGGGGTAGGCAAAAACAGCCTCGGAGAGATCTTTGCCGACCTTGGTATCCACCACGTCGAATGCGGCGGTGAACTCGATATCGTTGATATGATACCCGCCCAGGTTGACGTGCATCACGCCCGGCACACGATCGGACTCATTGGCGTTTTTGTAATACTGGATCCCTTGAACCAGGGAGGACGCACAATTTCCTACGCCGATAATGGCTACCCGGATTTTTTTCTTCGTTCCCATTCGCAAGTCTCCTTGAAAAGATGTTTTTGAACTAATCTACAGATGAACTTTGGTTAATACCAGGAACACGCGAACCGTTCCTGCCAGCCAACGCA
>DAIOUB010000075.1:0-10215 GCA_036751735.1 Levilinea sp. | reverse complement strand
AGATGAACTTTGGTTAATACCAGGAACACGCGAACCGTTCCTGCCAGCCAACGCATCTCAAGGGGGTGAGGGATGGCATAGAACCGCTTAACTTTAACATAATTTCCGCCATTTCACCTTATCTTTAACAATGCAGTTTATAAACTCTTGTGCTGAAAAGGGGTTCTCTCATCCTAAAGCATCCCATCCAACCGGGGCGCCGCCTACTTTTGGGGGATCGGTGGGTGCTCGCTGAGCCATTGATGCAGTTTGTCCCAGTCGCTGTCGGCGGCGAAGAAAGCTTGCGGAAAGACCACCATGACCCCATCCCGGCTGAGCAGGGTGGTCAGCTGCGGGCTGCGGGCCACGCGAGTCACCTGATCCCAGGGCAGAGACAGGTCCAGCTTGCCGAAATGGGCCTGAACACCGGCGGTGGTGATCAGCCCGCGCACTTTGGGCGAGGCTTGCAGCATGGCCCACAACCGTTTGGCGGTGCGCTGGTTGACCCACACAGGCCGCAGCAGGATGTAGAGCAGGGCTGCCAGCCAGAGCACCAGCCGCAGGCCGTTGTTGGCGCGGTTTTCGGGCTGCTCGAACAGCAGAATAACCGTGCCCACCGCCGCCGCGGCCAGGAGCACGCATAAAAACCCGGTGAGTACGCGGCGGTTGAGGCTGGGGCGGTGGGTAAGGGCCACGGCCTGACGGATGAGGGGCAGGTCAAAGGTTCCAGCGTAGCGAATTTCCATCACAAGGCTCCTGGGGGTGGGTTCAGCCTTTGGATTGTATCACGCGGGCGGAAAAAACGCGCGGTGAACTTCAGGGATGCACATAGGCTATAATGAAGTTAAGGACTTTCAGCCGCGCCCCGTCCGCGGGGCTGCGGAGTGCACAAAGGAGGAAACATGAATATCATCATCTATCTGATCGCCGGTGCGATTGTGGGCTATGTGGCCAGCCGGATTATGGGCACCAACTCCCGTCAGGGCCTGCTGCTGGATATTGTGGTGGGCGTGGCGGGGGCCTTCATCGCCGGATATTTGCTGACCCCCATTTTCAAAATCGGGACGATCAACGACGCCATCACCCTGCCGACCATGCTGATGTCGCTGGCGGGAGCGGTGCTGCTGCTGTTTGTGCTGCGCTTGCTGCGCGGCGGCGGGCGCCGGCGGCGGCGCTGAAGCGGCTTAACCCTAAAAAAGGCCAGACGATTTCCGTCTGGCCTTTTTGATGGGTTTTATCCGGCAGGGTCAGGGCGCGGCTTTTGCCACATCTTTCCGTAGATCACGACCGCGGCGGCGGTCAGCACCCACAGGATCAGCAGGCCCACGTCGGAGGTCGGCAGGAAGTTGACCATGCAGTTGAAGCTGGTGTGCAGCAGGATCATGGCCAGCAGGCTGCCGCCCGAACGCCGGTAGGCCCAGGCCAGGAAAATGGAAAGCAGGATGCGGAAGATGAAGCCGCCCAACATGCCGCCCACCAGATCCTGGGCATAGAAGCCGTTGAGGTACAGGGGCAGATGCCAGAGCGACCAGGCCACGGATACCCACAGGGCGGCTGCCAGCGGGCTGAAACGTTTTTCCAGCTCAGGCTGCAGGAAGCCGCGCCATCCCGGCTCCTCGTTGCCGCCCTGGGCCAGGGCGGTCAGGGTGAAGATCAGGGCGTAAAGGGGCAAAGTTTCCTGGATGGATCGCCCCCACAAGCCAGGGAACTCCACCCCCAAACCCAGCAGGGCGGCCAGCCCCCAGGCCAGCAGGATGAGGGTTGGGTAGAAGAACAAGGCGGCCAGTCCCCATCCCAACGAGCGCCCGCGCGGCAGGAGCGAAGCCATGCGTTCGCGCACGGGGGCCTGCGAAGAAAATGCGCTGGAATAGACCCAGCCGCCCACCGCAGCGGCGGCCGCCGCCGCGGCCAGCACTGGCGCGGTGAGGCGCAGATCGTCGGCCAGGGTGTCGAAGGCGGGGATGTTGCCCACGGCGTAGCGAACGCCAAACACGGCCAGCAGCAGCGCCGCAAAACCCAGGCCAGCCCACAAGCGCTTGAAATTCATGCCGGAGGGGCGGCGCGGGGAAGAAAAGCCCAGAGTCAGCACGCCCGCCAGGGCCGGGCCAAAGCCGCCGATCATCACCAGGGCGGTGAGCAGCAGCCGGTCGCTGCGCAGCGGGATGGCTGCCAGCCAGAACAACCAGGTCCAGGCGAAGTTGATCCCCAGAAAGGTCAGAACAGGGTGGTTTTGCAGGTAGGATTTCATCCGGTTTCCTTTAATAATCTATCTATTGTCTGTATTCCGCGTCAAACACGGCTCCAGCGGCGGTTTTATGGGCGCTGAAATCCTGACAGCGCAGCCCAGCAGCGGCGGCCAGGGCGGCCAGCTCCGCGGCCTCGAGCCCGTGCCCCTGCGGCTCGCGCAGGTGCAGCCGTCCGTTGGGACGCAGGCGGCGGGCCAGGGCCTGCATCACCGCCGGGCGTTCATCCGCGGGAATGTCGTGCAGGACAAAGTGCAGGATCACCCGGTCAAAGGCTGCGGCGGGCAGGTCTAGCTCGGTGATGCGGCCCAGGTGATAGCTGACATGCGGGTAGGGCCGCAGGGTCTGGCGCAGCACCTCCATCCATTTGTGGGAGATGTCCACGCAGGCCAGGTGCCCCTGCCGCACCTGGGCGGCGATGTGGCGGGAACACACCCCGGAGCCAGAGCCGAAGTCGAGCACGCGCTCCCGCGGGTCGAGGTGCAGATCGCGGACGAAGCCGCGGTAGTAAGGTGAGAGCAGCGTGCGCCCCAGCGCCAGGGTTAAGAAAATCTCTAGATCGGCAGGTTCATACGTTGATAGAGTCATGCGTATCGCTCCCGGTTTCATTGGGTTCGCGCTGAACCGAGATCAATTCCATTCCCAGGTCGCGAATGCGGTTGAAGATGCCGTGCAGGGCGGCCTGATCCATCCTCCCGCTGATTTCGGTGTGGCCGAGGGGAGAGCGGATCACCTGGAAGCCTTCAAACCAGCGCAGCCAGCGGGCGTCCAGATGACCGGCGATGCAGATGTGATAGATGTGCGGTTGATGTTCGGGTGTCATGATTGCCTACTTTTGCGTCTCAGGCTCAGGCCGGGTTGGATTTTGGCCAGGGCAGGAACATGGAGGTGCGCTGCACGTACTGGCGGTAGGAAGAGCCAAACTCGGCTTCCATCTCGCGCTCTTCGCGGCGCGCCAGGCGGTAATACAGCACGGCCATGATCGGCCACATGATGAGCATGGGCAGGGTGGCCCAATCCAGGAGCATGCCCAGGGTGATGAGCAGGAAGCCGGTGTACTGCGGGTGGCGGATGTAAGCGTAGATGCCGTCCGTGATCAGCTCACCGCTGCCCGACTCGCGGCTCCAATAGCGGCGGTAGACCTCTTTCCAGCCCAACACCACCAGCACAATCCCCAGAAAAGCCAGCACGGTGCCGATGACCATGCCCAGGTGGCCGAACTGCGCTACCAGGGTGTGGCCCCAGAAGAAACCTTCGGGGATAGAGGTTCCGAACACCCAGGCGAGGATGTACATGCTCATGGGGATGCCGAACATTTCGAAGGCCATCGCCACCATGAAAGCCAGGTAAACACTGGCGGGCTTGCGCTGACTTTTCTTATAGAAGGGGGTAAAGAGCAGGAAGACAGCGCCTAACAAGGCCCAGACGATGACGTAACCCCATTGGCCAAAGTGACTCTGTGTTGTTTCCATGATTTATTCTCCAAACGACAGCTTTTTTGAAGCGCTCAGCGCAGCGAGACCAAAAAGGTGAGGACGGTGTCCGTATTCCAGCGGTCTAACGGCTGGGAAAAAGACACCAGGGCGGGGCCGCCCTTGCCGGTGAAGGCCGCGGTGGCCTGACGGTAGCGGTCGCCTTCTGAATTGATACCTTCAGACAGGATCAGGGTGGTTTCTTCGCCGCGCAGGGTGACGGCGCGGGTTTCCAGCACGGTGGTGCGGGTTTGCGCATCCTGGGTGTTGGGGGCCATCTGGCCGAGCATACGGGTGAGCTGATCGGCGTCCTGCGGGTCGCTGGACTGGATCAGGTACAGGTGGCTGTTTTCGCCCTGCACGGTGTAAGACACCAAAAGGTAGCCTTTTAGTGAGGCGCTGAACTCCGGGGTAAAGCCGGAGGGGGGTTCAAAATCGGCAATCTGAGCGGCGTCCTGGGCCACCTGATCGCCGTCTGTATTCAGGGCGATATCCACACTGCAGGCGGTCAGGCTCAGGGTGAGAGCGGTGAAGATCAGCCAAAAAATGGGTTTCATGAGATTCTCCTTCTGCTTGAAACAAAGTTCGATTGATTGGAACGACCTAAGTTTAGGCGCAGAGGGAGGTTTTGTCCCCTACCCCCAGATAGGTTTGCGGGTAGGTTGGCGGGTAGGTTAAATCAAAAAGCCGCCGAGGCGGCTGGGGCGGCAGGGTAAGGGGGAACGGGCCTAAAAGCCCAATTCTCTGGCGCGGGCGATGGCCTGGGGACGGTTCTTGACCCCCAGCTTCTGCAGGACGTTGTGCACGTGCCATTTGGCCGTGCCCACGCTGATGAACAGTTGGCTGGCAATTTCCTGATTGGATAAGCCTTCCAGGATCAGGGCCAGCACGCGCAGTTCCTGTTCGCTGAGCGGGTCGGGCAGGGCGTTGGCGGGAGAGGCGGGGGTGGGGGCCGGCTGCCCTGGAAAGGCGGAAAGGAGCGCATCGGCCCATGCGGGGGCCTGGGGACGCACCAGACGCAGCAGCTCCTGCATGGGCAGGCCTTCGTCCAGGAAGAGGCGGGTGTAGCCTTCGGGGGCGGCCAGCCGCAGCGCCTGGAGCATGTGCTCCACCGCGGGTTGGGTCTCGTGGCGGCCGTGACAGCAGCGCGCCAAAAGCAGCAAAGCCTCGATGACGGTCTGGTTTTCGCCGGAACGCTGTGCTTGCTCCAAAATGGGCTCCAGCACAGCGGGGATAGCGTCCCAGGCACCCGCGGCCAGCAGCACGCGCGCCAGGGTCAGCTCGCCAAAGGTAAAGGAGGCGGCGGCGCGCACAGCGCGGTAATCCGCGGCCCATTTTTCAGCGGCGGCCTGGCGGCCCGTGTAGAGGTACAGGCGGGCCAGGTATGCCGCGGCGTAATGGGCCAGGTGGGGCAGATCGTAAACGGTGAGCAGGGTGTGAATGGACTGAACGGCCGCCTCGGCCTCGTCCAGGCGGTTTTGCAGGGTGTACAGGCGGGCCAGGGAGGCTAACCCCGCGATGACATCATCGGTCAGCCCGCCCTGACGTGCCAGCGCGGTGCCTTCCTCCAGCAGATTTTGGGCCTCCTCCAATTGGCTGCGCTCCAAGAGGATGCTGCCGAGGATGATTTTGGCCAGGCCGAGGGGCGGGATGGGGGTATTTTCGGCGGCGGCAAGGGCGGTCCGGCAGATCTGTTCCGCGCGCCCCAGGCGGCCTTGCCGGATTTCGAGCTGGGCGGCGGCGCAGCGGGCATGAATGGCCAGGAACTGAACCCCGGCCGTTTCGGCCTCTTCACTGGCGCGCAGGTAATGGGCGAGGGCGGCTTCAAATTGAGCGCTGCGTTCCTGTACTAACCCCAGGCTGTAGAAGGCGCGCGCCTGGCCCAGGTGATGATGGGGTGAAAGACGCATCTGCCCGGCGGAAGTTTCTTCCAGCGCCTGAGGCAGCTCCCCGCGCACGGCGAAGACGGCGCCGCGGTAGATGTGCGCCAGGGCGTGCATTTCTTTCACTTCCTCGGAGGGCGGCAGAGCCTGGAGGGCCTCTTCGGTTTGGGCGATGCATTTTTCGGCCTGATCCAAGCGCCCGCACAGGTACAGAATGCGCGAGGCGTTCAGGCTGAGCTGCGGGCGGCTGCGCAGGGCCTGGGCGGGGAGGGCGTTTAGCCAGGAGGACAGCAGGGCAACGTTGCCGCCCGACCAGGTGGTTTCACGCTCCAGGGCGCGCTGGATGACCTCGGCGGCGAAATCCGGCTGCTTGCTGGCCAGGGCATAACGCACCGCTTCAAAGGAAGCTCCCTGGGCTTCATGCCAAAGGGCGGCCTTGCGGTGCAGTTCGTCCGATTCGGCAGAAGAAAGCCCGGTGCGCAGATAATCGGCGAAGAGGTGATGGTAGCGGTACCAGCCGCGCTGGTCGTCCAGCGGGATGATAAAGAGGTTGGCCTGTTCCAGGTGAGTCAGCAGGGCCTGGCTGTTGGATTGGCCGGTGAGGGCTTCGCAGACCGAAGCGTTGAGCCGGTCGAGGACGGAGGTTTGGATCAGAAAGCGCTGGAGCTCTTCGCTTTGCTGGTGCAGAACCTCTTCAGCCAGATAGTCCAACACATAACGATGGCTGCCGCGGAAGGTTTCCACAAAGGCCTGCGGGTCGCTGCGGTTTTGCAGGGCCAGTGCGGCCAATTGCAGCCCCACCGCCCAGCCTTCGGTGCGCGTCTCCAGGGCCTGAAGGGTCTCGGCGGGCATGGGGCTGCGCGTGGAATGGGCGAAGAACTGCTGGGCTTCCTGGGCGGTGAAGCGCAGATCCTGGGCGCGGATTTCGGTCATCTGCTGGCGGGCGCGCAGGCGCGCCAGGGGCAGGGGCGGATCTGCGCGGGTGGTGAGGACCCAATGGAAATGGGGCGGGTGGTGCTCCAGGCAGTATTCCAGCGCCTCGTGAATTTCGGGGCGGGCGATGACATGGTAATCATCCAGCACCAGGCACACCGGCTGCTGAAGGGCGGCTAATTCGTTGAGCCAGGCGTCCAACACGGCGGTGGGGGAGGCGCTGCGCGTCATCTGCAAGAGGTTCTGGGCGCCGCAGCCCAGGCTCTCATCTTTCCGACACAGGGCGCCAATGGCGTAGCTTAAGAAGCGCCCCGGGTCGTTATCGGCATCGTCCAACGACAGCCAGGCGGGTTTGGCACAGTTCTGGCTGCTGTGAATCCATTCTGTCACCAGGGTGGTTTTGCCGTAACCCGCCGGGGCTGAGATCAGGGTCAGGCTGCGCCCCTCCTCCAGGCCCGCGTTCAGGTGCTGCACCAGGCGCGGACGGCTGATGCTGCCCGCACGCCAGGGGGGAATGTGAAATTTGGTTTCGAGAAAGGTCTGGTTCATGCGCATTCCCTGGAAAACATGGGTTAATTATAGAGGAGAATAGACGCTTTTGGGAAATTGTTGGGAGTCAATGGCTGCAGCGCCCCCCTTTTTAAATTTGGGTGTACGCTTAATGCAAACCACAACACACATCTACCGTCAGGCTCCGCGGTAGGGCACGGGAGGCATAGAAACGATCCGATGAACATCGAAACGACATGGATTTTACCTTTGGATTCAGAATTTGCGGATTTGGCCGCCGCTGGCGGCAAGGGGGCCAGTTTGGCGCGCATGCGGCGGGCGGGATTCCCGGTGCCGGAGGGCTTCCTGATTCATACCCCGGCCTATCGGGAGTTCCTGCGCATCAACCAACTGGATGAGGTCATTCGGGGGCTGCTGATGGGGTTGGACGCGCAGTCGCCGGATGCGTTGGAGGCGGCCTCTGCCCAAATCCGCGCGCGGTTCCGGACGGGGGAACTGCCGCCGGGGCTGGCTGAGGAAGTGCGGGGGGCGCTGGCGGGCATGCCCGGCGCGGCCGTGGCGGTGCGCTCTTCGGCCACCGCAGAAGATCTGCCGGAGATGTCCTTCGCCGGACAGCAGGATACCTTCTTAAATGTGGTGGGGGCCGAGGAAGTGCTGCGGGCGGCGGCGGACTGCTGGGGCAGCCTGTGGACGGCGCGGGCCATCGGTTACCGCATGCGCAATCAGGTGCCGCAGTTGGAAACGTCGCTGTGCGTGGTGGTGCAGCGCATGGTGGAGAGCCAGGCCTCCGGCGTGCTCTT
Source organism: Levilinea sp. (assembly GCA_036751735.1). Taxonomy (GTDB): domain Bacteria; phylum Chloroflexota; class Anaerolineae; order Anaerolineales; family Anaerolineaceae; genus Levilinea. Next base: position 2,395 of record DAIOUB010000075.1, on the reverse strand, counting down.
CACGGCCAACCCGCTGACGGGCCTGCGTTCGCAAACGGTGATTGAGGCCACGCTGGGCCTGGGCGAAGCCCTGGTTTCGGGGCAGGTGGAGCCGGATCAATACGTGGTGGAGCCGCGCGCCGGGCGCATCCTCACCAAAACCCTGGGGCGCAAAGAGATGTCCATTCACGGGCAGGCGGGCGGCGGCACGCACACCCAGCATGAGGACCGCAGCCAGGAACAGGCCCTGCCGGATGCGGCCGTTTTGGAGTTGGTCGCATGGGGGCAGCGGGCCGCGGAACTGTACGGCTTTCCGCAGGATGTGGAATGGGCCTGGGCAGGGGAAAAGCTGTATCTGCTGCAATCCCGCCCGATCACGTCCTTATTCCCCATCCCCGAAGGGATGAACGAAGAACCGCTTAGGGTGATGTTCTCCTTCGCAGCGGTGCAGGGCATGTACGATCCCATTACCCCCGCCGGGCGCAGCCTTCTGCCGTTGTTTGTGCAGGCGCTGGCCACCCTGTACGGTATCCGCGTGACCGAGACCAGCCAGAACGTTTTTTTCAGCGCAGGCGAACGCCTGTGGGCCAATATCACCGCCCTGGTGTCCAATTCGGCAGGGCGCAAGGTGCTGCCGACGATTTTTGAATATGTGGAACCCACGGTGAAGCAGGCGATAGAGCAAATTTGGGAGGACCCGCGTTTGCAGCCCAAACGCGCGGGGGTGAGTTTACGCGCCCGGATGCAGATCGCCCGCGCCGCGATCCCCGTGGCGGTGAATGTGTTCCTAAATATAGCGGCTCCGGTGAGGCGGCGGGCGGCGCTGATCCAATTTGGGGAAAAGCTGCTGCAAGACCTGCAAGACCGCTTTACGCGGGTGACGGGAGACCGCTGGCAAAAACTGAACCTGCGGGTGGAGGTGGTGTACGGATTTGTTCTGGGCAAAATTCCGCGCACGTTTCGGCGGTTCGTGTCGGGGGTGGCCACAGGCATGGCCGCCTGGCGGTTCTTGGATATGCTCTCTGCTCAGGCGGTGGGGCAGCCGGATTTGATCCTGGAAGTGACCCGCGGGATGCCCAACAACCCGACCACCCAGATGGATTTGCGCCTGTGGGAGATCGCGCGGCGGCTGCGGGCCGACACGGAGGCGCGTCAGGCGTTTGCTCAATTCAGTCCGCAGGAACTGACCGCACGGTACCGCGAAGGGGTGCTGCCGCACAGCCTTCAAACCGGCGCGAGCGAATTTTTGGCGGTGTACGGCGCCCGCGGCTACGGCGAAATTGACCTGGGACACACGCGTTGGGCCGAAGACCCCACGCATGTGTTTGAGATGCTCTCCAGCTTTATGCAAATTGAAAACGAAGCCCTGGGGCCGGATGTGGTCTTTGCCCGCGGGGCGGAACGCGCCCAGCAGGCCGTTGAGCAGGTGGCCCAGCGCGTGCGCCAGCGTCACGGTTGGGCACGGGAACGGCTGGTGCGTTTCTTCGCCGGGCGGGCGCGCCAATGGCTGGGGGTGCGTGAGGCTCCCAAATTCCTGATCGTGCGTTTTTTGTGGACCATCCGTCAGGAACTGCTGCAAAGTGGCCAGGAACTGGCCGCCGCCGGAGATTTGGAACGGGCGGAGGATATTTTCTTCCTGACCCTGCCGGAGATGCGCCAATGGTCTCAGCAAAATGACCCCACCTGGCGGGAAAGGGCTGCCCAGCGGCGCGAGGTCTTTGAACGGGAGCGCATGCGGCGGCAGATTCCTCGCCTGCTGCTGAGCGATGGGCGCGCCTTCTTTGACGGCATGATTGCGGCGGAACCCACCGAAAACACCATCAGCGGCAGTCCGGTATCGCCTGGGGTGGTAGAAGGGGCCGTACGCGTGGTTTTAGACCCGCGGCAGGCGGGCTTGCAGCCGGGAGAAATTTTGGTGTGCCCGGGCACCGACCCCTCGTGGACGCCGCTCTTCCTTTCTGCGGGAGGACTGGTGATGGAGATGGGCGGCATGATGACCCACGGCGCGGTGGTGGCGCGCGAATACGGCATTCCGGCGGTGGTGGGGGTGGATCGGGCCACGCACCGTCTTCACGACGGCCAGCGTATTCGCGTTAATGGTTCGAATGGGCGGATTGAGCTGCTCGATCTTTAGCGCGGTGGGCCGCAGCGGCGGGCAGACGGCGTACAGCGACCATGGTCAGGTCGTCGGTGAGGCTGTCATTTTCTCGAAAGTCGCGCAGCACCTGATCCACGCGGTCTAAGAGGGCGCGGGCAGGCTGACCGGTGCAGTCTTGAATCACGGTCTGCAGGCGCTGGGTGTCGAAGGCTTCACCGGTGGGGGAGAAGGTCTCGGTGACGCCGTCGGTGTAGAGCAGCAGACTGTCGCCGGGGGCCATGTGATGTTCGTAATTGACCAGATGATTCTCTTCCATCA
>DAIOUB010000074.1:5611-14326 GCA_036751735.1 Levilinea sp. | reverse complement strand
CTGGTGATTGGGTCGGGTTTGGGCGGTTTGGCCGCAGCCTTACGTCTGCGAAAAATGGGGCTGAACGTCACCGTCATTGAAAAGCAGGAACGCCCCGGCGGGCGCAGCAACGTCCTTATGGAAAACGGATTCCGCATGGATACCGGCCCCACCATCCTGGTGATGAAAGATACCTTTGACGAAACCTACCGCGCCCTGGGGCACGACATCAACCAGCGCCTGCATTTCACCCAGTTAGACCCCAACTACCGCATCTATTTCCACGACGGCGATTCGATTGACCTGTACTCCAACATGGCGCGCCTGGCCGCCGAGGTGGATCGGGTGGAGCCCGGCAGCGGCGAGCGTTTGTTCCAGTTCCTGGGGGCCAACGCACGCAAATACGAGCTGGCCATGGAGTTCGTCACACGCAACTACGATCACATCACCGACCTGGCCAACCCCGCGGCGGGGGCGCGCCTGCTGGAAACCCAGGCCCACCAGCGCATGTACGCCCAGGTGTCGCGCTTCTTCCAATCCGATAAACTGCGCAAGGCCTTTTCCTTCCATTCCATGTTCCTGGGTCTTTCCCCCTTCGATGCCCTGTCCATTTACAGCCTGATCACCTACGCCGATATGGCCCGCGGCATGTTCTACCCCACTGGCGGCATCTACAGCATCATCGAAGACCTGCTGGCCCTGGCGGCTGAGATGGGCGTGGAAGTGCGCACCCAGGCCCCCGCCGCCGAGATCCTCATCCAAAACGGGCGCGCCGTGGGCGTTCGGCTGGAAAACGGCGAACCCCTGCGCGCGGATCTGGTGGTCTCCAACGCCGACCTACCGTACACCTATCAAAAGCTCATCCCCGCCGCCCACCGCCGAGATTACCCCGACCGCCGCCTGGAGCGCATGGAATACGCCTGCTCCGGCTATCTGCTGTACCTGGGCGTAGACCGCACCTACCCGCAGCTCCAGCACCAGGCCCTCTACTTCAGCGACGACTACCGCGCCAATCTGGACGCCATCTTCCGCACGCGCACCCTGCCCGGCGATCCGTCCTTCCACCTCAACGTGCCCACCCAAACCGACCCCAGCCTGGCGCCCCCCGGCCACAGCCTCATCTACATGCTGGCCCCCATGCCCAATCTGCAGGGCGGTGTCTCCTGGGACAGTGCCGCACCCCAGGTGCGCGAAACCCTGCTGTCGCGCCTGGAGCAAATTGTGGATCCCAACATCCGCAGTCATATCGTGTGGGAGCGCGAATACCGCCCGGATGACTTTGCCGCGCGCATCAACGCCGTGCACGGCACGGCCTTCGGCTCGCTGGCTCACGGTCTGTTTCAATCGGCCTATTTCCGCCCGCATAACAAAGCCCGCGATATCCAGGGCTTGTATTTCGTCGGACAGGGCACGTACCCCGGTATCGGCATGCCCATGGTGCTGCTGTCGGCGCGCCTGTTGGCCGAGCGTGTGGCCCGCGACTTTCATCTTTAGTTCAAGGGAGTTTCTCAATGTCCCATCAAACCCACCACCCCCGCCGCGTCGCCGTCATCGGCGCGGGCAACGTCGGCGCCAGCTTTGCTTACGGTCTGCTGCTCAGCGGCCTGGCCAGCGAGATTGTGTTGATTGACGCCAATCACGCCAAAGCCGAAGGCGAGGCCATGGATCTGAACCACGCCGTGCCCCTGGCCCACCCCACGCGCGTCTTCGCCGGCAGCTACGCCGACTGCGCCGGGGCCGCCGTCACCGTCATCACCGCCGGAAGCGCCCAGCGCCCCGGCGAAACCCGCCTGGATCTGGTGCAGCGCAACGCCCAGATCTTTCAGCAGATCATCCCCCAGGTGGTGGCCGCCAACCCCAACGGGCTGCTGCTCATCGCCACCAACCCGGTGGATGTGCTCAGCTACGCCGCCTGGAAGTTCTCCGGCCTGCCCAGCCAGCGCGTCATCGGCTCCGGCACCATTTTGGATACGGCCCGCTTCCGCTACCTGCTCAGTCAGCGTTTCGACGTGGACCCGCGCAGTGTGCACGCCTTTATCATCGGCGAACACGGCGACAGCGAAGTGCCGGTGTGGTCGCTGGCCAACATCGCCGGAATGCGCCTGCCGGTGTACTGTTCTTCCAATGGGTTTGAATGCGGTCTGGATACGCTGGATGAGATTTTTGCGCAGACCCGCGACGCCGCCTATCACATCATCGAGCGCAAAGGCGCCACCTATTACGCCATCGCCACGGGGTTGGTGCGCATTGTAGAAGCCATCCTGCGCGATCAAGGCAGCGTGCTGAGCGTTTCCAGCCTGCAGGACGACACCTACGGCGTGGGCGACGTGTACTTCAGCCTGCCCACCGTTTTGGACGCGGCCGGGGTGAACCATGTCATCCGCCTGGATCTGGCCGAAGATGAAATCGCCGGGCTGCAGCGCTCCGCGCGCATCCTGCGCCAGACCATCGAAAGCCTCAAGCTGTAAGCTTCCCCCTGCCCCGCCGCCGGTCACGCGCGGGCGATGTAGACTTCCAAAGGCGCCAATCCCAGGGCGTCCAGGCGGTCCAGCGCCGCGGGCCGGCGCGGGCTTTGCGTGCTGAAGAGCCCCTCGGCCGCCTCCCCCAACGCGCTGAGGTTCACACACACCGCCTCCCGCCCCATATTGAAGGCCACCAGCAGCCGTTCCCCTTCGCCCTGGCGCACAAAGGCCAGCACGTCGGGGCTGCCTGATTCCAGCGGCTGATACTCGCCCGCGATCAGCGCCGGGTGCTGCCGCCGGAAGGCCAGCATGCGGCGGTAAAAGTTCAGCAGCGAGCCTTCATCCGCCGCCTGATCGGCCACGTTCACCCCGCGCGCGTACTCCGGGTTCACCGGCAGCCAGGGGGTCACCTCCGCCGGGCAAAAACCGCCGTTGGGCGCGTTGCGCCAGGCCAGCGGGGTGCGCGCCCGGTCGCGTCCGTTTTCGGCCGCGTAGCGCAGCGCTTCGGCCGGGGCGTGCCCCAACAGGCTCTGTTCCAGCGCGTAATAGCGCAGGCTGAGTGGGTCGCGGAACTGGCTGGGATCCTGGATAAAATAATCCCCCATGCCGATCTCTTCGCCGTTATAGAGAAAGGGCGTGCCGCGCAGGGTCAGCATCAGCGCCAGGCTCTGGCGGGCCAGGGCCGGCCCGTGCTGGCCGTCGTCAAAATGGGGGTACACCCGCGGCACATCGTGATTGCCCAGCGTGTTGCACGGCCAGGCCGTGGGGGGCAGTTCACCCAGCCGCTGGCGCTGGTTTTCCAGCACCCAGGCGGGGGTCAGCCGGTCGGTCTTCATCAGGGGAAAGTTGAACACCAGGTGGAGCATATCCTCGCGGCAGTAGCGAATCTCGTCGCTCTCTCCCACCAGCACACGGTCATCATATTCATCCACCACGCGGCGCAGTTCGCGCAGCAGGTCTTCCATGCCGGGCTGATCCACCTGCGGGCGAAACAGCTCGACCCAGTCTTTCTGCACGGCCAGGCGTTCCTCCGCGCTGCGCGCCAGGCGGCTGCGGCGGTACATCTCGTCCAGCGTGAAGGGACAGGTCGATTCCGGCAGGGCCGGGTCTTCAAAGATGGTGCCGATGGCGTCCAGCCGGAAGCCGTCCACGCCCATGTCCAGCCAAAAGCGCACCGCCTGCCACAGGGCAGCGCGCACTTCGGGGTTGTGCCAGTTTAAATCCGGCTGCTCTTTAAAGAAGAAGTGGTAGTAATATTCGCCCGTCCGCGGGTCCAGCTCCCAGGCCGGGCCGCCAAAGGTGGAATACCAGCCGTTGGGCGGCTGCCCGCCGCGGCCTTTGTGCCACACGTACCAATCGCGCTTCGGGTTGTCCAGCGAGGAGCGCGATTCCTGAAACCAGGGGTGCTGGTCGGAGGTGTGGTTAAGCACCAGATCCAAAATCAGGCGCATCCCGCGCGCATGCACTTCCTCCAGCAAACTTCGGAAGGTGTCCAGATCGCCGTATTCGGGGGCCACGCCGGTGTAATCAGCCACATCATAGCCGCAGTCCACCTGCGGTGAGGGGTAATGCGGCGAAAGCCACAGGGCGTCCACCCCCAAAGACTGCAAATCATCCAGCTTTTGGCGAATGCCGTGCAAATCGCCAATGCCGTCCCCGTTGCCGTCCGCGAAACTGCGCGGGTAAATTTGATAAAACACGGCTTTCTGCCACCACTTCAACGAATCCAGCGCCATCTTCCCTCCCGTTCTCTTTTCTCAGCCTTGGCGTGCCGCCAGAATTTCGCCTTCCAGGGTCTCCCCCTGGGCGCGCAGCAGCCGCACCGTGGAAATCTGATTCCACAGCGGCTGGGGCGCCGCCGCCGACACGCGCACATATTGATCCGTCCAGCCCTGCATGCGCCAGCCCTCCGGCCCCAGCGCAGAACACACCTCCCACAGCACCTCCACCGTGCGCCCCACGAAAGACTGGGCATAGGCTGCCGCCGATTCGGCCACCGCCGCGCGCATCAGCGCACTGCGCTGCTTTTTCACCGGCGAAGGCACCGGGTCGGCGTAGCCCGCCGCGGGCGTGCCGGGGCGGGGCGAAAAGGCAAAGACATGCCCGCCCGCAAAGCCCATCTCGCGCACAAAGGCCAGCCCTTCGGCAAACTCAGCCTCGCCCTCGCCGGGGAAACCCACCAGCAGATCGGTGGTGACGGCCACCTCTGGGACGGCCGCCCGCGCTTGAGCCACCAGGGCGCGGAACTGGTCGGGGGTGGTTTTGCGGGCCATGCGGCGCAGCACCGCCGCCGAACCGGCCTGCAGAGGCAAATGCAGATGGCGGCACAGGCGCGCATCCTGCCACAATTGGAAAAAGGACTCGTCCAAATCCCACGGCTCCAGGGAGGACAGGCGCAGCCGCGCCGCCGAGCTGTGGGTCAGCAGCCCGCGCACCAGGTCGGCCAGGTGCTGCCGCGGCTGAAAATCCTGCCCCCACGAGCCCAAATGCACCCCCGTCAGCACCACCTCCAGCGCGCCGCCCTGCACCGCCCGCTCCACATCGCCCAGCACTTCCGCCAGGGTGCGGCTGCGCCCTGCCCCGCGAGCCACGCGGGTGATGCAGAAGGTGCAGTGGTTGTCGCAGCCGTCCTGCACTTTAATGAACGCACGCGTGCGCTGGCGCAGCCCCGGCAGGGGTTCACGCGCCAAAGGCTCCAGGTCAAAGTCCGCCTGAGGCAGCCCCAGCACCTGGCTGACCAGCTCATCTTTTTCCATGTTGCTCACCGCGCGGGCCACCCCCGGCAGCCGCAAGGCCGCCTGCGGTTCCAGGGTGGTCCAGCAGCCCGTGGCCACAATCTCCCCCGCGCCGGCGCGCGCCGCCTGGCGGATCTTCTGGCGCGAATCGGAAGCGGCCTCGCTGGTCACCGCGCAGGTGTTCACCACCACCAGATCGGCCCCTTGCGGGCTGTCCACCACCACATGCCCCGCCGCCCGGAACTGGGCGGCCATGGCTTCAATTTCGCTTTGATTCAGGCGGCAGCCGATGCTGTCCAAAAAAACTTTCATGCTTGTTTCCACACCGTTAAGCCGAAGATGAACGAACCTGGGTGCATCTTACCCGATTCTGACCGATTGAACAAGAAGCGTATTAAAAAATCAGCCTCTCTCCGATCCACAGGATCAGAAAGAGGCCAGCCGTCCGCGCCGCGGCGCATCAGGGTTGAATCACATAAAAATTGTCAAACAGGATATCCACCCCGGTCTCGTCAAAGCTGCCCGCGATCAGCCCCACCTCGCCGTCCGAGAAATCCGCATCCTGAGCTTCCAGCAGCAGGTTCCCGTTGGCATACAGCGCCAGCCGGTCGCCCACGCACTCCGCCCCAATCACGTTCATCTCGCCCCCCTGGCGGACCGCCTCTTGATAGGAGAGGGCCTCGCCGCTGAGGATTTGGTACTTGCCCTCTTTCACCTTCAAAATGCCCGCGTACCCGTCGCTGGAGATCACCAGAGCGTAAAAGTTGCTGCGGTTGCTGTAGCGGCAGAGAATGCCGTAATTGTTATTGTCCGGCCCGCCCAGGCGGGTGGTATCCACGGCGATGCGTGCGTCACCGTAGCGCCGCCCCGGCCGCGACCAGGTGTCGTAATTCGCCTGGCTGACGCGCATGCGCAGCCCGCCCTGGTCGTAGGCCGCCTGTGATTTCTCATCCGACCAGGTATCCCAGCCGGAGCTGTCGTCAGAAAAATCGTCAAAGTACAGCGTGCCCCCCGACTGCACCTTGGGCGCAGCGGAAAGGGTGCCACCGGGTTCATCCCCGGCGCAGCCGCTCAGCAGCAGCCCGCACACCATCAAGACAAAAAACCATCGATGTCGAAACATCCCTGCCTCCTGCGTTAAAAACCGCACGAGTCTTTAACCGCCATCAAAAAAACGTTCCAACAGGCGCCTTGCCAAAATTTCCGTTTCGGTGCCTTTTCCCAGGCTGCGAGCGCGGGTCAGATGGGGAAAAGCTCGTTCCATGTCCTCCATCTGCAAATACAACTGCCCCAGATGAAGGTGAATTTGGGCGCTGCGATCCTCTAACGATAAAGCCTGTTGCAAGAAGCGTTCCGCGCTGGCGTAATCCCCCAGGTTCATCAAGACCCAGCCCATCACATCCTGGCTGCGGGCATCCTGAGGGGCCAGCAAAACCGCCTGGCGGGCGGCGGGCAGCCCCAAAGCGCGCGCATCGGCGTCATATTGAATGCAGAATTGAGCCAGTTCCCGCCACAGGGCGGCGCGCTCAGGGGCCAGCGTGACCGCTTTTTGAAAATACGGCAGGGCGGCGGCGCTGTCGCCCATTTCAATGAGCGCGTAGCCTATTTCCAGCTGCCAGGCGGGTTCCTGCGGTTCCTGGGCCGCCACGCGCCGCAAAATCTCCAGCGCACGCTCCCCCTCTCCTGCGCGGCGGTACTGTAAGGCCTGCAGCGCCTGGGCCAGAATGGATTGGGGGTTCAGCTTCAACGCCTGCCGCACATCGGCCCCGCCGTCCGCGCCGGTCTGGTAACGCGCCTCGCCGCGAAAGGCCCAGGCCTCCGCGTAGCTTGGGTCGGCCGCCACCGCCTGGTCAAAGGCCAGCCCGGCCAGATCCCACTGTCCCTGCCCGGCCAGGGCGCGCCCCACCCACACCTGTTGATAGGCCTCCGTCCCTCCCGAAGCCGCGGCGGCCAACAGCGCCTGGCGCAGCGCCTCGGACTGGGCAGCGGCGGCTTCAGCCTGGGCCGCGCTGCGCAGATAACCCTCGGCGCCGCCGTCCAGCGACGCCGCCAGCAGCGCGCCCAACTGCCAGGATAATTCCGCGCTGTTCGGATGCACCCGCAGGCCGCTGCGCAGGGTGTCTTCCAGCTCCGCCCAGCGCTGACCGGCGCGCAGCACCTGCGCCGCCCGCAGATAGGCCGCTTCCGGCGGTGAGTCTTGTTTCAACAGGGCAAACCACCAGGCTTCGGCGCGTTCGTTTTGGCCCAGTTCGGCGTACAGATCGCCCAGCCGCACCTGCCCCTCGGCCGAAAGCGCGCCCAGGCGGTGGGCTTCTTCCAGGGCTGCAGCCGCCTCTGCGGCCTGGCCCTGCGTGCCCAGCTCACGCCCCAAAGATTCCCACAGGTCGCCGCGCCAGGGCTGCCAGGCCAGCGCGGTTTGCAGCCCTTCCAGGCTGCCCTGCTGGGCCGTGCCCCACGCCTGACGCAGCCCCACCGGCAGCGGCTGCAGGCGGAGCAGCACCGCCACAACCACCACCAGCAGAAGGCGCACAATCAATTGCAGCCGGTCCTGGGTCTTCATGCGTTTAATTATATGCCCTTCCCCGCCGTGTCCGGTAGAAAATGTCTAACCCGCCCGCCGAGGAAATAAAAAAAAAGCGGCCTGCCGGTGGCAAGCCGCTCGCATTTCGTTGATCAGGGTGCTCAGGAGCCGGTTTGGAAGGCCTCGCGCACCAGGGTTTCATCAAAGAAGCCGCTGCGCCCGTCCACGGCGTAAGTGTACACCGCGGCGGTGTAAATGCCGTTGAGGGTGGACTGCACCAGCCCAGACACCAGCAGGAAAACCACCAGCAGCACCGCCAGCGCCGCCGCCACCCAGGGGGTTTGCAGCAGCATAATCGAGCCGACCCCCAGGGCCAGCGAAACCAGCACCACCGCCAGGGTCAAAATTCCGAAGAAAGCCCCCAGGCCCAAATTACCGGCAATCTGCTCGCCCCAGGTTTTCTTGAGCAGGCTCACACTGCGCTGAATGGCCTGCAGCGGGCCGAGGTTTTCCACCGCCAGCACGGGAACCACCAGGAAGGTGGCGATGCTCCACCCCAGGCCCAGCAGAGAAGAGGCCGTGCGCACCAGGCCGCTGCGCTTGCGCGACAGGGCTTTCAGGATCATGCCCACCGTGGCGGCCACTACAGCGTAGCCCAGGATGGGGCCTATGCGGCTGAAGGCAATGCGAAAACCGTCCCCCAGGGTCGGGTCGCCGCCGCGCAGGCGGATGAGGGCCGCCCCCACCAGGGCGGTGTTGGCGAAGAAGATGACGGTGTACTGCACCAAATAAAACAGGAACAGCACCCCCAACCCCGCAACCTGCCCGCCGCCCTGGATCAGGTTATCCACCTGCCCGGCCAGGAACAGCGGCAGGGCGAAGGTCAAACTGACCAGAATCACCCCCAGGCTGGAGATGAACGGGAAGACCATCAGTTCCTTATCCTGCGCCAAAACGCGCGCGCTGGCTTTGACCAGTTCCCAAGAATTTTTCAGCCGATCCATCCTACGCCTCCTTT
>DAIOUB010000074.1:0-5511 GCA_036751735.1 Levilinea sp. | reverse complement strand
GCCCCCTCCAGAAAACCGTCCTCACATCTTAATATACGCCCAACCGCCCCAGCGGTTGCACAGCCTCAATCGCGCTCGGCGCTGTTCTCCGGCGACTTGCGGTGCTTATCCTTGCCCAGCTCCTGCGAACGCTCATAAGCCGCCCAGATGGCGCGTGAAATGGCCGTGCGGAAGCCCGCCTTTTCCAGATAATACAGCGCGGCGGCCGAGGTGCCCCCCGGCGAAGTGACCTCATTGCGCAGCGCCGCCGGATGAGACTTGCGCCCGGCGAAATAATCCGCCGACCCGCGCACCGTCTGCGTCACCAGCTGCTCAGCGATGCGGCGCGGAAAGCCCAAATGCACCCCCGCGTCCACCATGGCTTCCATGAATAAGAACACATAGGCCGGGCCTGAACCGGATAAGGCCGTGGCCATATCCAGATAGTTTTCCTCTTCCACGAAGATTTCCGACCCCAACGCGCCCAAAATGCGCCGGGCCAGCTCGTGCTGTTCGGTGCTGACCGCCGCCGAAGCCGTCCACACGGTGATGCCCTCGCCGATCTGCGCCGGGGTGTTGGGCATGGCCCGCACCAGGGCCTTGTGCTGCAGCCGCTCGCTGATGGAGGGCAAAGCCGCGCCTGCCACAATCGAGAGCACCAGCGCCTGGGACGGCACCTTGCCGCACAAACCGCTCAGCACCCGTTCCAGGCGCTGCGGCTTGACCGACAGAATCACCACATCCGCCCCCTCCACCGCCGCGGCGTTATCCGTCATGGGGCGCACGCCGTACACCGAGCGCAGTTCCTCCACCCGTTCCACGTCCGGGCCAGAGGCGGTCACATGCTGTGCCGGGGTCAACCCATCGCGCAGCAGCCCCGCGATAATGGCTTCGCCCATCGCACCGGGGCCAATTACAGAAATTTTGGGGGCATCCATGTTTATTTCTCCTTGCCCTGGACCGCGCTCCAGCGCGCAAAAATGGCCAAAGGCAGCAGCCGCCCGCCGCTGGTTTCGGCCAGCGTCACCTCGCCCGCCTCACACTGCCCCCCCAGCCCGGCGGTCATCTCGCCCAGGGCCTGGTGCAGGGTCAGCGCAGAGGCCTTCACCGCGTAGGCCGTCAGCACCAGAAAAGCTGGCGACGCGCTGAACAGCGTGCGGCAAGTTTCCAGCAAATTGGGGATCAATTTGTAAAATTCCCACACCTCCCCCTTCGGCCCGCGGCCAAACTTGGGGGGATCCAGGATAAAGCCGTCATAATGCGCCCCGCGCCGCACCTCGCGCTGCACAAACTTGAGCGCGTCGTCCATAATCCAGCGCAGCGAGGCCGCTTCCAGGCCGGAATAGGTCTGGTTTTCGCGCGCCCAGGTGATCACTTTGCGCGAGGCATCCACATGCGTCACGTCCGCCCCAGCGCGGGCTGCGGCCAGCGAAGCAATGCCGGTGTACCCAAACAGATTCAGCACCTTCAGCGGGCGTTTGGCCTGGGTCACCTGCGCGTCAATCCAATCCCACTGACTGGCCTGCTCTGGGAACACGCCCACATGCCGCGAGGCCGAAAGCCGCGCAGTGAAGCGCATCCCTTTGTAGGCCATGATCCAATGTTCCGGCAGCGTGCGCAGTTTTTTCCAATGCCCGCCGTTCTCCTCGGCGGAGGGCTCAAACACCGCGTCCACCTGCGTCCAGGCGCGCTCGTTCAACGCCGGGCGCCAAACCGCTTCCGGTTCGGGGCGCACAAAGCGGTAGGGGCCGTAACGCTCCAGCTTTTGACCGCCGCCGCTGTCTAAAAGTTCATAATCCTGCCAGCCGGGGCTGGTGAGTACGGTTAATCGGGGGGGTTGGATGGCCATTGGCTCACTTCCTCATGAGGGTCTATGGGTAGTATACCAGCACCGCCTCTTCCCTGCGACCCCTATTCCTCGTGGGGCGAAACGCGCGGGAGGATTGGGTTATAATCACGTTAACCTACCTTTTCACCGCAACTGAGGGAACCCATGACCTACAATTTTGACACCTGTCCTGACCGCCGCAGCACCGAAAGCATCAAATGGCGCCGCTATGACGAAGACGTACTGCCCATGTGGGTAGCGGATATGGATTTTGTCTCCGCCCCGGCCATCGTGGACGCGCTGCGCAGCCGTGTGGAACACGGCGTGTTTGGTTACCCCTCCATACCGCCCGAATTTTTTGAGCTGCTGGTGGAACGCATGGCCCAGCGCTACCAGTGGAAGATCAAAACCGAAGATATCGTGCTCATCCCCGGGGTCGTCACCGGCTTCAACCTGGCCTGCCACGCCTTTGCCCAGCCCGGCGAAGGGGTTTTCATGCAGACCCCGGTCTACTTCCCCTTCTTCGGCGCGCCCAAGCATGCCAACCTGGAAATGCAGACCATGCAGCTGACCCGCGAAGGGGACGGCTCCTATTCCATTGATTTTGACGCCTTCGAAGCCGGCCTCACCGATTCGACCCGCTTGTTTATTTTGTGCAATCCGCACAACCCGGTCGGGCGCGTCTTTCGCAAAGATGAGCTGGAACGCATGGCCGAAATCTGCCTGCGGCACAATGTGCTCATCTGCTCGGACGAAATTCACTGCGATCTGGTCTTCGAGGGCCATCCGCATATCCCCATCGCCTCGCTCTCACCCGAAATCGCCCAGCGCTCCATGACCCTCATGGCTCCCAGCAAAACCTTCAACATCGCCGGTCTGGAATGTTCCCTGGCCATCATCCAAAACCCCGAACTGCGCCAGCAGTATCAAGCCGCCGATAAGGGCCTGGTGGGCTGGGTCAATTTGATGGGCCAGGTGGCTGCCCACGCGGCTTACCGCCACGGTCAGCCCTGGCTGGATGAGGCCCTGGTGTATTTGCAGGGCAACCGCGATTATCTGGTGGACTTTGTGCGGCGCGAGATGCCCGAAATTCACATGGCCTCCCCCGAAGGCACCTATCTGGCCTGGCTGGACTGCCGCGAAGCCAATCTGCCGCTGAGCCCCAGCGAGTTCTTCCTGCAAAAAGCCCGCGTGGGGCTGAACGAAGGCGCTGCCTTTGGGCCGGGCGGTGAGGGCTTTGTGCGCCTGAACTTCGCCTGCCCGCGCGCCACCCTGCAGGAAGGCCTGCGGCGGATGAAGGCCGCCCTGGACGAACACCGCGCGGCCCGCTGAAGCGGCTGCGCGAAGGAGGAAGTATGACACCGGTGAACCCACCCGCGCCAAAAGGCGGCTGTCTGCGGGCGGCTGGGGGGGCCTTATCGCTGGGCGTTATCGTGCTGATCGTCCTGGCGGTGATCGAGACTGTTCTGGTGGGGGCCGGGGGGCTGCTCATCGCCGCCGACCCGCTGGAAAAAGCCGACGCCGTAGCTGTGCTGAGCGGCGGCGGAAATGTGCGCCTGGAAGAGGGCGCGCGTCTGTATGAGGACGGCTATGCGCAGTACATCATCCTCACCGAAACCGGCGCCACCCTCTCTGACGGCTCAGCCTATAACATGGTGCTCAAGCTGGAGCTGATGGACCGCGGCATCCCCAACGGCGCCATTTTGGAGACGGAAAAACACGCCCAGACCACCATCGAAGAAGCCCAGGCGCTGCGCAAGCTCCTGGTGGAGAAGAATTTCAAGACCTGCATCATCGTCACCGACCCCTATCACACCTTTCGCACCCGGCAGATCTTTAAAACCGCCTTCCAAAACCGCGACATCCGCATCATCGTGCGCCCCGCCCGCGGCCATTGGTACCGCGCCACCACCTGGTATCTCAGTTCGCGCGGTTGGAAAACCACCCTGCTGGAATATGCCAAGCTGCTGAATTTCTATTTGCAGCTGAACAACGATTGAGAGGTACGCTTGGGGATTAAGCAAAGCAGGCCGCTGAGATCTGGCGGCCTGTTTTATGGTTGAGGTAGAGAGTTCAGACTCGCATATTTCGGCTAGAAAGGCTGACTCTTAACCGCATGACGCCTGCCGTGCACCATTTTTGGAGGTTTTGATAGTTAGTACCATTGACTTCACTGCTTTATTATTTTCGGTTGATATATGATGCTTAGAAGTCTTTTAGGGTTCTAAGAATTCCCAGTCACCACATTCTCGTTCTAGCATTACTTGAAAGGCTTTTTTCGGAATATACATGGTTCCACCAGCCATGCCCATATGGTTTTCAATTGTGGTTCCTGTTTTGGTTGTTATCTCCCAATAACATTTATCACCAGAGCCTTGCGATCGCCATACACCTGGGGCAATATCTATACCTACCAAGTAGATGCCGGGTGCTTTAGTGGCAGTCAAAGAACTTTTGTCAGCTTCTGAATTTCTAGGCTCAGCAGTAGATGCAGGTAAAGCGGCAACGGTCGCTGCTACAGAAGTAGCGATTCTTTCAGAGCTTGAATTCTTGTATTCTCTATTCATTACTTTAGAAAGTGGCATACAACATAACATAAGCACTAACAGAAAAATAGCCAGAGCAACAATGATTTCTACCCGGATGCGGTTGTAATCTTTTTTTGGCTTTGTCTCCATGTTCCCCTCCTTATTCAAAATTAGTGACAAACCGATTTTCTAATGACCTCATTCAAGTTGCCAACCTGCTCATCTATCAACTTGAAAAAGGAGTATCTAATGATCCATCTACACAAGCAAGAGAGATGGTCAAGTGGCCTTACGATACCACCCATGTCGCGCCATGATTGAATCAGAAAGCTTTCTGGCTTCAGTCTCTGATAATGTTTGTCCGTGGAGTGTCGATCGTACTTCTACCAGTGCCGCTCTAAGTGAGGCCGCATCATCTGGGGGTAATACTGATAAATCTAATGGGGCGTCTACATTAAGTACTTCATAGATATCTGGATACTTCTCTGCCAATTTGATGATGCTATCCATCCGCGGTTGAAAATTTCCATTCAACCAGGCAGATACTAGCTGCTGTTTTACTCCCAAATAGCGAGCATAGGCTGTTGGGCCTTTTGTACTGCCCCGCCGCCATTCCTCAAATTTGCCCCAAAACCAGGTTTTGAATTCCATCATCCCCTCTATCAAAATTATTTTAACGACCTTGAACTAAGCCTTTTGATAGCCCCATAATGAATGATTATTGTGCTGTGATAGATGGTTTTTTAGCGAGAGCTTGATGCCTTAATGCGTTGCTTTAAGTTTATTGGCCCCCAAAAGATATTCAAAGATAAACTATTTGCTATTGAGACTTGGCAGAAGCGAACGATAGTGTTGGAATAGCTGAAAGAAAAGTCAAAGAGAAAGTTATCTACTGGTTTTGAGAGCAACATAGGCTGATATCTCCGTTTTCGCTGGAAATTTTAGCGAAGGTGAAGCATCAACCTATGATTTTCATCGAGGATGATTGCAAAATAGGAGCGGGAGACGGGATTCGAACCCGCGAATGTCAGCTTGGAAGGCTGATGCCTTACCGCTTGGCGACTCCCGCATTGTGCGCTTATTATACTTGAATTTTCAATCCTGGACGATGTTATTTCCAACCCAACCCTCACCCTACGCGATTCTTAAATCGCCCCCAGGTACTTGTATTCCATT
>DAIOUB010000073.1:3915-14347 GCA_036751735.1 Levilinea sp. | reverse complement strand
CGCCGCCCACTCCCCCACACCGCCCCCCACAGCGCCCCCGCCCCCAGTCCTGCCAAAATCAGAAAAGCCGCGTTGGCGGGGATGAAATAACGGTTAAAGAAGGTCGCGCGGGCCAGCACTAGCCGCAGCACCTCCAGCACAACGAAGGCCGGCAGGATCCCCAGCGCCCGCCAACGCCCGGTGCACAGCGCCCCCCAGCCCGCCAGAACAAACAGCCCCGCGGAAAGCGCCAGACTGACGTAGAGTAAGGGATGGGTGGTGCGAAACAGGAAGAATGCATCCAAAGCCGGCTTCCAGCCGGTTTGAATGGGCACCGCGCCGCTGTGCGCATACGCCACCCATTTGGCCGTCACCGTATGGGGGATGGGCGAACCAAACACCGCGCTGGCGTACAGCACCCAGGGCAGGTAGATCCCCCCCGCCGCCCCAGCAAAGCGCAGTCCCCCCGCCGCGCGCCGCTGCAAAATCGCCGCAGCCCCCAACAGCACCAGCCACAGCCCCGTATCCAGGCGCGTCCACAGCAGCAGTCCCCCCCAAACCCCGGCCCAACCCCAGCGCCCGCGCAGCCCCGCCCAGGCTGAGGCCGCCATGAAAGCCAGCCCCAGCGGCTGTTCCATGCCCGCCAAATCCAAAGCCACCAAACGCGGCGCGCAGGCCAACAGCGCCGCCGCACACACGCGCCCCGCCCGCGGCACGCCCAAACGAAGCAGGACTGCCCAGGTCAGACCCAGATAAGCCGCCGCCCCTGCCAGACCCAACAGCCGCGCGCCCAACACCGGCTCCCCCCCCAAAGCCATCCACCCCGCCAGCAGCAGCGTGAGCAAAGGCGTGGTGGAACCGTAGATGGCCTCGCCGGGGTTATACACAAAACCCTGCCCCGCGGCCAGATTGCGCGCAAACTGAAATGTGATGTAGGCGTCCTCCTCCACATAGCCGCTGTAGAGCGCAAAAAACACACGCAGCGCCAGCCCAAAAGCCAATAGGCTGATGAGCTCAACGCGCTGCGCCTTCGAAAGCGGGGGGGAAGCAAAATTCAACGCGGCCGGGACCTTTCAACATCTTCACAAGGGGAATTCAGGCATGAAAATTGTACCATGCACCCAAAAAATCAACCTTATGCGCTGCAGTTCTGCAAGATCAGTATTATGATATAGTAAGATGAGCGCGGCGCGCACCCGCTGTTTCGATTGACCTGCGGTCCTAAACGGAGCGTCATGACCACCCCCATGTCTCAAGCCACAATCATTTTGCTGGTTGAAGACAATCTGATTGACTTTCACCTGATTTACGAAATGCTGACCCAATTGGGTGACAGCCATGTTGAGATTCTGCATGCCGACACCCTGGCGGACGGAATACAGCAGGTCAATACGCACCGCGTGGATCTGGTGCTGCTGGACCTGAATTTACCCGACAGCGAAGGGCTGGATACCTTCCTCAAAATGCGCCAGACGGCCCCCTACGCGCCGGTTGTGGTGCTGAGCGGGGTTGACAGCAGCGAGCTTGCCCTCCAGGCGGTTCAAAACGGCGCGCAGGATTATCTGATCAAAGGCAAGCTCAACGCCGACCTGCTCATGCGCTCTCTGCGCCACGCCATTGAGCGCCAGCGCTGGGAAAAACGCGTGCGTGAAACCGAAACACGCTACCAAAATATCTTCAACGGCATCCGGGATGCCATTTTGGTGGAAGACGTGAATGGGCGCGTGCTGGACGCCAACGAAAGCGCCTGCCGCATGTACGGTTACACCCGCGAACAGATCCTGCAAATGACCGCGGGTCAATTGGCCCCGCCGGAAGCCTTTCAGGAGTTTGACCGGTTGATGCAGGAGATCGAAGCCACCGACCACACGATGGTCGAAGCCCCCAATCTGCGCGCGTCCGGTGAAATTTTCTATGCCGAGGTCACCATCCAAAAAGACAGCCTGGGCGAACAGCCCGTGCTGCTGATTATGGTGCGGGATGTCAGTGAACGGCGGCGCACGGAACAGGCCTACCGCAATCTGGTGGAAAATTCGCTGCAAGAGCTGTACATCTTTCAAAACCGGCGAGTGGTATATGCCAATCCGGCGGCAGTGGTGAACAGCGGCTACACGCTGGAAGAGCTGCGCGCCCTCTCTCCCGATGAGGTGCGCGCCAACGTCCACCCCGAAGACCGCGCCCGGGTGGCCCACAACGCCGAAGCGCGCATGGACGGGCAAAACGTCCCCCGGCTGGATGAAATCCGCCTGCTCACCAAAGATGGCCGCACACGCTGGGTGGCCTCCCTGGCGGTGCTGGGCGAATTTGACGGCCAGCCTGCCATTCAGACCGCCCAATTTGACATCACCGAGCGCAAACAGGTAGAAGAAAGCCTGCGCCACCGTCTGGCGGTTGAATCCCTCATCAGCCAGCTCTCCACCCAATTTATCAACGCCAGTCATGACCAGATGGACGCCCAAATTGATACCGCTCTCCAGGCTCTGGGCGAATTTGCCGGCGTGGACCGCTGCTATCTGGATATCTTTAACGAAGACCGTACCGAAATCGTAAAGGTGTATGAGTGGTGCGCCCCGGGCATCCAACCCATGCAGGATACCTTCGTGGGTCAATCGTTGAAAGAACTGAAATGGAGCATGGACACCCTGCACCGCTTCGAGCCGGTCTATGTCCCCAATCTCAGCGATCTGCCGCCCGAAGCGGATGGGGAACGCCAGTACTGGGATACCGACCAATTGACCTCCATTTTGCTGCTGCCGGTGGCCTTCAAAAACACCCTCAGCGGTTATGTGGGTTTCTCCAACGTCAGCAAACCCAAGGAATGGGACGACGCCGATATCAGCATGCTGCGCATGTTAGGCGACATGCTCATGAATGCCCTCCAACGCCAGCGGGCCGATACAGAACTGCGCCGTGCCCAGGAACACAACCGCCTGCTGCTGGAAAGCATCCAAACCCCCGTTCTGGCCGTGGACGACCATTTCCACGTGCAGTACTGCAACGAAGCCTTCACCCGCCTTTTCGGCTTGAACCCGGCCGAGCTGACCGATAGGAGCCTGCTCGTTTACGCGCAGGAAATCCAACATTCGATCTTCTTCAAAGCCATTGATGAAGCCATCCACACCGGCGCCGCCCAAACCACCGAAGGCTGGCTCAACCAACGTTATTACCAGGTGTGGGTGTACCCCAACCCCACCGGCGCCCTTTCCATCGCCGAAGACCTGACAGAACGAAAGCAGGCCCAGGAAGAATTGGAGCAGGCGCGCTATGACCTGCATCAGATGATGGCCTCGGTGAATGACGCCCTTTGGTCGGGCACGGTGGATAAGGACGGGCGGCTGATCTACCGCTACCTATCTCCGGTGATTGAAACCATCACAGGGGTAGCGTATGAAGCCCTGCGCGCCGATTCGCGCATCATCCGCCCGCGCATTCATCCGGATGACCGCGATTGGGTTTTCCAACGCTTTGCCGACCTGAACGCCGGCCAACGCAAAAAATCCACAATGGAATTCCGCCTGCTGAACGATGACGGCAGCATCACCTGGGTGCGCGACAGCCAGACCGCGCAGGTGATGACCGACGGCCGTCTGCGCCTGGACGCGGTGGTCAGCGACATCACCGAACAAGTGGAGGCCCGCCAGCAGCTGCAAAAGCGGCTGGAACTGGAAGCTCTCATCAGTCACATCACCACCCGCTTTATCAACGTCACCACCCACAACCTCAAAGACCAGGCCCAATTTGCCCTGGAAGCCACCGGCCGCTTTGCCGATGTGGAACGCTGCTATTGGCTCACCTTTAACCCCGGCGGCGACACCATCCAAGATGTTCAAGAATGGTTGGCAGCGGGCGTGCAGCCGCGCCGCGACCGGCTGGTGGGCACGAACCTGAATGTGTTCCCCTGGGCCATGAAAGAGCTGCGCAGCGAGGGAATTTTATCTGTGGATCGGTTGGAGAATCTGCCCCCAGAAGCCAGCGCCGAAAAAGCCCTGTGGCAAGCGCAGGGTGTGCAGTCCATTTTAGCCATTGCCCTGGGATCCTCCGATCAAATGGTGGGGTACCTGGGCCTCAATCTGGAGCACACCTCCCGCCCTTGGGATGATCAGACCATGCACATGCTGCGCCTGATCGCCAGCATCTTCACCAACCTGCACATCCGCATGCAGGCCGAAGAATCCCTGCGGCGCTCCGAGGCACAGTACCGCGCCCTGGTGCAGACCCTGCCCGATTCCATCAGCACGATGGATATGAACGGCTGCTACAATTATGTGTCCGAACAGACCCTGCGCCTGTACGGATACGACTCTCCCGAAGAGATGCTGGGCACCTTTGCCGCCCTGGGCGTGGCCGAAACAGACCGGGAGCGCATGCAGCAGGATCTCCAAAACCTACGGGAAGAACACCCCGTGGTCACCTTCACCGGCACCATGCAGCGCAAGGACGGCAGCCTGTTCTCAGGTCAGGCGCATATTGCCCGCCTGACCGATTCGGAAGGCCAGCCCACCGGCTACATCGCCTCGGTGCGCGATATCTCCGAAAGTTACCGCGCGCAAATGGAGCTGAGCGGCTTAAACGAAGAGCTGCGCCGCACCGTACTGGAATTGGAAAGCCGCAACAACGACGCTAATTTGCTGAACGAGCTGGGCGACCTGCTGCAAGGCTGTCTGAATGTATCGGAGGTCTACGACGTGGTCAGCTCCACCGTGCCGCGCCTCTTCCCCGGCATGGCGGGCGGTCTGTATATGTCCAACGCCTCCCGCCGCTATGTTGAATCCACCTTGCAGTGGAATGCCCCCCTGCACAGCGAACTGGTCTTTGAACCCGACCGCTGCTGGGCGCTGCGCCGCGGACGTGCCCACCTGAGCGAGCCGGAACACAACAGCCTTTCCTGCCGCCATATCACCGAAGACAGCCGCATCATTGCTTTGTGTACCCCGCTGGTGGCTCAGGGCGAGACCCAGGGTCTGTTTTACCTGGAGGGCAGTCCCAATCTGCAGGGCTTGCAGCGCACCCAGCAGCTGGCCACCATGGTTTCCGAACGCGTGGCCCTGGCCCTGGCCAACCTGCGCCTGAGTGAATCCCTGCAGGCTCAATCCATCCGCGATCCACTCACCGGCCTCTATAACCGCTACTATATCGAAGCCACCCTCCAGCGCGACCTGCACCGCGCCGTCCGCAAAAAATCGCCCATCGGGTTGGTCATGCTGCATTTGGATTTGCAGGCCCTGCCCGCCGCCAAGAAAGACCATTGGATACAGACTTTGGCGGGGTATCTGCAAAGCAATGTGCGCACCAGCGATATTATCTGCCGGTACTCCGCGGATGAATTTCTCATCATCCTGCCGGACGCCCCGCTGACCGACTGCGTCCGCCGCGCCGAATCGCTGCATAAGGGCTTCAGCAGTCTGCGCAGGCATTACAAAGACATGGATTTCAACAGCATCCAGGTGGGTTTTGGCCTGGCGGCTTACCCCGAACACGGCGACCGCATCAATGACCTCATCGAAAAAGTGCGCATCGCCGCCAATCAGGCGGTTCAGGAGCCTGAGGATCCCTATCATATCGCGCCGCAAACAGCCGCCAGCTAGCAGCCCGCCGCGCCGCCAGGGGCAGCGGCCTTTGGCGGTATAATTGCGCCCATGAAACGACCGCTCATTTGGGTTCTGGCCGCCGGCGTCCTGCTGGGAATCGCCGCCGCGGCATATGGGTATTACAACCACCGCGAAAACCGCGGCCGCACCGCCCAGGTCATCGCCTGGATCCGCAGCCCCCAGGATCACCCCGACTGGCGCACGCCCGCCGGCGAAACCTGCCCAGGGGCGCCCTTTCAAATGCCCACCGAAGGGTTCATCGGCTTTTTATGGGATGATTCCTTCCGCCCCGGGCACCGCCATTCCGGCATTGATATCTTCGGCGGCGGAGACCCCGGGGATACACCCGTGTACGCCGCGTACGCGGGCTACCTCACCCGCCTGCCCGAATGGAAATCCAGCCTGATTCTGCGCATCCCCTCTGACCCTTTGCAGCCCGGTCGGCAGATCTGGCTGTATTACACCCACCTGGCTGACCCCGCCGGTAACTCGCTGATTGACCCGGCCTTCCCCCCCGGCACGCGCGAGGCTTCTGTGCAGGTCGGAACGCTCCTGGGGCGCCAGGGCAATTATTCCGGCACGCCCAACGCACCCACCGGCGTTCACCTGCATTTTTCCATCGTGCGCGACGACGGGCAAGGGCAGTTCCTCAACGAGCTGGACATCCACAACACCCTGGACCCCTCGCCCTATTTCGGCCGCCCGCTCAACGGCCCCCAAAACGCCGGTCAAATACCGCACTGCGCCCCGCCGCTGGGCAGCGGTGACTGACCCCCGCGCCGGCCTCAGCGGGCAGGGCGGGCTGGCCCGCCGGGTATGTTCGCCAGCCGCGGAGTTTTTGACGTATAATAATCCTGTGCATGCCGTCTGTCCGGGGGAGAGCGATTCTTCGGGCAGCCCAACCTGTGAGATGCGCGCGGTGGTGAATTCGGCCCTGCATTGGGCCAGCCTTGCCGCCCCAACCCTCACCGGTCTGGTATGCCCGCCGCTATCCATCCACGCCTCCTGCAAGGAACGAGATGATCACCTTTCGCGATATCTTCTCCACCCTCAAATCGCTGCCCATCCCCGCCCAACGGCCCGTATTGGTACATGCAGATCTTTCCGCCCTCGGTGAGATTCGCGGCGGCGCAGAAACGGTGCTCGGCGCGCTGACCGGAGCTTTTTCGGGGGTCATGACCCCCGCCTTCACCCTGCGCACCCAGGTCATCCCCGAAGACGGCCCGGCTCATAACGGTCTGATCTACGGCAGCGGCCGCGAACAAAACGCCGCCGCCGAATATTTCAATGCGGATATGCCCGCGGATGAGAACCTGGGGGCGCTGGCCGAAACCCTGCGCCGTCACCCCGTCAGCCGCCGCTCCGATCACCCCCTGCTGTCCTTCGCCGGTCTGCAGGTGGATTCAGCCCTCAACGCCCAAACCCTGCGCGACCCATTGGCTCCCGTGCAGGTGCTGGCCGATCAAGAGGGCTGGGTGCTGCTGCTGGGTGTGGATCACACCGCCAATTTCAGCATCCACCTGGCCGAACGCATGGCCGGGCGGCGGCACTTTGTGCGCTGGGCGCTCACCCGTTTCGGCGTGCGCGAATGTGCGGATGTGCCCGTGTGCTCCGCCGGGTTTGAGGCCGCCGCCGAACCCTTGCAAGACCTGGTGCGCGGCCTGCCCCTGGGCAGCGCGCAGATCCTGGCCGTGCCCATGCAGCCCATGCTCACCCGCCTGGCGGAATGGATGCGCCAGGAGCCGAACGCGCTGCTGTGCGGCCGGGCGGAATGCCTGGCCTGCGCAGACGCGGTACTGGAATCATAAGGTCCCCATGGAGAGACCCATGAACGACCCCTCACGCTCTTCTCTGGAACTGCTCTATCATGTGAGCCGCGAACTATCCAGCATGTTGGATCTGCCCACCTTGCTGCAGCGCGTCTTAACCTTGAGCGTTGACAGCGTGGGGGCCGAACGCGCCACCCTCATCATCCTCGATGCACAGCTCAACCCCCTGGATGCGGCCATTATCTACAACCAGCAGTACATCCCCGATACCACCCGCCAACTGCAGGCCACCCTCGACCAGGGCCTGGCGGGCTGGGTGCTGCGCCACCGCCAACCCGCGCTGATCACCAACACCGCCCAGGACGAACGCTGGCTGCGCCGGCCTGACGACACCCAGCCGCGAGGCGGCGAAAAATCCGCCGTCTGTGTGCTGCTGCCGGTGCGCGACCAGCCCGTGGGCGTGCTCACCATGGTCCATTCCGTCCCCGGCTTCTTCAACGAAGAGCATCTGGCCCTGCTCCAATCCATCGCCGACCTGGCCGGCGTGGCCGTGCATAACGCCCGCCTGTACACCTCGGTGGAAATTGCCACCCGCCGCTACCATGAACTCTTCGAGGATTCCATCGATTCGATCCTCATCAGCGACCTGAGTGGCGTGATCATGGAAGCCAACCGTCAGGCCCTGCACACCCTGGGCTACCCCTCGGTGGGCCTGCTGGGGCGCAACATTGGCGAGGTGCATCCTGTGCAGTGGGATCTCTTCGGCAGCCATTTGGAGCTGCTGGATGCCGCCCGCACCATTTCCTATGAATCCGCCCTGCGCTGCTGGAGCGGCGAAACCCTGCCCGTGCAGGTCTATGTGCGCAAAGTCACCCTGGAAAAGGAGACCATGCTGCAGTGGACGCTGCGCGATATCTCCGAGCGCAAGCGCATGGCCGCCATGCAGGAAGACCTGACCTCGATGGTGTATCACGACCTGCGCTCGCCGCTGGCTAACATCATCAGCTCCATTGACATGCTGGAAACTTTGCTGCCCAGCGCGGGCGAAGCCGCCCCAACTCGCTCGGTGTTTGCCATCCTCAAGCGCTCCACCGAACGTATGCAGCGCCTGGTCAATTCCCTCCTGGATATCCACCGCCTGGAAGACGGCCAGCCCATCTCAAACCAGCAAACGGTGCCCCTGGCCGACCTGCTGCGCGACTGTGTGGAGATTGTGACCCCGGGGGCCGAGAGCAAAGATCAGCAAATTCAAACCGTCGTTCCGCCCGATTTCCCCCATTTGTGGATTGATCCGGATATGATCCGGCGCGTTTTGATCAATCTGCTCGAAAACGCGGTAAAATTCACCCCGCTGCACGGCAAGATTCAGGTTGGCGGCAAATTGGAAGGCGATTGGGCGGTGCTGTGGGTGCAGGATTCTGGCCCCGGCATCCCTGCGGAAGCGCGCGAACGGATTTTTGAAAAATTCGTCCGGCTGCAATCCGGCCCCGGCATCCCCAAAGGGGTGGGGTTGGGGCTTTCTTTTTGCCGCTTGGCGGTGGAAGCCCACGGCGGGAATATTTGGGTCGAAAATAAACCCAGCGGGGGCAGCTCGTTCCAATTCCGGCTGCCGCTGGCTCACAACCTGGATGAATTATCGCTGTAGACGATCTTATTGTTTTGAGGAGCAGGAATGCAAGAAATTGCGTCTCGTGTGTACATAGAAAACTCATATCCCGGCGTCACCCTGGGCGCAATCAATTGGCCGCACGGCCTGATTCTTATTGACGCACCCTTCCGCGCAGAGGATGCGCGTTCCTGGCGTTCGGCGCTGCTCAACCTGGGCGGCGGGGTGGAACGCCTGTTGATTAACCTCGATTCCCACCTGGACCGCACCCTGGGCGCGCGCGCCATGGACTGCACCGTGGTGGGTCACGAAAAAACCGCCAGCATCTTCTCTGAACGCCCCCTGACCTTTAAGGCGCAGCCGGGCGAAGGCGGGGCCGAATGGGAAATGGTCAACGGGCTGGGCAGCGTGCGCTGGGCGCCGCCGGAAATCACCTTCTCGCACCATTTACAAATTGAATGGGACAGCAGCCCCATCTTGCTGCAGCACCGCCCTGGCCCCACCGCCGGTTCCATCTGGGTGGAGCTGCGCGAACAGCAGGTGATCTTCCTGGGCGACGCGGTCATGCCCAACCAGCCGCCCTTCCTGGCCAGCGCCGACCTGCCCGCCTGGATGGAAACCCTGCGCGCCCTGGAACAGCCCCAATACGCCAACGCCACCCTCGTCAGCGGGCGCGGTGGGGTGGTGCTGATGGAAGATGTTCGCCGTCAGATTGAGCTTCTCAGCCGCGTGCAAAACGCGCTGGAAGCGCTGCACCGCGCGGATGCCGCGCCCGAACAAACTCTCAGCCTGGTGGATGAATTGCTGTCAGGTTTCCAATTCCCCGGCGAGTTCCGCAGCCTGTACCGCCAGCGCCTGGTAGGAGGGCTGATCCAATATTACCGCGCCAAATTCTGCCCGACCCCCGAAACACACGCGTCCCCGTAGGGACGCGTTTTTTTTGGGTCGCCGGTCTTCCACCAAAATCCAATCCACGTTGGGGCACGCCGGTCTTCCACCAAAATCCGATCTACGTTGGGGCACGCCGGTCTTCTACCCGGCCCCGATGGTCATCTAGGTAGGCGTGCCCATGTGCCGGTCTTCTACCAAATCCAATCCACGTTGGGGCACCCCGGTCTTCCACCAAAGTCCGATCCCTGTTGGGGCACGCCGGTCTTCTACCCGGCCCCGATGGTCATCTAGGTAGGCGTGCCCTTGTGCCGGTCTTCTACCAAATCCAATCCACGTTGGGGCACGCCGGTCTTCTACCCGGCTCTAAGGGTCATCTACGTAGGCGTGCCCTTGTGCCGGTCTTCCCCAGAATCCAATCCACGTTGGAGCACGCCGGTCTTCTACCCGGCTCTGATTCACGTTGGGGCACGCCGGTCTTCTACCCGGCTCCGATGGTCAACTGGGTAGGCGTGCCCTTGTGCCGGCCTTCACCCAGAATCCAATCCACGTTGGGGCACGCCGGTCTTCTACCCGGCTCCGATGGTCAACTGGGTAGGCGT
>DAIOUB010000073.1:0-3815 GCA_036751735.1 Levilinea sp. | reverse complement strand
GCCCGAATTTCGGCGTGCCCGCATTTCGGCGCGCCCAAATTTCTCCTCACCCAGATTTCCGCGCGCCTAGCCCGCCTTTTGCCCGCAATCGGCGCAGAATTTGGCCCCCGGCACCAGCTTGGCCCCGCAGCCCGTACAGAATTCCGATGATTTCAGCTTCGCCCCGCACTCCGGGCAGAATTTGGCATTGGTCGCCTGGGGCGCGCCGCACTGCGGGCAGCTGGCGCGGATGGTTTCCCGCCAGTTTTCCTCGCCCAGCTTCTTATCCTCTTCGGCCATGGCCGCGTGCGCCCACACCTCTTCCACCGAGCGCGAAGACTGCGCCGCCGACATCTCTACGCCTAAATCCGGCGCGCAGCCCTTGCACAGCCCCTTTTTGGTGTTCCAACATTTCTCCCGGCACACCCAGGCCGAACAGCGCGGGCACTGCATGAACTGCGGGCGCAGCTCTTTGGCCGCTTCCACAAAAGCCTCATCGTGCGCGCGTTCCCAGTTGGCCGAGCGCACCGATTCGCTGGCGTTGGCCGCCGTGCTGAACACGCCCCCAAACAGGCTGCTGGCCGTGCCCAGCGCGCTGCTGATCTTGCCAATGGCGTACGGGCGGAAGCTGGTGCGAAAGCCGTTGCTGCACCGGTCGCAGAAGAATTCAAACTGGAAGCCTTGTTCGGTGCTCTTATCGCTGTAGTTTCGGCTGAATTGGATCGAATCACTCATCGCAAAGACTCCTGAGATCTCAAAATGGGCAGTTGGGTGCCCCGGGCCGCGGTCCGAGACGGGTTAAGTATAGCCCCAAACCCGGCTGCCGACAAACCCATCTGGCCTGTCTAAAACCGGTGCGGTTTTCCTTTGGGCGCTGGCCGCAATTGGAATTAAAATAAAGAGGGTCTGCAAACAGCCCAACCCCAAACAATCAGTCCTGGAGGACAGCATGAAACGACCTTTGCTCATGATCCCCGGTCCGGTGGAATTTGAAAGCGACGTTCTGGCGGCGATGGCCACCCCCGCCCACAGCCACGTGAGCGCGGAATTCATCGAGGTCTTCGGTCAGGCTCTGGAAGACCTGCGCACCGTGTTTGCCGCGCCGGACGGCATGCCCTTCGTCATCCCCGGCAGCGGCACCTGCGCCATGGAGCTGGCGGTTGCCAACCTGGTGGAACCCGGCGACCGCGCCGTGCTGACCGAGACCGGCTACTTCTCCTGGCGCATGCGCGATCTGTTGGAACGCCACGGGGCGCAGGTGGACATGGTCCCCGCCCCAGCGGGCAGCGCCCCCAGCCTGGAGGCCGTGGAAGCCGCCCTGCGCAAAGGCGCCAAGCTGCTTGCCGTCACCCATGTGGATACCTCCACCGGCGTGCTGGCCCCCCTGGCCGAGTACGCCGCCGCCGCCCACCGCCACGGAGCGCTGGTGCTGGCGGATGGGGTCTGCTCGGTGGGCGGGCAGGAACTGCGCATGCAGGATTGGGGCGTGGATGTGGTGCTGACCGGCTCGCAAAAGGCCCTGGCCGTGCCCGCGGGGCTGGCCCTGGTGATGGCCCGCCCGGCCGCCCTGCAGGCCTTCCGTGCGAGGCGCGCCCCCGTGGGCAGTTACTACGCCGATTGGGGCCTGTGGCTGCCGGTGATGGAAGCCTATCTGGAGCGCAAAGCCGCCTACTTCGGCACCCCCGCGGTGAACAATGTCTTCGCCTTGGGAACCAGCCTGCGCCAGATTCTGGCCGAGGGTATGGAAGCCCGCTGGCAGCGCCATGCGCGCCTGTCGCGCGCCTTTAAAGCCGGGGCCGCCGCCCTGGGGCTGGAACAGATCCCCGCCGAAGCCTACCAGGCCGTCACACTCACCACCCTCTATTACCCGCAGGGCAAAGACGCCTCCGGCCTGAAAGCCGTCACCGAAGCCGGCGTCACCCTGGCGGGCGGCCTGTACCCCGACCTGAAAGCCCGTTACTTCCGCGTGGGTCACATGGGCACCGCCCGCATCGGCGACCTGCTCACCACCCTGGCCGCCATTGAAGCTGCCTACGACCTGCCGCGCGGTGCCGGCGTGGCCGCCGCCCAGCAGGCCTGGTAAAACGGAGCGCCCCCCACATGGACCTGTCCGGCATCTACCCCCCCATCGCCATCCCCTTCACCCAGGAGGAGGCGATTGACTTCGACAGCCTGCATTTTAACTTGCAGCGCTGGCTGAGCGAACCCATTGACGGCCTGGTCGTGCCCGGCTCCAACAGCGAGGCCGCCTGCATGAGCCTGGAAGAGCGCCTGGCGGTGATGCGCGTGTGCGCCCAGGCCGCGCGCGCCGCGGGTAAACGCCTCATCGCCGGAACGGGCATGGAGACCACCGCCGAAACCATCCGCCTGACCCAGGCCGCCGCGGAATTGGGGGCAGATGCGGCCCTGCTGCTGCCGCCCTATTTTTACAAGCCTGCCATGAACCGCGCCGTGCTCACCGCCCATTACCGGGCCGTGGCCGACGCCTCACCCATCTCCCTGCTGGTCTACAACGTGCCCCAGTTCACTGGTGTGGCCTTTGATAACCCCACCCTGGTGGAGTTGGCCCGCCACGAGAAGATCGCGGGCATCAAAGACAGCTCCAGCAACATCGTGCAGATGGCTTCGCTGAAGGCCCTGTGCCCCTCCTTCCAGATCTTCGCCGGAACGGGCAGCGCCCTGCTGCCCTTCCTCAGCATCGGCGGATCAGGCTGCATCGCCGCCCTGGCCAACTTCGCCGCCGCCGCCCTGCGCGAGGTATGGCAGGCTTACGCCGCTGGCCGTAACGCAGAGGCCGCTTCTTTGCAGGTGCGCCTGGCGCAGATCAACGCCGCCGTCACCAGCACCTACGGCGTCCCCGGCCTCAAATATGCCATGCAGCGCTGCGGGTACCGCGGCGGCTGGCCGCGCCGGCCTCTGCTGCCGCTGGATTCCTCCGGGCAGGCCGCCGTAGACGCCCTGCTGGCCGCGCTGGGCCTGGTCGTCCCCAATTCCTAAAATCCTCGCCCCTCGCCGCGTCCTGCGGTGGGGGGCTTTCCGGCGGTGATATAATCCAAACGAAAGGACCCCCCTATCCATGACCCACCAACCCTACCAACCTGTGCTTGAAGTCACCCGCGGATCCACGGTTGAATCCGTCCATTACGGCGCTGTTGCCGTCGTCGATTCCCACGGCAAGCTGCTGGCCAGTTACGGCGACCCGGATGCCGTCACCTTCCTGCGTTCCACCGCCAAACCCTTTCAGGCCCTGCCTTTCATGGAACTGGGCGGCGCGGACCGTTACGGCTTCACCGATGAAGAAGTGGCGCTGATGTGCGCCTCCCATTCGGGGACGGATGAGCACGTGCGCGTGGTCAAATCCATGCAAAGCAAGATCGGGGTCACCGAAGACCACCTGATGTGCGGGGTGCATTACCCCCTGTACGATAAGCTCAAATACGAAATGATCGCCCGCGGCGAAACCCCCACCCCCTACCGCCACAACTGCTCCGGCAAGCACACCGGCATGTTAGCCCAAGCGCAGCTGCGCGGCGTGCCCCTGGAAGATTACCTGAACTTCGCTCACCCGGTGCAGACTCTGGATTTGCAGGTCTTCTCCGAGATGTGCGATGTGCCCGTGAAGGATGTGGAACTGGGCATTGACGGCTGCTCGGCCCCCGTGTTCGCTGTGCCGCTGCGCAAGGCCGCCTACGGCTACGCCCGCCTGTGCGACCCGTTTGCGCTGGAAGAAAAACGCGCCGCCGCCTGCCGCCGCCTCACCCGCGCCATGAGCAGCTTCCCCTTCATGGTGGCCGGGCCAGAGCGCTTCGACACCCTCTTCATGGAACAGGGCGGCG
>DAIOUB010000072.1:10191-14364 GCA_036751735.1 Levilinea sp. | reverse complement strand
AAAGCGTTTTTTACCTTTCGGGGTAGAGATCGCCACGCCGCCAAAGAACGGCGGCTCGCGATGACACTTGGTCGGTAGCGCACGTACAACTCCATCGAATACGAAGGACGGCCCCCACCCCCGCTACGTGCGGATCACCCGGCGCGGCGGGGGACGGCGCAGGGCCGTCAGGCGGCGGCGGATGGGCGGCAGGCGCAGCCCCAGCAGCACCAGCAGCACCGCCAGCGCCAGGGCAGGCTTGAGGATGTCGCCGCTCAGCGTGCTCAGGTTGCCTTTTTCCGCCCAGGCCACATGCAGCACCACCAGGCCCCCGGCGGCGTATACCAGCCGGTGCAGGCGCTTCCAATGCTTTCCCAGGGCTTTCATCGTCAGCGTGAACGAGGTGGCCGCCAGGGCCAGCAAAATAGCAAAGGCCGCCAAACCGGCGATCAGATAGCGCTTTTGGGCCAGCTCCGGCAGGATCAAATCCCAGGCGAAGGCGTAATCCAACACCAGAAAGATACTCAGGTGCACCAGGGCGTAGAGAAAGGCATACAGGCCCAGGGGCCGGCGCAAGCGGGAGAAGCCTGCATAGCCTGTGATCGTATACAAAGGGGTGCAGGCCAGCGAAATGAGTAGCAGCACCAATGCCGCCGTGCCGCTGCGCTGGGTGGCGGCCTGAATGGGGTTGGCTGTCAGGTTATCGCGCAAGGCGTCGAAAATGAGCAGCAGCAAAGGCAGCAGCGCGCCCACATGGGCGGCCGCGCGCAGGTACGGCCAGGTCTTCATCAGTAATTCGACCTCAGATCCATGCCCGCATACAGACCAGCAACCTCTTTTTCGTAGCCGTTAAACATCAGCGTGGGCCGGCGCCCACCTTCGCCGATGCGCCGTTCGCTGGCCTGCGACCAGCGCGGATGGGGCACGTCCGGGTTGACGTTGGAATAAAAGCCGTACTCGCGCGGGGCGGTGGTATTCCACAAGGTGGCGGGGCGCTCGGCTACCAGCTCAATTTTGACGATGGACTTGATGCTCTTGAAACCGTATTTCCAGGGCACCACCAGGCGCAGGGGCGCGCCGTTTTGGGGCAGCAGGGTTTGGCCGTACAGCCCGGTGGAAAGGATGGTCAGGTCGTGCATGGCCTCATCCAGGCGCAGCCCTTCTTGATAGGGCCAGGGGAAGCCGTCATAGCTCTGGAAGGGCATTTCCTCGGGGCGGTAAAGGGTCTCAAAGCGCACATACTTGGCTTCGGCGGTGGGCTCCACCGCCTTGAGCAGTTGGCTGAGGGTGAAGCCCTGCCAGGGGATGACCATCGACCAGCCTTCCACGCAGCGCATGCGGTAAATGCGCTCCTCCTGGGTATAGCCGCTGAGCAAATCTTCGATAGCGAAGGTGCGAGGCTGATTCACCAGCCCGTACACTTCCACTGTCCAGGGGCTGGTTTTCAGCTTACCGGCGTTCTTGGCCGGATCGCCTTTGTCCATGCCAAATTCATAGAAGTTGTTAAAGGTGGTCACGTCTTCATAGCGGGTCAGCGCCTCACCTGAATCCCCGGCGGGGGATGGGGAAGCGGAGGGAGGCTGGGAAGAGCTGACCTGCGGTTCGCTTTCGGGCGGGCGCACACCGCAGGCCGCCAGGGCCGCGGTTGCCGCGGCAGCGGCCGCCAGCTTGATGAATTGGCGGCGGGTGTAATAGTGCTTTTCGGGGGTGATTTCCGACGAAGGGATTTTCTCAGAAGGTTGAACCGTTTTGGGCATGGCACACATCCTCGCAGATAAGGGTTACCGATAGTTGATTCCTACCCTGACGATACCCAAATTTGCGGCGCTTGTCAACCGGCGCCCCTGCAAACTTATACACAGGCATCAAAAAATGCAGTATACTTATTTTATGAATACCCACCGCCCCGCCACTTGAACTTCGTCCGCCGGAGCAGTTTGCCCCTCACCTCACGGCGCTCCCGGCGGAATCCATCCGCCTGGGACGGAATGTATATGAATTGCGCGCGCCGCTGGTGAGACCGGCGGCGTTTTTTTATTTCAGCAGGGCGGCATCATCCACCGTTTGGGAGGGACTGACATGAATTTGCAGGACAAAGCGCAATCCACCGTGGTGCTCATCCGCGCCGAAGGCATGGGGCAGGGGGAGCGAGAATTGCAGTTGAAGCTGATTGGCACGTATTTCAAGCTGCTGCTGGAAAACGCCTGGCTGCCCAACGCCGTGTGCCTGTACACCGACGGGGTCAAGCTGGCGGTGAGCGGCTCGCCGGTGCTGGAACAGCTCAAAGCCTTGGAAGAGCGCGGCGTGCGCCTGATTCTGTGTTCCACCTGCCTGAACTTTTACGGGCTGGCGGATCAGGTGCAGGTGGGGATTGTGGGCGGCATGAACGATATTTTGGAAGCGCAGATGCGCGCCGAGCGGGTGATCACCCTGTAAGATGACACAAAACCGGCGGAGGGTTCAGCTCTCCGCCGGTGATTTTATGTCTGCAGCCAGTATGCGGTCAGCGCACGGCTTTGAGCACGGCCAGGGCCTGCTCCAGCAGGTCGGGGTCGGCCTGTGAGCCCATGTGCCCCAGGCGGAAGACTTTGCCGGCCAGGGGGCCGTAGCTGCCGCCGACCACCAACCCGCGCTCGCGCAGTTTGCGGTCAAAGTCGGCCCATTCCACCCCTTCGGGAACCTGCACCGCGGTGACGGTGGGGGAGGGCACGGCTTCGGGGGCGGGGAAGAGGCTGTAGCCCATTTCCACCAGCCGCTGGCGGGTCATTTCGGCCAGGCGCAGGTGGCGGGCAAAACTGGCCGGCAGGCCCTCTTCCAGCAGCATCTGCGTGCCTTCGCGCAGCGCCGCCAGACCCTGCCAGTAGGGGGTGTAGGGGAAGTAGCCCGTCTGCGGGGCGGTTTCGAAGGGCAGCAGGGCGTCGTAACCGGCGTAGTTCACCTGTTTGGCGATCTCCCAGGCGGCCGGGCTGACGGTGAAGAAGGACATGGCGGGCGGAACCGAGAGGGCTTTCTGTGAGCCGCCCAGCATCAAGTCCACATGCCAATCGTCGCTTTCCACCGGCGCACCGCCCAGGCTGGCCACCGCGTCCACATACAGCAGGGGCACTTCGTAGCGCTCTTTGAGCTTGCCTAATGGGGCGATGGGGTTGAGCGTGCCGGAGGGCGTTTCGCAGTGCACGGCGGTGATCATCTTGGGACGGAAGTCGGCGATGGCGCTTTCGATTTCATCCCAATTGTGCAGGGTCTGGTTGTAGGGCAGGCCGACGGTTTTCACCTGGATGCCCAGCGAGCGGGCCATATCACCGATGCCGTAGCCAAATACCCCCGTCCCCAGGCACAGCAGCCGTTCACCGGGCTTCATGAAGTTCTTCAGGGCTGCCCACAGAGCCAGCATGCCTTCGCCGGTCATGATGACCACCGAGTGCTGGGTTCCCATGATCTGCTTGAGGTCGGCTTCGGTCTGGTTGTACAGGCTGAGAAATTCCGGTTCCAAATCCGCCGCGCCGTAATCGGTGAGGTAGGCCTGCAGCACGCGCTGCGGCACTTTGACCGGCCCAGGGACCATGGGGATCGGATAGGTTTTCATACGGGTTTCCTTTCTTGGCAGTCAGTTTACTGCGGGCGCTGGGCGGCCAATTCGGCTAACACCTCGCCAAAGCGTCCGATTTCATCCAGGGTATTGTAATGCGCTGCGCCCACCCGCACCAGGCCGCCGCGGTCTTCCAGGTCCAAATGGGTGGTGACGGCCAGGGCGTAGAAATTGCCGTTCCACAGGTTGATGGAACGCTGTGCAAAAGCGGCGGCCACAGCCTCGGGGCTCCAGCCGTCCACGGTGAAGGAGAAGGTCGGCACGCGCTGATCCAGATGCTGAGGGTCGGCGGGACCGTAGAGGCGCACGCCGGGGGTGTGGGTGAGGATATCCAGCAGAGCGGCGCTCAGCTCATATTCATAAGCGCGGCTGGCGCTCATGGCCTGTTTGAGGGCCAGGGCACGGCCTTTGAAGTGGCTGGCGTACAGCTCGGCGTGTTCTTCGCCGTAGGCGTTGCCCAGCCATTCCAGGTATTCCAAGGTGCCCAACAGCCCGGCCATATGCTCAAAATTGCCCGTGCCGGTCTCAAATTTGCCGGGGGCATGCGCCGGGGCAGGGCGCACGCGGTAGGCCGGCAGGCTTTCCAACAGGTCGTAGCGCCCGTA
>DAIOUB010000072.1:0-10091 GCA_036751735.1 Levilinea sp. | reverse complement strand
GGGCAGGGCGCACGCGGTAGGCCGGCAGGCTTTCCAACAGGTCGTAGCGCCCGTAGAGCACGCCCATGTGGGGGCCGAAGAATTTGTAGGGGGAGCACACTAAGAAATCCACCCCCAGATCCTGCACGTCAATGGGGCCGTGAGGGGCATACTGCACCGCGTCCACATAGATGAGCGCGCCCGCGGCGTGGGCCATAGCGGTGATCCCGCGGATGGGGTTGATGGTTCCCAGGGCGTTGGAGGAATAGCCCACCGCCACCAGGGCGGGCTTTTCGTTCAGGGCGGCGGCCATGTCGTCCATATCCAGCAGGCCGGTGTCTTTGTGGAAGTTGACCCAGCGGATCTTCAGCCCGCGGTCTTCGGCCATCAGCAGCCAGGGGCTGATGTTGGCGTCGTGATCCAGGCGGGTGACCACCAGGGTATCGCCGGGCTTGAACACGCGTCCCAGCGAGCGGCTGATGTTGAAGGTCAGCGAGGTCATGTTGGGCCCAAAAACGATCTCCTCGGGGCGCGAGGCGTTCAGAAATTCCGCCGCGGCCTGGCGCGAAGTGTCCACCAGGGCGTCTGATTCCTGGCTGGTGCGAAAAACACCGCCGTGGTTGGCGTTGTGATTCTCCAGATAGCCGCGGATGCGCTCCAGGCTGGCTTTGGCAATCTGCGTGCCGCCGGGGTTGTCCAGAAAGATGTAGGGCCGGCTGAGGGCCGGAAACTGGGCGCGAATGGGATTCAGATCGAGGGCCATGGCTTCACCTTTTTTGGGGGGTCTAGGGGGTCGGGTCGGCTGATTTGAAAAAATACGCCGCAGAGATCCAGGTTAAGGTGTTCACTGCGGCGTTTTATCCGGTGGCGGGGGGAAACCTGATTTAGCTCAGGTCGTCCTCTTCATCATCATCCACATCAATATCAATTTCAAATTCGGTTTCCTGCGGGCGGCGCCGCACCCACAGCAGCAGCACCTGGCCTTCTTCGCTGTCCACAGCGCGCGCGGCCACGATGGGCACGCGTTCTTCCATGCCGATGTCGTTGCGGAAGTGCAGGTAAATCGGTTCCAGATGGTTCCAACTGCGGTAGCAGCGCTGCACCAGCGCCGGACCGTTAAAGGTGCGCAGACGGGTGAGAGCCAGGTCATACAGGGAGGGGCCTTCGTTTAACCCCAGCGCCCAACCGTCCTGAATATCGTCAAAGGTGGGGGTGGGGCCTTCGATAATTGTGATCTTATTGTCCATTCATTCCTCGTTTATCCATACGCGCAAATCATACCACAGATTTCGCCGACCATCTTTTGCTTTGCCGCGGGCTCTTATAAAACGCCAATCTTTTGTTAGCAATTTTCCAATATGCCGGGGATATCATCAGGATCGTAAAGGAATTAATCAACAAATCGCCTGCGGGCGATAGCAACCAGGAAAAATTTGGAGGTGAATCATGACTCTGTATGTTACAACCCCTTGGAATCGCCGCATGGCGCAGCGCCGCATGGCCCAGCGCATGTGGGAAGCCGAAGCCGAAAACGAACGCCCGGAAGTGATCTTCCCCGTGCGCGTGCAAGCCGAAGAGGACGCCTATGTGCTCACCGCGCTGCTGCCGGGTGTGGGGCCGGAAGATTTGAACGTGCAAATCGTCAACGAGGCCGTCACCCTGCAAGGCGAACTGAAACTGGCCCGTGAAGAAGACGCCAACTACCTGCTCTCCGAGATCCCCAGCGGCCGCTTCTTCCGCACGCTGAGCCTGCCCGAACCGCTGGATGCCGCCAAGGCTGAGGCGAATTTGGAAAATGGGGTGCTGACCCTGCGCATCCCCAAGGCGGAACAGGCCCGTCCCAAAGTGATCAAGGTCAACGCCCGCTAACCATCGTATTCGGGAGCGCAGTCTCCATTCTTGAGCTCTGCCATCGGCCGGAAGGGTCATTCACCCCCTTCTGGCCCTTGTTTTTTTCCGGCGAGGAGAGACAGCAGTTTTTTCGGGTACAATCAAGGCGTGGACGAACCCCTGCTGCCTCTGACCGGCTTTCCCAGCGATTTGCCCGCTGCGGCCGTGCGCGCCTATGCCGCGGTGGGTTCCACCAACACGCTCGCCCTGGATTGGGCGGCGGAGGGCGCCCCCAACGGGGCTTTGGTGGCGGCGGATTTTCAAAGCGCGGGGCGCGGACGCCTGAACCGCCGCTGGGTCACTCAGCCCGGCGCGGCGCTGGCCTTCAGCCTGATTGTGCGCCCCACCCCGGCCGAGACGGCCCATTTGGCGCAGTTCACGGCCCTGGCCGCGCTGGGGCTGGCCGAAGCGTTGGAGGCGCTGGGGCTGCGCCCGCAGATCAAATGGCCCAACGATGTGCTCCTGGGCGGCCGCAAAACCGCCGGGATCCTGGTGGAAGCGGCCTGGGACGGTGACCGGCTGGGGGCCCTGGTGCTGGGGGTTGGCGTGAATGTTGCACCCTCTGCCGTGCCGCCCGCCGAGGCGGTGATGTTCCCGGCCACCTGCGTGGAGACGGCCTTGGGCCGGCCGGTGGAACGCTGGGAACTGCTGCGGGAGGCGCTGGGCGGCATGGCGGCCTGGCGCGCACGCCTGGGCAGCCCGGCGTTTCTGGAGGCCTGGCAGGCACGGCTGGCCTTTCGCGGGCAGCGCGTGCGCGTGGACCCGCCCCATCAGCCGCCCGTGGAAGGCGTGCTGCTGGGTGTGGAAGCTGAAGGCAGTTTGCGCTTGCGGACTGAGGCCGGGCAAGTTTATAATGTAATCGCTGGCGACGTGCATTTGCGCCCGCTGGACGAAGGATCCTGATGCTGGGAGGCCAACCATGCTAGATGATTTGCGAAATTCTGCCGCTTCTTCATATGAGGAAGGAGTCCCTGATGAGCTTCCGCCGGAAGAAGGCCCGCGCCGGCGCCGCGCGTCTGCCCAAGGGGGCGGCACCTTTTTGGGGATGACGGCTCCGCAGCGCTTTTTGCTGGTGCTGATGCTGCTGATCCTGTGCTGTGTGCTCAGTTCCTTTGCCCTGCTGCTGACGGGCAGGGTGGTGCTGCCCTTTATCTAAACCGCAGTGCGGCTGGCCCCCTGGGGGAAGGGCGCGCCGCAGTCTTAGGCTGTTAACCCAAAACGCCCCCTGCGCGGGGGCGTTTTTTTGTTGGGGATAGGGGACGCTAGGAAGCGCTGAGGAATTCAGCCGCTTCGCCGGGGAAGAGCTCGCCGCCCGCGTATTTGGCTCCCAGATCCACGCCCTTGGTCACGCGCGTGGCCTGGGGCACATCCTTGGCGCTGATGCGCAGACGCTTGCCTTTTTCCGAGAGGATATCCAGATCCACATCCGCCTTGCCCACCGCCAGGGCGGTCAGCATACCGGTGGCGGGGTTGGTCTTCCACACCTGAACGCCCTGCCCGCCGCGCCCCTGCACGGGGAATTCTTCCAGGCTGACGCGCTTGAGGTGGCCGCGTTCGCTGAGCAGATAGACAAACTGCTTGAACTGGTTGGGCTCAATCAGGGCCGCGCCCACCAGGGGATCATCCAACACTTTGATGGCGGCCACACCGCGAGCGGTGGGGGTGGCCTGGGGGTTCACGGAGCCGGTTTCAAAGCGCAGCGCGCGCGGGGGGGTCTTGTCGCTGCCGCCGGTGAGCACCACAATGTGGGCGGCGTCGCTGGCGATTCCGGCGAAGAGCACTTCGTCGTCCTTGGCCAGCCCGATGATGGCCGTCCAACTGCCCTCGGTGCGTCCGTTGGGCAGGTCTTCCACCGCCACGCGCTTGATGCTGCCCGAAAGGGTCAGCAGAACCAGCTTCTGCCCGGCGCGGGCCGCGCCCATGCCCACAATGCGCTCGCCGCGCTCCAGGCCAATTTCGCTGAAGGAGGCCTGCAGGGGCAAACGGCCGGTGTTGGCCTGCCACAAACGGCCAAAGCTGGAGATCAGCACCAGGTGTTCATCCGGCGCGACCTCCACTTTCAGCAGGGCGGCTTCTACCGCGCGGGTGGAAGGTTTGTTTTTGGTGACGGATTCGCGGTAGCCTTTGGCGTTGGCACGCTGCACACCGCCGGAGGTCACCATCACCCGCTGGGTTTCGGTGGGGGTCACCAGATCCGAGACGGTGACGCGCGCCTGGTGGCCTTCTTCAGCTTCCACAATCACCGTGCGGCGCGGGGTGGCAAAGCGCGCCTGCACGTCGCTGGTTTCCTGCCCCACCACTTCCAGGCGGCGCTCTTCGGAACCCAGGATGGCCTTTAATTCCTTGACGCGCGCCTTGAGTTCTTTGTGTTCATCTTCCAGCTTCTTGCGTTCCAGCGAAGCCAGCCGCCGCAGGGGCATATCCAAAATGGCCTGGGCCTGAATCTCGCTGAGGGCCAGCTTTTTCATCAGGTTGGCCTTGGCCGATTCGGTGGTCTGCGAACGGCGAATGATGTCAATGACCTCGTCAATCATCGAAAGGGCCTTGAGCAGGCCGGTGAGGATGTGCAGGCGGGCTTCGGCCCGATCCAGCTCATATTGCGAGCGGCGGGTGATGACCTCCAGGCGGTGCTTGATGAACTCCACCAGCATGTCGCGCAGGGTCAGGTTGTGGGGGCTGGCCTTGCCTTCGGGGTCCATCACCAGGGCCAGGGCGTTATAGGACAGGCTGCTGCGCATCTGGGTGTGGGTGAGCAGCTTTTCCAGCACATCGTGAGGATCGGCGCCGCGGGCCACTTCAAAGACCACGCGCATGCCGTTGTAATCCGATTCATCGCGCACATCGGTGATGCCGCCAAATTTATCGCGGCTGGCGGCGATGCGCTCCAGAATGGTGGACTTCTGCACCTGATAGGGCAGCTCGGTGATGAGGATTTCGGATTTCCCGCCGCCGATATCCTGGATGTCGGCCTTGGCCTGGCACACCAGGGTGGCGTTGCCGGTTTCGTAGGCGCGGGCGATCATATCCACTTTTTTCTCATCGCCGTTGACGCGGTAGCGGTAGAGCAGGCCGCCGGTGGGCAGGTCGGGGCCGGGGATGAGCTTCATCAGCTCTTCCACGCTGACCTTATCGCGTTTTTTCCAGTTCTTGGCCAAATGCAGCACGGCGTCGCACACCTCGCCCAAATTGTGGGGCAGGATGTTGGTGGACATGCCCACGGCGATGCCGGAGGCGCCGTTGACCAGCAGGTTGGGGAAGCGCGCGGGCAGCACGATGGGCTCTTTCAGCGAGCCGTCAAAGTTAGCCCGCCAGTTGACCGTGTCTTTTTCCAGGTCTTCCAGCATGGATTCGCCCAGGGCCGCCAGGCGGGCCTCGGTGTAGCGCATGGCCGCGGCGCTGTCGCCGTCAATGGAGCCGTAGTTGCCCTGGCCGT
The DNA here is from genome assembly GCA_036751735.1 of Levilinea sp. GTDB lineage: Bacteria > Chloroflexota > Anaerolineae > Anaerolineales > Anaerolineaceae > Levilinea. The sequence goes on along the minus strand of DAIOUB010000072.1, from coordinate 4,789 downwards.
CAATCAGCGGCTGGCGCATGGAGAAATCCTGGGCCATGCGCACCATCGCGTCGTAAACAGATTGGTCGCCGTGGGGGTGGTATTTGCCCAGCACTTCACCCACCACGCGCGCCGATTTCTTGTGGGGGGTGGAGCTTTTCAGGTTCATGTCGCCCATAGCATACAGGATGCGGCGCTGCACAGGCTTGAGGCCGTCGCGCACATCCGGCAAGGCGCGGTCTAAGATGGTCAGCACGGCGTAGCGCCGGTAAGCCTCTTCGATAAAATGATCCAGCGGCTGTTCCTGGATCGTGGTTTCGCCGTTGATTTCGGTTGCAGGGGTTGCCATTAGTCTTCCTCGCTCCAATCCACGTTCATCAGCCAGTCCTTGCGCGGGCCGACTTCGCTGCCCATCAAACGCTCAATCAGTGAGCGGGTACGGTGCACATCTTCAATCACCATGCGCAGATCGCGCTGCGAAAAATCCGCGGCGGTGAGCTGCCGTTCGGCGGCCTGGGCCGCGCGGCTGCGCCGGCCTTTTTCGGCGCTGGTGCCCGGCATGAAAAATACTGTCTCACGCAGCTGTTCGGGGTTCATTTCGCCCAGACCTTTATAGCGCTGAATGGTGTAGTTTTGGCTCTTCCATTCCTGTTCGCATTCGGTCCGTTCGGTTTCGGTATAGGCGTAGCGTTCTTCTTTGGTCTTGCTGTTGCGCAGCAGGTACAGCGGGGGGCGTGCCACGAAGAAGCGCCCCTGCTCGATCACCGGGCGCATGGTGCGCCAGAAAAGGGTGGCCAGCAGGGTGGCGATGTGGCTGCCGTCCACGTCGGCGTCTACCAGCACGCTGATGCGCCCGTAGCGCATGCTGGAAATGTCGCAGTCGGCGCCCACCCCCGAACCCACCGCGGCGATGATGGCGGCGATTTCGCGGTTCTTGAGGATTTCGTTGATGTTCATCTTCTCAACGTTGGGGATCTTGCCGCGCAAGGGCAGGATGGCGTGGTAGCGCGAATCGCGCCCCTGTTTGCAGGAGCCTCCGGCGCTGTCGCCTTCCACCAGGTAGAGGGCGGTATATTCCAGGGGCACCACGGGGTTGCCGCCGCGCCGCTGGATATCGGCCAGCTTGCCCAGCACATATTCCCCGGCGTCCATCGCGGATTTTTTGATCACCAACCGGCGAGCCTGGGTGGCGGCTTCGCGCCCGCGGGCGGCGGCCACGGCCTGGTTGACGATGACCTTGCCGATGGGGATGTTCTTCTCCAGATAGTCGCTCATGTAGTTGTAGGTGCCCGAAAGCACCGGCCCGTGCACTTCGGGGCTGGTGAGGCTTTCTTTGGTCTGCGAGAGGAACTGCGGCGTGCCGGTCATGGTCACTTTGACGATGGCGGTCAGGCCCAGCAGGGCGTCATCCCCGCGCACATCCTCTTCACCCTTGAAGAGCTTTTTGGAGACGGCGAACTGCTTGACGGCTTTGGTGAGGCCGGCCTTAAAAGCGGTGACGTGCGTGCCGCCCAGGGGGGTGGGGATGGCGTTGACGAAGGAATAAATCTGCGTTTCTTCGCCCGCATACTGGATGGCCACCTCAATTTCCACGCTTTGCTTGCCGCTTTCGGTGTCAATTTCGCTTTTATCGCGGAAAATGATCGGTTTGTGCAGCGGATCGAGGCCTTCATTCAAATAGGCGATGTAATCCACCAGGCCGTTCTTCGAGAAGTACACGCGCGGTTCGCTGCGCGCGTCGCGCTGGTCGTGAAATTCGATGCGCACGCCGGGATAGAGGTGAGCGATCTGGCGGAAGCGCGTATCCAGGCGCTCGGCATCCCAGGGGACGCTCTGCTCCGGGTTGGGCCAATCCATCTCGCGGGCAAACCAGGCGCGGTTAGGGCGGAAGGTCAGGCTGAAACCGCTGCGCTGCCCGGTGATGGTCTGCACCGGCACTTTTTTGCCCTTCACGTCCAGGGCGGCGGCCATCTCTTTTCGGTCAAGGCGCAGGGCGGTTTCGGAATTGATTTCGCCGACCTTGCCGGAGGCGTCGAAAATTTCCACTTCTGTTTTCGGCAGGCCGCCTTCGGAGAAGACCTGGCGGAAGGCCAGCCCGTGGCGGCGCGATTCCACCTGGAGCAGGGAGGAAAAGGCGTTGGTGCATTTCAGGCCGATGCCGTGCAGGCCGCCGGAACTGCTGTAAGCCGATTCGTCCCCACCAAATTTGCCGCCCGCATGCGGCTTGAGCAGCACCTGAGTCATGGCGCTCATGCCCGATTCGGTTTTGAAATCAATGGGGATGCCGCGGCCGTTGTCTTCCACGGTGACGGTTCCGTCGCGGAAAATGGTCACGCGGATCAGGTCGGCATAGCCAGCCATGCATTCATCCACGGCGTTGTCCACCACTTCCAGCAGGATGTGGTGCAGACCGTGGGTGTTGTTGTTGCCAATGTACATGCCTGGGCGCCGCCGGACGGCTTCCAGGAATTCGAGTTCGATAATTTGATCGGCGCTGTATTTCACCATGCGCGGCTCCCAGGTTCATAAAAATCCCACCGGCAAAACACTCAGGCCAGGCTGCGACCCGCGGGGACCGGTGGGGCGAGAATTTAGAACTTATGTTTTATTTATTTTACCTCATCAGCCGATGGATTTCAAGAGCCTTTCTATGACCCCGGACTGAAGCTCCATTATACCAAAAGGCCGCGGACTTTTTCAGACGCGGTTGGGAGGAAGGGCGCAGAGCAGGTTTTTGCCCCCTGGGTGCGGCGGCTTACTTTTTCGGTTCCTGCGGCTCGATTTTTTCAGAGAGGACGTAGGCCAAAATCAAAATAGCCACCATGGTGAGGGTGCTGACGGTGCGGAAGAAGCCGCCCAGGTAACCCACAGCGATGCCGATGAGCAGCAGGCTGGCCAGGATGCGGGCGCGCACGGCGGTGAGCCGCCGGTTGGCGCTGATGTTAAAATCGCCGCGCCAGATGATGGCGATAGCCATGGCCGCCAGGACCAGGTCTAATAAAATGCTGATGTCGCTCAATGAACCCTCCGTTTGCAAAAAATGGTGAAACCTGCTCTTATTTTACCGGGTTCATAGTAAAATGGAACAGGAGGAATGATCATGTCTTTTCCTAACCCCTTCTTTCGTTGGCGCCCGCACCCGTGGCACGGTCTGCAGGTTGGCCCCCAGCCGCCCCATATCGTCCACGCTTATATCGAAATTACCCCCTTTGACCTGGTGAAATACGAGGTGGAAAAAACCACCGGTTATCTGCGGGTAGATCGTCCGCAGCGCAGCTCTTCGCAGCCGCCCACCCTGTACGGCTTTATCCCGCGCACCTTTTGCGGCGACCGCGTCAGCCAGTTGACCATGGCGGCGGGGCGCGGCGACGGCGACCCGTTGGACATCTGCGTGATCAGCGAACGGCCCATCACCAAATCAGAAGTGATCCTGAACGTGCGCGTGGTGGGCGGCATGCTGATGGTGGATAACGGCGAGGCGGATGATAAGATCATCGCCGTGCTGGCCAACGATTTGTTCTGGGAGAGCGCCCAGGATATTGACGACCTGCCCAAGGTGCTGGTGGAGCGTTTACGCCACTATTTCAGCACGTACAAGCTGGTGCCGGGCAAGGAAGCCCAGACCTTTATTGAAGAGGTGTACGACGCCAAGCGCGCCATGCAGGTGGTGGAAGCCGCCATGCAGGACTACGAAGACGCTTACGGTTCCTAGCGCGGCCGCAAAGCGAAAAATAGAATCTAAAACCGCCCATCCGGGCGGTTTTTGGTTGGCGCTGGGGTGGGATGTGCTTTGTTAACCCAACGATAACTTATTTGCTGCGGGCTGTTAACAGCGGCGGGGTATATTAACAGGGTACGGGCTGCCGGTTTGGCGGCACTTTTAGGTCTACGGGAGCGAGAGGGATATGACGAAAATTCGGGTGCTGTTTTTGTGTACGGGCAATTCGGCCCGCAGTCAGATGGCTGAGGCCTGGCTGCGCCATTACGCGGGCGAGCGGTTTGAGGTGCATTCGGCGGGTCTGGAACCCAAGGGCCTGCACCCGTTGACGGCGCAGGTGATGGAGGAGGCCGGTTTGGACATGAGCAGCCACACGTCCAAAACGCTGCAAACCTATTTGGGCAAAATGCACTTTGGGTACTTGATCACGGTGTGCAGCCGCGCCGAGGAACAATGCCCCATTTTCCCCGGCATGGGCGTTCGTCTGCATTGGCCGTTTGAAGACCCCGCCGTGGATGTGGGGGATGCGCCGGCTCAATTGCGGCGTTTTCGGCGGGTGCGGGATGAAATTGAAGCGCGGGTGCTGGCCTGGCTGGGAGAGCTGAGCGCCGAGGCTTAAGCCGCGGATCGAGGGGAAATTATGCTATAATGCGCTTAGGCCCCAGTAGCTCAAAAGGACAGAGCAAGGCACTCCTAACGCCTAGGTTGGGGGTTCAATTCCCTCCTGGGGCACAAATTCCCTCTCGGATAAAAAAACCTTAGGTTGGGGGCCCCCCGTTCGGGGGGTCATTCCATTGCCTCCTGGGGCACAAATTCCCTCTCGAATAAAAAACCTTAGGTTGGGGGCCCTCGGTATGTGAGGGCGCGCCCCTACTTGACGTGCGCATATCGCTTGACCCCTTTGCGTCCTTGGCGCCTCCGCGGTTCCAAGACATGTTTTCTTCACCGCCAAGAAGCAAAGAACGCCAAGAAAGCAATTAAACGATCCCCACCCACCTTTGCGTCCTTGGCGCCTTCGCGGTTTAAAGACATGTTTTTTCACCGCTAAGAAGCAAAGAACGCCAAGAAAGCAAATAAACGAACCCCACCCAC
>DAIOUB010000071.1:11865-14608 GCA_036751735.1 Levilinea sp. | reverse complement strand
CCTAAGATGTTTTGCTTCGAATTGGATGTTTGTGCCATTGTCCCGTTTTGGATACTCCCGCGGTGAGATTCGATCTCAAGATGATAAAAATTATACCTGTTTTCTCAGCGCGCGAGTCCAAAAACGAGGATAAAGTCTGCCAGCCGCGTCTCACAGAAAAAGACGCGGCTGGCCTGGAGAAATATCAGTCCCCTTTACTTCCCCAAGAATTCCAGAACCGACTTCTTGGTGGCCGCCAGGTCTTTCAACTGCACCGCGCCGTCCGCTGCGGTGGAAAGCTGATCCGCGGGGAGCGACCCCAATTGGATCTTCCCAGTGCCCACTTCGCGCGTCAGGCAGGCCAGGGCGGTGATCTGCTCTGGGCTCAGGTCGGTGATCAGCAGGTCCTTAAACTGCGTGTACAGGTCGGGCACCTTGGCGAATACGGCCGGATCCGCCAGCTTGGCCAACAGCCCGCCCATCACGCGGTTCTGCCGGTCAAAGCGGGCCGCTTCGCTTTCGCCCGCTCCAAAATAGCGGGCGTAAAGTTCAGCCGTCTTGCCGTCCATGGTCTGCTTGCCCGCTTTAATCTCCACGCCGCTGACGGTCACCGTCTGGGCCACATCCACTTCAATTCCGCCCAGGGTGTTCACCAGCTGTGACAACGCCCTTTCCTTCACCGTGGCGTACTGGTTAAAGGTCAGGCCGAAGTTATCCACCAGCACCTGGCCGATGGCATTGGTCGCGGTGATATTGCCTTCCTGCGTGTCGCCAGCCTGCTTCAAAACCGCCGTATAGGCCGGCCCCAGGCGGGCTTCGGCGATATCGTAGGGTTTGGCCAGCGCATCCGTTTTCAGCCATAAATCCCGCGGCAGAGAAAGCACCGAAAGAGAACGGGTGTCAAAATTCGCCTTCACCACGCGAATGGCATCCGCACCCGCCGGAACTTCCCAGACGTAGTCATCGCGCCCGATCACCAGGATGGTGAGGCTGCCGGACATGCCGCAGACTTTCTCGGCATTGGCGGCTGGGGCGGCCGTCGGCTCGGCCTGGGCCAGATCCAGCTTCATGGCGGGGGCCAGCGGCGCGCGGAATGCCCGCACCGCCAGGGCGCCGCCTGCCAGCAGTGCCACCAACAGCGTGATCACAATGATTTGACCGATGATTTTTTTCATTTCGCCCTCCTTTTCTGCTTAAAACAACGCTTTAACCATCATACCACCATCACAAGGTTTCGCACCTGTGAATTTTTGGAGGCTTGCCGCCCGCCGCTACGCGCGCAGCGCCTCGGCCAGCGTATCCACCACCAGACTGACGTCATCTGTGCTCATCCCCGGGTAGAGGGGCAGGGTCAGTTCGCGTTCCGCCGCGGCTTCGGTCACCGGCAGCAGCACAGGCTCCGGGTGAATCCGGCGGTAATACGTGAATAAATGCGAGGGCGGGTAATGGATGCTGGTTTGAATGCCCGTGGCTTTCATGTCTTCCATCACGCGCACGCGCGGGGTGCCTTCCGGCAGAATCACCGGCAGCAGGTGGCAGGAGGAATGTTCCTCTCGCCCCAAAAACGGCAGCCCCACCTGCGGCAGGCTTTGCTGCAAGCGCTGGTGATATTCTCGGACGCGTTCGCGCCGCTTGTGGTTATTCCCCGGCAGCTTGCCCAGCTGCACCACGCCGATGGCCGCGCGCAGCTCGTCAATGCGGTAGTTGAATCCCAACTCCACCACGTCGTAGCTCCAGGCGTGGCCGCGGTGGCGGTCCCAGGTCAGGCTGGTCATGCCGTGCGAACGCAGCAGCCGCAGCCGTTCAGCCAGGGCGTCATCCTGAGTCACCACCATACCGCCTTCGCCCGTGGTCATATTTTTGTTTGAAAAGAAGCTGTAACAGCCGATATGCCCCAGCGTTCCCAGGGCGCGCCCCTGCCAATCTGCCCCCACGGCGTGGGCGGCGTCTTCGATCAGCGTCAGGTGGTGTTCTTCCGCCAGGCGAAAGAATTCTTCCATACGGCAGGCATAGCCGCCGTAGTGCATGATGATGATGGCGCGCGTGCGCGGGGTGATGCAGGCCGCCGCCGCCTGGGGTGAAAGGGTCAGCTCGTCCAGCGAAGTCACGTCCGCAAAGACCGGCGTGGCCCCCGTGTAGCGCACCGCGTTCGAGGTGGCCACAAAGCTCAGGGAGGGCACAATCACTTCATCCCCCGGCCCCAAACCCGCCGCCGCGCAGGCCATGTGCAGGCCTACCGTGCAGTTGCTGACGGCGATGGCGTGTTTCGCCCCGCTGAACTGCGCAAAATCGCGCTCAAAAATCTGCGTCTTTTCCCCCATCGTCAGCCAGCGGCTTTGCAGCACCTCCTGCACCGCCGCCATCTCTTCCGCGCCCAGGTCTAAATCCGCCAGCGGAATTCGCCAGTTCATGCCTCTGCCTCCGGTAAAAATTGGCTGCGCATGGCCTCAAAATCTTCCGAGGCCTGCGCGTAATCGTCCGGCCGCCCCAGGTCTTGCCAGTAGCCGCTGAACGGAAAGCCCACCACCTTCTCCCCCGCCGCCAAAAGGCGCAGCACCAGATCGGGGAAATCCAAATACTGTCCCGCAGGGATGTAATTGCGCACGCGCGGCTCAAACACATAAATGCCCATGCTCACCTGATACGGGATCACCGGCTTTTCAATGTAGCCGCTCACCTGCACCCCGTCCCCCAGAGTTTCAATCACCCCCAGGTCAATTTTCACCTCGCGCCGGTGCATGGCAATCGTAGCCGCGGCGCCCTG
>DAIOUB010000071.1:0-11765 GCA_036751735.1 Levilinea sp. | reverse complement strand
CGGGCCGATTGGCGCGGGCCGTAGGTGTTAAACGGGCGCACGGTGACAACCGGCAGCTGAAAAGCGCAGTAAAAGCTCTCCGCCATCTTATCCGCCCCAATTTTGCTGGCTGAATAAGGCGACTGTCCCTGGAGGGGGTGATCTTCATCAATGGGAACGCGCAGCGCCGTGCCGTACACTTCACTGGTGGAGGTGTGCAGCACCCGCCCCACGCCGCATTCGCGGCTGGCCGTCAGCACGTTGAGCGTCCCCATCCAGTTCACCTCGGCCACCTCGCGCGGGTGCACGTAAGAATAAGGGATCGAAATCAGCGCGCCCAGGTGAAACACCAGGTCGCAGCCGCGCACCGCCTGAGTCACCGCATCGGCGTCGCGGATATCGCCAAAAACAATCTCCATCTCGCGCAAAAGGTGTTCATCTGTCAGGCGCAGCAGCCCCGGGTCGCGGCGCGAATTGTAGCGCACAAAGGCGCGCACCGCCGCCCCACTCTGGGCCAGGGTTTCGGTGAGCTGGCTGCCGATGAAGCCGCCTGCCCCCGTCACCAACACTTTTTTTCCATTCCAAAACGAATCCGTCATGGGCTTCCTTGTCAGCTCTGTGTTTCATCCTGGGGGGTGGTTAAACGGCTCATCTCGGAGAGGCGCTCGCGCAGATGATCCCATTTTCCATCCTCCGCCAGTTGGTTAAGTTCGTGAATCCAGCCGGGGTTCACATCGTGCCCGTTCTTTTTGGCGGGCGTGTCTTGGGGCGCGGCGGCTTGCACGGGCACAGCCGGGCGCAGCAGCCCATCCATCAGCGGGCGCAGGGCATCCGGCATGCACACCACCCGCGCCGGGGTGCTGCGGCACACCGCCAGAATCCGTTCGCGCTCCGTGACGGAGATATTGTCAATGGTAAAGAAGACCACGTTCACCCGGTACTCATCCACCAGTTCGGGGATGCGCTCGGTGGTGCCCAAAACGCGGTAGCGCTCCATCTGCATCCCCAATTTGCGCGGGTCATCATCCACCATTCCCACGACTTCAAAGGTCCCGTTAAAATAGCCGTGCCCAAACAGCCAGGCCGCCAGGGCGCCGTTTTCACCCGCACCCACCACCAACACACGCTCGCCCACCGCCCGCACCCCCCCGCGCAGGTTCAGCCAGCGGGTGGCCAGTCCGGTGATCAGGCGCTCACGGTAGCGCACCGCGGTAAACCCGGCCACGGCAAATAAGGCCGCCATCACCTGCAAGGCTCCCGGCAGGCGCAGGTCAAAAATCCGGTTGAATCCGTACATCAAGACGAAGGCCAGACCGGTGGAAAAAGACAGTGTAAACACTTCACTGGCCGCGGCGCGCGACCATTCCACCCGCGCCAGTCCCAACATCCAGTTAGAGATGCTGAACAAACACGCAAAAGCCAGGGCGATGCCGGCCGCGCGGGCCAGGCCGATATCCAGCGGGCCAGCCGTGCGCCAGATCACCCCCGCCAGGCCCATCGCCGTAAACGCGATGAGCGAATCAACCACCAGCCAGGCCACATAGCGGTTGAACACCCGCGAGATCGGCCCCCAGTACAGCAGGTGCCGCGGGATGGGCTGCGTTTTGGCCATCGGCAGCAGCACCACCAGGGTCCAAAAGATCACATCCAGATCGGAAAGGATGGTGCGGTTGCGCAAATACACCGCGTCCAGGCGCAGTTTGGCGGGCAGCACGTGTTGGTAGTAGTCTTCCATCAAGCTGGCGCTGCTGAGCATTTTTTCTTCATCGCGGTACACCACCGAAGCCGGGCTGGTTATCCCGGGGCGGGTGCGCAGCAGCTTGTGACGCATGTCTTCCGGCCAGGATTGGATGATCAGCGGGTCTTCGGGGCGAGGCCCCACCAGGCTCATATCCCCCACGAGCACATTCCAGAGCTGCGGCAGCTCATTCAGCTTGGTACTGCGCAGCCAGGCCCCAAAGGGCGTCACGCGCACATCCCCCTGCCCGGTCAGGCGCGCGCCTGCGTAGCTCTCCGGCTTTTCGTACATGGTGCGGAATTTCAGAATATGAAAGGATCTGCCGTCTTTCCCCACCCGCGGGCCGTGATAAAACAGCGGGCCGGGCGAATCGCGCCGCAGGAGCACGGCTACCCACAGGAACAGGGGTGAGAGCAGCAGCAAACCAAAAAAACCGGCCAAAATATCCAAAGCCCGGCGGAAAAATGAATCGAGATTATGATTGATAGAAGCGCTGCTTAACATTGGCGTTATTCCGGCCGCTCGTGCGGCTGAACCTTAATTTTGGAATGCATCCCTGCGGAGGGATGCCGGTGAAAGGCGAGAATACGCTCATCCTATATCATACACTTTTTGAAAGGTAATTTATACGATTTTTGCACCCCGGCGAACTGAAAACCCGTGCTGGCGCTCAGTCCACTTGAGAATGCAAACCTGTCCCCCTTGGTGCGGCTCTTTTCAGCCTGGTCTGCCAACCGGAACGAGGTTCCAGTTATTCATGATAAGAACTACCACTTGCACTTCGATTTATTGTAGCACAAGTCACTTATCTGTCAATCTGGCAATATTGCGTTCACACCGTGCTTTCAAAATTGCAAGATTAAAACCTTTTCAACCCTTCTGGGCCTCCGCGGCTGACCTTAGCCAAAGCCCAAATTTTTCTCCTTCATCGAAACAAAGCGGCCCTGCCCCACCACCAGATGATCCAGCACCTCCACATCCAGCAGTTTACCCGCCTGCACCGCCGCACGCGTCAGGTTCACATCCTCAGGGCTGGGGGATGGGTCGCCAGAGGGGTGATTGTGGATCAATATTATGGAAGCAGCGTTCATTTGCAGCGCCTTGCGAAACAGCTCGCCCACCCGCACCATCGAGGCGTTCAGCGAGCCTTTGTACAGGTGCTCGGTGTGCAGCAGCTGATTGCGGGTGTCCAGCTGCATCACCCACAGCTCTTCCTGGCTGAGCGCGCTCATCTCGTACATCACCAAATCGGCGGCGTCGCGCGGGCTGTGGATCACCGGACGGTCGGCGCGTTCAGCGGATTTCAGGCGGCGGCCCAATTCAATGGCCGCCTGAATTTGGGCCGCCTTGGCCGGGCCGATCCCGCGCTGGGTGCTCACCTGCTCAAAGCTGGCGCGCTGCAAGCCGCTCAGGCCGCCGAAGTGCAGCAGCAGGCGCTGCCCCATCTGCACGGCATTTTCGCCCGGCAGGCCGGTGCGCAGCAGGATGGCCAGCAGCTCCGCGTTGCTGAGGGCCTGTGCGCCTACCTCGGCCAGGCGTTCGCGCGGGCGGTCGGTGGACGCCAGGTCGGTGATGCGGTAGCTCGTTGAAGTCTCTTTGTCCAAAAGCCCCTCCTGCTGCCCTTACAAATGATGTAGCAGGGCGCGTCTGTGACGCGCCCTGCCCTCCATGTCATCGCGAGGGCGCTTTTTGCCCGAAGCGATCTACACTTCAGGGCAGAGACTGCTTTGACCGGAAAACCACCGGTCTCGCAGTGACATGTGTATAGACGTCCGGTGCGTTCGATGAACCCGAACGGCACCCTACCACTACCGGAAACCCACGGCCTCGCTAAATAATGAACGAAAACTCCCTATTACTATAGACAACCTTCCCATTTTCATCAAGCCAGCCCCAGCCACCAATCTCCAAAGCCGCAGGGCTTTACCAACATTCCCCTCCAGCATCCATGCTATAATTTCCACATTGGAGATTCCGTATGGCCTTCGATCCAACCACCCTCAGCAGCACCGTGCTCATCGCCACCGCCTTTGGGGCCGCCTTCCTGGCCGCCCTGTGGCTCAGCCTGATCTTCTGGACCTACCGCGACGTGCGCGGACGTTCCCGCGATCCCTTGCTGCGCATCCTGGCCACCCTGGTGGTGGCGGTGCTCTTCCTGCCGGGGGTGCTGGTGTACCTCATTCTGCGCCCGCCCCAACGCCTGGAAGATGAATATCAAAGCGCGCTGGAAGAAGAAGCCCTGCTGCAATCCATCGAAGATAACCCCCTCTGCCCCGGCTGCGGACGGCGCATCGCCGCCGATTGGGTGGTGTGCCCCAACTGCCACACCCGTCTGAAGAAGCCCTGCCACCAGTGCGGGCGGCTGATGGAACTCCCCTGGAACTTGTGCCCCTACTGCGGCACGGCTGCCCCCGGCATGCGCCGCGACAACCTGACCCTGGATGAAGCCCTGCGCGGCCTGCCCTCCGACGCCAACGAAACCGCGGCGCCCGGCGAGCCGGAAAGCCCTTATTCATAGACCGAAAAGAGATTTCATGTCCGAATTGCTGCCCATCGAACCCATAGACTACCTGATTATTGGTCACCTGACTCAAGACCTGACCCCCTCTGGCCCCATGCTGGGAGGCACCGCCTCCTACGCCTCCCTCACCGCCCGCGCCCTGGGGCTGCGCGTGGGCATCGTCACCGCCATCTCCGCCGACCTGGCCCTGCCCGAACTGGCGGGCATCCCCGTCTTCGGCATCCGTGGGGATCACACCTCCACCTTCGAAAACATCTACACCCCCGAAGGCCGCATCCAGATCGTCCATCAGGTAGCCCCCAGCCTGGACCTCAGCCTGGTGCCTGAAACCTGGCGCAGCGCCCCCATCGTCCACCTGGGCCCCATCGCCCACGAGGTGGATCCCAACCTGGCGCGGTCTTTCCCCAAATCCAACGTCTGCCTCACCCCCCAGGGCTGGTTCCGCTCCTGGGATGAGAGCGGCCGGGTGCATTTTACCGAATGGCCCGAAGCGGACTTTGTTCTGCGCCCCGCGGCGGCGGCCGTGCTCAGCATTGAAGATATCCAGCACAATGAGCTGGTGATCGAGGATATGCTGGCCTCCATCCGCGTTCTGGTGGTCACCGAAGGGGCCGCCGGATGCCGCGTGTATTGGAACGGCGATCTGCGCCGCTTCCGCGCCCCCGAAAAAGAAGAGGTAGACGCCACCGGCGCCGGGGATATCTTCGCCGCCGCCTTCTTTTACCGTTTCAGCACCACCCGCAACCCGTGGGAGGCCGCCCGCTTCGCCACCCTTTTGGCGTCGCAGTCCGTCACCCGCCGCGGTCTGGCCAGCATCCCCACCTATGATGAAGTTCAGGCGGGGCTGGTGGAAATCATCCCCAAGGCATAATCCATGACGCGTATTTACACCCTCGTCAATCAAAAAGGAGGGGTCGGCAAAACCACCTCCGCCATCAACCTGGGCGCTTACCTGGGTTATTACGGCCAGCGCGTGCTTTTGATTGATCTCGACCCGCAAGCCAACGCCACCTTATCCCTGGGTGTAGAAAAGCCCACAGACAAAAAGGGCATGCGCGGAACCTACGAAGTGCTCATCGGCGCCGCCCCCATCGGGCAAAACGTGCTGCACAACCCGCGCTTCAAAATTTCCCTGCTGCCCTCCTCGCCCGCCCTGGCCGGTGCTGAGATCGAGCTGCCCAACCTGCCCGATCAGGGGCTGCGTCTGCGCAGCGCACTGGAACTGGCCAGCGAGCGCTACGACTACGTGCTGATTGACTGCCCCCCCTCGCTGGGCGTGCTCACCCTTAACGGGCTGGCCGCCGCGCGCGACGGGGTCATCATCCCCGTGCAGTGTGAATTCCTGGCCCTGGAAGGCCTGGGGCAAATCACCGCCACCATCAACCGCGTGCGCGTCTCGCTGCACCCTGAGCTCATCGTGCGCGGCGTGGTGTTGACCATGTTCGACGGCCGCACACGCCTGGCCGTGGATGTGGTCAACGAAGTTCGCCGCCATTTCCCCAACAAAGTCTTCCAGTCCATTATCCCGCGCAGCATTCGCCTGGCCGAGGCCCCTTCCTTTGGGCAGCCCATCTCCACCTACGCCCCCGAATCCTCCGCGGCTCGCGCCTATGCGGCCCTGGCGCGCGAAATCCTGGAGCAAGACGGCATTCATATCCCCGATTTACCCGAACAGGGAGATTAACGCATGGCTCATAAAGGCGGACTTGGTAAAGGTTTAGATGCGCTCATCCCCAGCGAACCTTCGCGCAGCGCGGGCAGCGCCCTCTATGTGCCCCTGGACCGCATCCAGCCCAACCCCCACCAGCCCCGCCTGAGCATGGCCGAGGATGAGCTGCAGGAATTGGCCGATTCCATCCGCGAACACGGCATCCTTCAGCCCCTGCTGGTGGCCCAAAACGAGAACGGCTACACCCTCATCGCCGGTGAACGGCGCTGGCGGGCGGCTGCGCGCGCCGGTTTAGACACCGTGCCCGTCATCGTGCGCCAGGCCACCCCCCAGGAGATGCTGGAACTGGCGCTGATTGAAAATGTGCAGCGTGCCGATCTTTCCCCCCTGGAAACCGCCGAAGCCTACCGCCAGTTAAGTGCCGATTTTGGCCTGACCCATGAGGAAATTGGCGTCAAGGTCGGCAAACACCGCACCACCGTCACCAACACCCTGCGCCTGCTGGACCTGTCGGATCACGCCCGCCAGGCGCTGATTGACCAGCGTATCACCGAAGGACACGCCCGCGCCCTGCTGGCGCTCAACAGCCCCCAGGCCCAGGCCGCCGCGCTGGAAAGCGTATTGGCGCACGGCCTGTCGGTGCGGCAGACCGAACAGTTGGTGGCGCGCCTGCAAGGCGAAAAGCCCGCCCCCAAACCCGCGCCGCCGGTCTCGCCAGAGGTCGCCGCGGTGGAAGAGCGCCTGCGCTCCGCCCTGGGAACCCGCGTGGTTCTGCAGCACGGCAAAAAAGGCGGGCGGGTAGTCATCCATTACTTCTCCAATGAAGAGTTAGAGTCCCTCATCAGCCGTCTCACCAAGGAGTAATCCCATGCGCCTGCTCTACAACGCCCGAATTTACACCCAGGATGCCCGCCGTCCGGTGGTTTCCGCTTTGGCCATTGACCGCGGTGTGGTAGCCGCCGCGGGCAGCGACGACGAAATCCTCCACCTGGCCCAGGCCGGGGATCAAAAAGAGGATATGGGCGGGGCCGTCATTTGGCCGGGGCTGACCGATGCTCACCTGCATCTGGAATATTACTCCCTGGGGCTGACGCGCGTGGACTGCGAAACCTCTACCCGGGCTGAATGCCTGCGCCGCGTGGCCGAGCGCGCTGCTCAAACCCCAGCGGGCGAATGGGTTTTGGGGCACGGCTGGAATCAAAATGAATGGGCCGAAGGTTTTGGCGACGGCCGCGACCTGGACCGCGCCGCCCCTCACCACCCCGTGCACCTCACCTCCAAATCGGTCCACGCCAGTTGGGCCAATGCGTTGGCTTTGCAGGCCGCGGGCATCACCGCCAACACCCCCGACCCGCAGGACGGGCGCATCGAACGCGACGCGCACGGCCAGCCCACCGGCTTTCTCTTTGAATCGGCCATGGAACTGGTGGAAAAGATCATCCCCATGCCCAGCGTGCACATCCTCAGCGAGGCCATCGAGCGCGCCCAGCAGAACCTGTGGAGCATGGGCCTCACCGGCGTGCACGATTTCGACCGCGCCCGCTCCTTCGGCGCGCTGCAAATTCTCAACGCCGAAAAACGCCTGAAAATGCGCGTGGTTAAGAGCATCCCCCTGGAAAGCCTGCAGGAGGCTGCCGCCGTGGGTTTGCGCGGCGGGTTTGGCAACGACTTCCTGTGGATCGGCTCGGTCAAGCTGTTTGCCGACGGCGCCCTGGGCCCCCACACTGCCGCCATGCTTTCGCCCTACGAAAACGAACCTGACAACACCGGCATGCTCTTCCTGGATGCCGAACAGTTCTTTGAATACGGCCAGCAGGCCGCCCAGGCGGGTTTGGGCCTGGCCATCCACGCCATCGGCGACCGCGCCAACCACGAAGTGCTGGAAGCCTACCAGCAGCTGCGCGCCTATGAAGCCGCGAACCATCTGCCCGCCCTGCGCCACCGCATTGAACACGTGCAGAACCTGCACCCGATGGATCAAAAGCGCCTGGCGGAGATGAACATCATCGCCTCCATGCAGCCCATCCACGCCACCTCCGACATGTTCGCCGCCGACCAATACTGGGGGCCGCGGGCCGCCAACGCCTACGTGTTTAAAACCCTGCTCGAATCCGGCGCGGCCCTGGCTTTTGGCTCCGACGCGCCGGTGGAAGTGCCCAACCCCTTCATCGGCATCCACGCCGCCGTCACCCGTCAGCGGCCCAACGGCCAGCCGGATGCCCAGGGTTGGTACCCCCAGCAGCGCCTCAGTTTGCAGGAAGCCCTCAACGCCTACACCCTCGGCCCGGCCTTTGCCGCGGGGCGCGAAGGTTTCCTGGGCAAATTGGCCAGCGGATACGCCGCGGATTTGATCGTGCTCAAAACCGATCCCTTCCAAATGGATCCCACGGCCCTTCATGCCGTTTTACCGCAGGCCACGATGGTGGCTGGCGAATGGGTCTGGCGCGCCTAAGCGTCCAATCTGCAAGGAGAGATGGGAATGTCGAAATCGCCCAAACTCACTCCCGAAATCCTGACCACCCGCCTGGGAGATTACCTCGTTGAAAAGAAACTGCTCAGCAGCGAGGACCTGGAGCGCGCCCTGGCCTATCAGGCCGAACTGCGAAGAGCCAATCAGGCCGCCCCACTCCTGGGGCAAATCCTGGACGAAATGGGGCTGGTGGATCGGGCTTTGTTGGACGAAGCCATCACCGAGCAGATTCTGGCCCTCAAGAACGCCCTCACCGACGCCAACCAGCGCCTGGAACAGCGCGTCCGCGAGCGCACCGCCGAGCTGGAACAGGCCCTGCGCAAGTTATCCGAGCTGAACCAGCTCAAATCGGAATTTGTGGATAACATCTCCCACGAGCTGCGCACCCCCCTCACCCACCTGAAAGGCTACCTGGAGCTGCTCATCAACGCGGATCTCGGCCCCATCAACGCGGCCCAAACCCAGGCTCTGGAGGTCATGCAGCGCTCCGGAGACCGCCTGGAACGGCTGATTGAGGACATGATCCAGTTTTCCACCCTGGAACGCGGTGATATCCAATTGCGCGTGCACGATTTCTCCGTGCTGCACCTGTGCCTGAACCAGGTCAGCCGTTCGCAGGCCAAAGCCAAGGCGCATCAGGTGGAATTGGCGATGAACCCGCCCGCCATGCTCACCGATGTGCGCGGCGATGAGGAAAAAATCTCCTGGGTGATCTTGCAGCTGCTAGATAACGCCATCAAGTTCACCCCACCCGGCGGCAAAGTGACCCTGGGCCTGGAGCAGGAAAGCAAATTCGTGCGCGTGTCTGTGGCCGACACCGGCATCGGCATCCCCCAGGACCGTGTGGAAGAAATTTTTGAACCTTTCCACCAGTTAGACGGTTCATCCACCCGCCGCTACGCGGGCACAGGCCTGGGGCTGGCTCTGGTGCGCCGCATCCTCGAAGCCCACGGTTCCGTCATCCACGTGACTTCAAAGGTCGGCGAAGGCAGCCATTTTGAGTTTCTGCTGCCCACGCCAGAGATTGAGCACGATTGAGCGCCGTCTGAATGGAAACGGAGGGAGGAGCAAGGCGGATGGAAAAAATGACCAAAACACCAACCTGCAGCGACCCGGAACAGCTGTTTGGCATCAGCCGGGTTGTCATTCAGGCCCCCGATTGGAAAACCGCCTTCGACCGCATCGCCCAGCAAGTGCGCGGCTGCTTCATCTTTGACAACATCGCCGTCTATCTCTCCAATCAGCCGGACCCGGGTTTGGATGTGCTGTTTGCCCGCGCCGTGGGCCGCGGCCGCACCGCCGCTGCCGAGCTTTCGTGGGGCGAGGCCATCGCCAACCGCGTGCTGGAAGAACACCAGTACATCCTCCAGGAGCCCCCGCCCGACAACGGCGAAGACCGCCTGCAAAGGCCCTATCTGTTGGCTTTTCCGCTGCGCGTCGGCGAAAAATTCCTAGGGGCGCTGGTCTTCATCCGCTTTGGCGGGCCGGCCTTCGTGCAGGAAGATGTGGCCCTGGCCGAATTCATCGCCAATCAGGTGGCGCTGCTGGTGGAGCGCCAGAAATTGCAGCAGGAATACCGCATGCTGCAGGACCGCCACCAGCAAGCCCTGCTGCAGGAAGACTTCGTCTCCACCATCACCCACGAAATCCGCAACCCCCTGGGTTTCATCAAAGGCTACACCACCACCCTGCTGCGCTCCGACACCTCATGGGATGCCGAAACCCAGCGCGAATTTCTGGAGATCATTGACCGCGAAACCGACCATTTGCAGGAGCTGATTGAAAACCTGCTCGATTCCGCCCGGCTGCAGGCCGGACTGCTGGATTTGAAATTCCAGCCTGTGCGCCTGGACGCCCTGATTAACGACATCATCCTGCGCGCCCACCTGCATTACCCGGAAATCAAAGTCCGGCTCGAAGATCACAGCCAGGGGCAGCCCATTCAGGCCAACCCCCGCCGCCTTGCACAAGTATTTGAAAACTTAATCAGTAATGCTGTAAAATATGCACCAGGATCCGATATTTTAATCCGTGTGGATGAGGAGCCTGAAACCATGTGGATTCGCGTCCAGGACTTTGGCCCTGGCATTGACCCCGAATACACAACGTTTCTGTTCAACCGTTTCTTCCGCGTGCCCAACCAGCCCCCCAATGTGCGCGGCTCCGGCCTGGGGCTGTACATTTGCAAACAAATCATCACCGCCCATGCTGGGAGCATCACCGTCGAATCGGAGCTGAATCAGGGCACGACCTTCAAGATCGGGCTGCCGCGGGTGCAGGAAAGCCCCTCCGCAGCGCAGAAATAGGAAAGGGAAGGGATATGACACTCATTCTGGCTGTGGATGATGAAACCCTCTACCAGCACTTGCTGAAAGTCAACCTGGAAAAAGAAGGCTATGAAGTCATCACCGCTTCGAATGGTGAAGACGCCCTGGAACTGGTGGCCAGCCGCGGCCCAGACCTGCTGATTCTGGACATCATGATGCCGCGTCTGGACGGCCTCAGCACCTGCGAGCGCGTCCGGCAGTTTTCCAATATCCCCATCATCATGCTCACCGCGCGCGGCGAAGAGCAAGACCGCGTTCAGGGCCTGAATGTCGGCGCGGATGACTACGTGGTCAAACCTTTCTCCGCCATCGAGCTGGTGGCGCGCGTGCGGGCTGTGCTGCGGCGCGCCAGCAACGCCGAACAGGTGACCCAGACCCGCTATTTCATCCACGGCAATCTGCGCATTGATTTTGCCCGCGCCGAGGTGTGGAAAGACAACAAACCCGTCTTCCTCTCCGCCACCGAATACCGCCTCCTCATCCAGTTCGCCCACCATGTCGGCGAAGTGCTCACCGCCGAAGATCTGCTGGTGGCTATCTGGGGGCCGCAGTACCGCGAAGATAAAGAAATCCTGTGGGTCAGCATTGCCCGGCTGCGCCAAAAGCTGGAAGATAATCCCCACTCTCCGCAGCACATCGTCACCCGTGCTGGCCTGGGCTATTTAATGCCGCCTGTTGATAAAGACAATTCCTAACGGAGCAGCCGCTATGTATGCAAATTTTGAAGATAAAGGCAAAATCTTTACACCCGTCGTCTCCAAAGAGCCGGTGGATGTCATCCTGCAAACCACCGTGCACCGCATCACCGGCAAATTCCACGTCCGGCCCGATGAGCGCCTGATTGATCAGCTCAACCACGCCGACGCCTTCCTGGCCCTCACGGATGTGACCGTCATGGATCTGGCCGGCGCCGAAACTCTGTACACCCTGCATTTTATGGTCGTGCAGCGCAATCAAATCGTTTGGATGGCCCCCACCCAAGAACTGCACAACCTGTAGGTCTGAGAGTATCGTATGAACCTATCTGGACAATCCACCGGGCGCAGCCCAGAAATAGGCAA
>DAIOUB010000070.1:0-15022 GCA_036751735.1 Levilinea sp. | reverse complement strand
CCGCGATCCATGCCCCCATCCGCGCCAGGGCTGCCGGCATGTCGATGGGGTCAATAGGCACCCCCAGTATCATAACCCGAGGTCCCTTCTCGTCATCAGACCTCATCAGCTCTCCTTGCCTGAATAACTTCCTGATAAACACGCAGGATCGCTTTATAATGGTCGCGCGCCTGATATTTTTGCAGGTATTCCTGACGGCAGTTCCCTCCCATCTGAGCAGCTTCCTCCTCATGAGCCGTCATCCACCCCACGCGTTCGGCAAATGCCTCGCTATTGCCTGGTGGCACCAGCCACCCATGAATCCCAGGCTTAATCATGCTGGGCATTGCGCCCAGATCTGTGCTGATCACCGGTGTACCGGTTGCAAACGCTTCAATCAAAGTTCTCGGCATACCCTCATACCAAATGCTCGGAAAAACCAGACACGCTGCCTGACGCATCAGATCTAAAACCATTTGCGGAGATCGTCTTCCCAGCCATTGAACATTGCCGTGATTTTCTACCGCGTCGGAGACCAATTCTGATAAGGGTCCATCTCCCACGATCTTCAAGGTGCATCCAGCAGGAAATGCGTCGAGTGCGTTCAGTAAGGTTTCCACGCCTTTCTCCTGCGTCAGCCGCCCCACAAATAAAACATAGGGACTGCGTCGGCTGCCCACACCTGGGTCGTTCATAATGAAATTAGGAACAACGGTTAACTTTGCTGCAGGTAAACCACCCTCACCGAATTTTTGGGCCGCGAATGGCGTCAGACAAAGAAAACGGTCTACCTGTTTTTCCCAGGTCTTTAACAGGCGGTGAAAAGACAACATCGCGGCGGTTACCCCACTCGCGCTCCAGCTGCTGCGGTAACAGCGATATCGTACGGCCGGCCACGGAAAAAGCCGGTTCGTACACGCTTCGCAAACCCCGCCTGCTCGAAAAAATGTCGCGGCCGGACACAACAACCGATAATTATGAAGGGTCTGCACCACCGGAACGCCCGCCGATTGGCAGACTGCATAGGCAGCCGGTGATATCAGCTGGAAGGTGTTATGAAAATGAACAATATCTGGGCGAAAAGTACGAATCCGTTCCCTCAATGCCTTTCGGGCAGGTGCAGACCATAACGTCCGGATCCCAGTTTGAAATAACCCGATTTCATTTACCTGCTGGTTATGCTCCGTATAAGTCTCAACCGGATGTCCAAATGTACGCAGTAAATCTACTTCATCGTTAAATATGGCATCCTCACCCCCCGGTTGTTGGTAAAAGTTATGTGCCATTAAGATCCGCATGGCTCAACCCTTTCGGTTCTCTTCGATCGCTTGTTGATACAAGCCAACAAATTGATCCGCAATAACCTCCCAATTCCAATACATTTCCACAGCGCTTCGGCTGCGTTTCCCGGTATCATCACGCAAATTCGGTGTAAAAGCCAATGCTTGAACAAGCCGGTTAAGCTCTTCCTGTTGCCCTGGTTCAAATAAGAATCCTGCGCCCACATCTCCAATCAACGCCTGACTGTAAGGCGTTCTGACCGCAATCACGGGGCGGCCAGTCGCCATGGCCTCCAAAATCGTGATGGTCATATCCCCAGGCCAAATCCCAATATCAAAAGCACTCAACCAACCTGCCAGATCATCTTTCGACACAAAATCCTGAAAAACCAGTTTTTGCTCCAGCCCCAGTGATCTGGACAATTTAACTAATTTTTCCTTATACTCCGAATCTATTCGTCCAATCAATAAAATCCCTGTATTCGCGGATTGTAACTGTGCCGCCGCTTGTAGAAGCATTTCACATTGCTTGGATGGTTGAAGTACCCCCGCGTGACCCAGCACAATCGTGTTCTCGTCCCAACCCAATGCTGCCCGGATCTTTTGACGCTCTTCCCATTGAAAGTCAATTTTTCGATGGTCCGCCCCTAACCGCACAATTTCGACTTTCGGACAAGACCTACCATATACCCATTCAACAAACTCGCGCTCTGGTTCTCCAATGGCCACAAAAAGTTTGGCCCGCTTGGGTATCCACGGACGGGTCAGCCATGCTTCCAACTGGTAAACCCATGCCTTAATTTGTTTTCGCAAGGGGGATTCCCACGCATGAAATACGTTCAGTTTTGACATATGAGTGTCATAAACCAACGCATAGCCCAGATCATGTTGATAAAGGGCAGCTAATAACCCTGTGATGTGCAAAATGTTATGACAATGCACCACGTCCGGTTTAATGGCCGCCAACTGATCGCGCAGGCCCCGCATAAGCAAATAACCAGCCTGAGTGGGCAGCTCAAACCACACCGGCAGACGGTGTACTTTGACCCCTTGTTCGAAATAAGTACCGGGCTTTGGATCTCCACCTTCAATCAGTTTCTTCGCTTTTTTGGCGTAGCGATTGGATGTGATGACGGACACATCGTGACCTAACCGCTGCTGTTCTTGCGGAAGGTAGCTTTCCTGATATCCCATCCAGGGTTGGTAGTGGTCCGTTAGGTGAACAATTCTCATTTTGCCTCCCCTTAGAAGGAGATCTGCATCAGGTCGCCCCAGCGAATAAGGTTTACCCACCGCCAGACTTCCAACCCGAACGGACGGTCCCCGCGTTTTATGGCCTCCCAATTTTGGTGTAGGGTTTTCAGCTGCAGAGCAGGGATTTGGTGCGCTTTCTCACCGTAGAGCACCCCGTCCACCCACTTCTGCGATTTCAGCATCCATTCCCCGTCGGGTGTGGCGAACCCAATTTTATCCCGACGATCTAACACCACATCCGGCACCAGTCCGCGCATCGCCTGGCGAAACACAGATTTGGTTTCTGCATCCTTTGAAAGGATATAAGATTCTGGGAGCGCAAACACAAAATTGGCCAAATCCGGCGTCAAGAAGGGAACGCGCGATTCAACGGATGCAGCCATCGAATTTCGATCCTCGTATCGCAGCAGCATCGGCAAGCTGATCTGGGTGACCGCTTGGAGCAGCAATGCCTTTAAAGCTTCGCGATCCTGCACATAATTTGTCAGCGCTTTCGGCCGAACACCTGCCTGATCAAACCAACTTCGATTCATCCAATCCGGATAAAATTCTTCTCCGATCAAGGATCGTGCGGCCTGATGCAATTGAGGTGGAATCAACCAGGACCCAGTTCGCGACAAAATCCGCAAACGGCTTTCTTCAGATCGTCGAAAAATCGTACAAAGAAACTGAAAACCCTCAAGCAGCTGCCACTGCCGGAAAAGAGATGCCGCCCGCACGGAAAAATAGGGGCGGTACCCTGCCAGCAGTTCATCCGCCCCTTGCCCATCTAACATCACCACCACCCCCGCCTCTCGTGCCAATCGAAACACACGGTGCTGGGCATAAATGCTCGTCGAGCCAAAAGGCTCATCCTGACTGATCATGAGGCGGTCGATATCTTGTTCCAAATCCTCAGCGGAGGCTCGTGTTTTGTGCGTTTCTGCGCCGCTGGCTGCCGCAACGATATCCACCCATTTTTCTTCCCCGATGATGGGATGAGGGTCAATATAGCTGATCGAGTGGATGGGTACACGTTCTCCAACCCAGTGCCGCATGCTCATGATGATGGAAGAAGAATCAACACCCCCGGATAAAGCCACGCCAACTGGCACATCACTGCGCAAATGGATTTGAATATTCCGCAGAAACAACCGCCGCAATTCCTCAGCTGCATCTGCAAAGCTGATATCGCTGCGGGTTCTGGTCTCAATTTGCCAATATGGGGTAATCTTAAAGCTCAAGTCCTCATCCAGCTGAACCTTCATCCAATGGCCTGGAAGTAAATGATGAACTCCTGCGACAAGAGTGCCCTCATTGGAATCGGTCAGTCCGTAACGCAAGTACGCATGCAACGCTGGGGGGTTAATATTCTTTTCTGATAAAAAGGGCAGCAACGCCTTTAATTCGGATCCAAACACAAAGCGGCCGTTCTCAAAGCTATACAGCAGCGGCTTAATCCCAAAATAATCGCGGGCCAGAAATAAACTTCGTTCTTCTCGATCATAGATACAAAAAGCAAACATGCCGATCATTTTGCTTAATGCCCCCGCCCCCCAATGGGCATAAGCAGCTAAGAGCACCTCGGTATCGGAGGAAGACCGAAACTGCACGCCCAACGCAATTAATTCATCCCTGAGTTCGAGATAATTGTAGATCTCGCCATTGAACACAATCCAATAACGCTCATCCGCCCAAGACATCGGTTGGTGGCCTAACGGTGATAAATCCAAAATAGCTAATCGGCGAAACCCCAAAGCTAAATCAAAATAAGATCCCTCATAATCGCGGATATTCTGCACCGCCATATGTCGGTCGGTTTCTTGTCCGCCACAGTGCACTACTGGACCGCCTCGCGTTTGCGCGAGCAAATATCCTTCGTCATCCGGTCCCCGGTGCCGTATCAGGCTGACAGAACGTTCAAACGCTTTTAGATCCACACCGGTTTGAGGGGAATACAATCCGAAGATACCGCACATAGATCACACCTTTCTACGAAGTGAAAAAATCCTAAGGCAATTCAAACACACGGTAGAACTCATTTTCCCACACCACCGGCAATTGACTCATTTCTGCGGTGCTGCTGTTTGAATGCCAAATAACATTGCCGTGTTCCTTTTGGTCCTTCAAAAATTATCTTAGATGGTCTCGAATGAACTGTAATTTTTTAGCTTCTTTTTCATTGCACGAGATGTGCTGCAATTCTTCTCGCTTCACCCGCTTGCCTTTCCATGCGAGGACAAATTGCTCAATCTCCAACAGCGCATCACGTACATTATTTTCATGGTTCGGTAATTCAAGCAAGAAGGGACGTCCGCCCAAAAAATCAGTATCTGGGTGACCAGAAATTACCGGCAGCCCATAAGCCAAATACTCTCGGACTTTTATCGGCGAGGCTTCATTGAGCCCTTTTCGGTGCAGGCCTAAAACACCAATACCGATATCACCGGTTTCCAGGATCGGCTCATATAGTTCTTGTGTTAAATAACCATGCGCCTTAACATTTTCAGGCAGCTTCTCCACAAAATCCTGATTCCTCATACCGATCAAGTCAAAATCCCATTGGGGAAATTGGCTGGCTAAAAACAGGATCTTGTCGTGCGCCATAAAATTTAATAATGGATCACGAGAGGCTGGCGGATCGCCCAAAAAAACCAACCGCGGCCTGGCACCGCAATGGGGCGGCAATTCGGGGTATCGTTCTAATTCAACTCCATTCCCAAGCACCAGATTTGGAATGTGCGGCTGAGTTGTTCGTTCCGCAAAATCTTGAGCAATATATACCAGGCCTTTCGCCAGGGTTAACAGCCGCGGAGTAGTAACCTTTTGATACAATTCCTTCCACCAGGTAGCGCCAATGTGATAATCAAAGCGGTCCGAATCGTTGAGTTCCAAGAAAGTAGGGCATACTTTCATCAATTGTTCAAACGCCGGGTAATATGTGGATAAGCGCATATAAACGCAATCTGGCTTCCATTGCAGAATGTGTTCTGTTAACAACCTCGCACGCTGTGGCCGGTCAATTATTCTTCCTCTTGCCACAGCCTCCGCATACAAATCGGCAAGCCCAGGCCATAATGTTTCCTGAGTGGACAAGAAAAATAAGCCCGCCGTATTCCCAAGACTCGTCCAGGCGCGAGCCTGCATATGGATTTTCTTAAGGACGCCGCTTTCACGGCTTGCGTCCCAATGGGCAAGATACGCGATTTTCAAATCAAATTCCTTGTCGTTTTTCCCATTGCCGGAGAATATACAATAGGAAAAAGTAATAAACCCCGTAAGCAAAAATTTGAGACCCTGTCAAAAGAATAAACGTGGTATTCATAGGTATGCGGAGCGCATGGCATCCATATAAGACCGCCGGCGTAAAAATAAAAGCCAGGAGATCATAAACCAGCTTATAGGGCTGCCCGCCTAAAACAAAAATTAACCGGCTCACCGGGCTAACTGTCAGTGTTGCTGCACTCCAAGGGGCCAAAATCGCCGCAAAAACGCCGGCTTGCACCCAGTCTGCGCCGAAAATCGGCCCAAACCAAGCGGGTCCCAAAACCATAAATGCCGCGGTAGGAACGATTCCCAAGAGAAATAACATTCCAGATGTTTTCAAAAAGAGCGGGCGTATCTGCGCCGGGGCTGACGTGCTGAATTCTCGGACTCGACTCTGGAATGAATCCGCCACGCTTCCCGCCACAAGTCCAGCGGGCAGATACACCAGCCGCTGCGCGAAGCTCAATGTTCCAGCCGTAGAAACCCCATAAAGCTGTAAGACGATGGGCAAAAAAAGGCTGGCTCCCAGGGTATCTAGGATGGCTGAAGGCATCGAAAAAATCGGAAAAGCGGCATATCGCCGCAAAGTACCCAACAGATCCTGATACCGGCGCTTGCGCCCATGATACAGCAGTTCAGGCCCAGCGCATTGAACCATTTTATTTAAGCCTACCAACCTACCGGTGATCTCAGAAGACAATAACCCTACCCAACCGAGCTTCAGCAATCCCAGGGCAATCTGCATCCCGGCCCTGGAAAGTGACTGGTAGACCGATATGCGGCTGACCACCGAAAAAACATTCTCGCGAATGAGCCAATACCGCAGGTTGGCCATGACGCTCCCCAAAATAATCACAGGGGCTGTAATCCACAGCGTCCATTTTGGGATAACGCCCAACCCCAAAAGATTAAAAGTGATCAATGCGTAAAGGCCTGCGGTAAAGAGAAGGGATGTGAAGATCGAAAGAATGGTTCCACCCCAGGTCAAGTCCAGCGCGTCCTGACGGCTTTCCGCCCCCACGATGGAAAACTGATACCGTAGGCTCGATAATTCCAAAGAAAAGTTTACAAATCCTATAAAAACAGTGGTCAACCCGAACATTTCAGGGGTATATAGGCGCGACACAATCGGCGTTACCAGCACGCCAATGACCTGAGCCACAGCTGTGCCGCTGACCAGAACAGCGGTGTTCACCAAGAATTTTGAATGGAGCACCCGCTGAACGAATAGGCTCAACCGGTTCACTCCTCACGCTCCCAGGCCTGCACCTGAGCCGCGCGCTCAGCCCATACCGGCCCCAGCCCAGGAACGCTCACCTGCGGCACCAGATCGCGGATCAAGCCCGGGCGGCGGAACATGAGGGGCGCGTACACCAGCTTGCCCATCGAACCCGGCCCGTTCGCCCCCCACGCCTGCGTCTCGCCCAGGGTTTGCCGCCCCATGCGCGCCGCCTCGGCCCGCTCGCCCAAAGCCGCCCGCACTTCCGCGCGCCGCCAATCCAGCTCCAACCGGTCTAAATCGGTGGGGATGAACACCAGACCCGCCTGCTGCACCACATGCTCGGCGTCCTGCGCGCGTCCCGCGTCCAAATACCGCCGCGCCAGCTGCAAATACGGCCCCACCACCCCACTCCCCTGGGCGGTCTCGGCCTCCAAAGCGGCCAGCTCCGGCTCAGATGCGGTTTGAGCGGCTCGCCACGCCGCCAGGGACCGCGCAGCGCTCTCCCCTGCCGCGGCCCAACCCTCCCCCTCCGCGTAACGCGGCTCCAGGCGCAGCACCTCCGCGAAAGCCTGTTCGGCTTGCTCCCCCTTGCCCTGCTCCGCCAAAGCCAGACCGTAATTCCACCAAAACAGCGGGCTGCGCGGCGCATACCGCACCGCCAGTGCCCACTGGGCTTCTGCATCCTCTTTCAGGCCAGACGCCGCATACAGCGCCCCCAGGTTGGCGTGGTACACTGACCAGGCCGGGTCCATATCTGCGGCCTGCTGCCAGTAAGCCAATGCCCGCTGCATCGCCCCGGCCTCCCCCTCCGCCGCCAGCACAGCCTGGGCCATACCCGCGTCGGCGTGCAGCACCGAAAGATAAGGGTCGCGTTCCAGCGCCGCCGCGAACTGTGCCTCGGCTTGCCGCCAGTCGCCCACGTTTGCCGCCGCCGCCCCCTGCTGCATGGGCGCTAGAAGCCACAGGTTCACCCCAGCCAGCAAGGTCAGCACCCATCCCAGCCCAAGGCCCACCCCCCTGCGCGTCCGGCGCACATTCCCTTCAGCCGGGCAGCTGCCGGCCGCCGTGCCCAACACCCAGGCGGCCACCCACGCGCTGGTGGGAATGGTGTGATGCACACTGTCCACCAGGCCGTGCACCAAAAAAGCCGCCAGCGCCCCCAGGCCTCCCAAAATCACCGCCCGTTCAAATCCCTGTGCGCTGCGCAGCCCGCGCCACAGCCAGCGCACCAAGGCCGCCAGCATCCACAAAAACGCCCCCAACCCCAAAAGGCCGCTGCCGCTGAGCACGTCTAAAAACATGCTGTGCGCGTACACGAACAGCGTCTCCGGCGGGATAGATGCGTTGGCCAGATAAAAATAGATGAAGGTATACGGCCCGCTGCCCACCAGCGGCGAGCGCAGAAAAGCCTCCCAGGCGGGCGCCCACAAATACTGCCGCGAGGAAAACAGCGGCGAGTGTGTCGGGTGCAGCGTCTGCCGGTACAGCATCCACCCCACCGCCGCCAGCAGCGCCGCGCCCAGCACCGCCAGAATCACCAGCATCGCTCGCCGCTGCCGCAGCCATTTCCACGCCCGCACCAGGTCTGCGGCGCGGTCGCGCACCACCAGCAGCCCCAGGGTTCCCAGGCCCGCTGCCGTCCCCAGCCAGCCCCCCCGCGACGAGGTCAGGAAGATCAGCACCAGCGCCGACAGGCTCCACAGCCCCAAAATGATTCTGCCCCCCCACGAGCGGGTCATCACCAGCCGGGCCAGGGCAGTCATCAGCAGCACGTTGAGAATCACCCCAAAGAAATTGGGCAGCGGCAGCCGGTAAGTCACCGTGGGGATCCACGAACCGCTGGACGCCACCCACTGCGCGTACCAGGTGCCCGCCTCCACCCATGCAAACAGCATGGGCAGCGCGCCCACAATGAGCAGCGCCTTGCTCATCAATTCCGCGCTCCAGCCGCGCCGCGTCAAATCCGCCGCCAGCCAAAACCAGAACAGCGCGATCGCCACCAGCCACACTTCCACCGCCGAGCGCCGCGGGTCCACCGAGAAACCTACACTCAGCACCAGCGTGCCCAAAAAGACCAACGCCGCCGTCCGCACCGGCACCTGCCCATATTGGCCCGCCCCCAGCCAAAAAGCGCAGATCAGCGCCAATAGCCCCGCTGTCACCATCAGCACTTCATACATCACCAGGCCGTTGTGCGTGCTGGCAAACATCACCAAATAGCAGCCCGCCAGAATCAGCACGGCCTCACGCGCCAGATATCCCCACCGAACCCCTGCACCGGAGAAATGGACTTTCATGGCAGCCCCTCACAAGCCGGCATCGGCGGAATTTCATCCAGCGTGAAGCCTTGCTTGCTGGCCTGCAGCCCCATCCACACGCGAATGGCCTCCGCGCATTGGCCTTGTTTCTGGTAAAGGTCAAACAAGGCCTGTGTCACGGCAAACTGCCCCACATCCGCATTCAGACGCGCGTACCCCGGCACCAGCTCAATATCCAAACCGCGCCGGAAATACAGCCAGTTTGAATAGGTTTGGGCAAAGAAACCGGTACGCAGATTTCCACGCGTCATCTCGGCCAGAACCTTCTCCGCCGCGGTCACAAAAGCCGCCTGATCCCCCTCCAATTGCGCCACTCGGGCCCGCCCCGTCCAATGCGCCAGCCCATCCTCCCCCGCCCATTCACTTTGCTGCAATCTCAGGTGCGCTGTGGGCCAATCCCCTGTCTCGGCGGCTTCCACCGCCTCCAGCCAGTATCCCGAAGGCTGCGGCAGATCCGGGTTGGCCGCCAGCCAATCGCGGATCACCTCCTTGCGCAGCGCGGTCTGCTGCCAAAATGGATGTCCGGCCCAATCGCGCGCCCGATCCAGGGCATCCCAGTAAGCCCGCCTCGCCAGGTCTGGGGTTTCATCCCGTTCCAGGAACACCCCATGAATCAGGGCGTAGCTTGGTTCCAGCGGGGCAATGCTGCGGGCCCGTTCCACCGCCTCATAGGCCTGCGAGCGTATGCCGATGTGCCAATCCACCACCGCCAGATCCGCCCACAGCCAGGATGGGCTGTCGTTCAAGTCCAGGCTGCGGTCCAGGTAAAAGCGCGCCTCAATCAACGGACCGACATCCGCCCGTTCCTGTCCCCACACCGCCGCCCAGGCCAACCCCGCCTGGGTGGAATAAAAGGGGAAATTGGGGTCCCGCTTTGCGCTCTGGCTCATATATTCCGCCGCCTGCTGCCAGCCGCCCTGCCGGGCCGCATCCAGACCGCGCAGCAAAGGCGCATACCCAAACAAGCCGTACACCAACTGCACAATCAACACGGTCAGGGGGATGAAGGCGGTCGCGATGGGCAATCCCCAGCGGGTTCGCATCTCGCGCGAGGAAGCCCCCGCCAACCCCATCATCAAAATCATCGGGATCATCACCACCGGCCAATGGGTGAAGTCATCCACCAGGTTGGCCACCACCCAGCCCGCCACAGCCGCCGCCGTCGCCCGCACCCAGGGACACTCCAGCTCGCCGCAGTGCAGGTAGGCCCGCCACAGCCAGCGTAAAATGGCCGCGCCCAGGCCCAACACCGCCACCAAACCCACCAGGCCCATTTCCGCGGCGGCCTGAATGAACAGGTTATGCGCATGCGTCGCCCAATAGTTCGGCGGAATGGAGGCGTCCGTCTTCAAATACGCCAGCCCAAACTGCCCTGGGCCCACCCCCGTCCACACATCCGAAAACCACATCTTCAGCGCGTTCATCCACATCGTGCTGCGCGAACCCAGCACCCCTGAGCCGTGTGTGGGGTGCGAAGCGAATTGCTGGTAAAACAGCCAGGCCGCCGCACCCAAACCTGCCAGCCCCAGCACTCCGCCCAAACCCGCCAGCCACGGCTTGCGCATCACCATCTGGCGCAACGGCCGGAACAGTTTTTTCTCCCAGCCCCACAGCAGTCCCAAAGCCGACGCCCACGCGCCGAAACCCAGCCAGCCCCCGCGCGAGGAAGAGAACGGCAAGGTCAGCGCAAACATCACCAGCCAGGCGGCCGTCAGCACCCGTACCGAACGGCGCTGCGAGGTGAAGAAAGCTACCGCAGCCAGCGGTGCGCACAGGTTGGCAAAAGCCATATAGGCGTTGGAATGTCCCAAAATGGAAACCAGGCGGTATGGAAACGGCGGCTGAATCCCCCAGCCCACCTGACCCCACCACACCTCATAACGTGCAAAGGTCTCCAGGGCGGCCAGCCCTACCACCACCCCGCTCACCGTCAGCAGGGCTGCCACCACCGCGCCGCGATCTAAACCCACATCGAAGGCGTCCGTGAACAAGTAAAACATCAGCAAATAGGCCAGCAGCCAGCTCACCCGCCCCATCCCCTGGCGCGGATCCGGCGTCACAATCCACAGCCCAATCACCGCCAATCCCCCCACCAGCAGCGGCCAATCCATCCCCAAACGCGGCAGACTGGCGCGGTGGGTCAGGCTGCGCCACAACACATACCCCGCCCCCACCACCGCGGTGAACACCGTCCCTGCCACCTGCACCCCCCAGGCCGCCCGCCACACCATGCCCCCCGCTAAAACCGTCAGGCTCAGGCCTACCAGCGCCAATGCAAAGGACCCCCACCAAATTTTTGAGTAGGATGAGCGGATGCCAGCCAACGGTTGGGTTGGAATTTCCATAATCACCTCGGGTCCTGCGGGGCGTGCTCCGTCCGGGCGGCGGAGTGCTGCTTAAGCAATTATATAGTAAACCCTCTCATCGCCGGTTTACAAAACCGTAATACCTGAACTTCCCTCCAGCCTAAATGACCCTGCAAAAAGTGGGCTATAATCGAAGCAAGCTGCCGCTCCGGCGGGCTAATTCCTTCAGGAAGGAAAAACTCTGCGATGAAGCAGTTGCTCCAATACCTCCGCAACGGCAAAACCGTTGTCACCGATGTCCCCGCGCCCTCCGTCCGCCCCGGCATGGCCCTCGTGCGCACCTCTGCGTCCCTGGTGTCGGCGGGTACCGAACGTATGCTGGTCGAATTTGCCGAAAAGAGTCTGGTCGGCAAAGCCCGCTCTCGCCCCGACCTGGTGCGTCAGGTGCTGGATAAGGCCCGCCGCGAAGGGCTGCTCTCCACCCTGGAAGCCGCCTTCAACCGCCTGGATCAGCCCATGCCCCTCGGCTACTCATCCGCCGGAACCATCGCCGCGGTGGGGCGCGGACTGGAAGGCTTTCAGGTCGGTGACCGTGTGGCTTGCGCCGGCGGTGGTTTTGCCGTCCACGCCGAATGGGTCGTCGTCCCCCAAAACCTCATGGCGCGCCTGCCCGATGCCGTGGATTTTGAATCGGCCTCCTTCACCACCCTGGCCGCCATCGCCCTGCACGGTTTTCGTCTGGCCCAACCCCAGGTTGGCGACCGTGTGGCCGTCATCGGCATGGGCTTGCTCGGTCTGCTCGCCGCCGGAATCGCCCGCGCCGCGGGCTGCCACGTCTTTGGCGTGGATCTGGCCCCCGACCGGTTGGCCCTGGCCCACAAAATGGGCTTCACCGCCGTCGCCCGCCCCCAGGCCGAAGCCGCCGCTCAAACCTTTACCCACGGACGCGGGTTTGATCACGTCCTCATCTGCGCGGATACCGCCTCCAACGACCCCATCACCCTGGCGGGGGCCGTGGCCCGCGACCGCGGTAACGTCATCGCCGTCGGCGCGGTGGGGCTGGGCATGCCGCGCAAGGTTTATTACGAAAAAGAACTCCATTTCCAGGTCTCCCGCTCCTACGGTCCCGGCCGCTACGATCCAGGTTATGAAGAAGCCGGGCGCGATTATCCCATCGGCTTTGTGCGCTGGACGGAAGGCCGCAATCTGGAATCCGTGGTGGATCTGCTGGCCTCCGGCGCGCTGGATGTGCGCCCCCTCATCACCCACCGCTTCCCCATCCTGCAGGCCGCCGATGCCTACGAGCTGATCACCGGCAAAACCAAACAACCCTTCCTGGGCGTCGTGCTCACCTACCCGCAGGAGGCCGAAACCGAGCCCCTGCGCCGCATCGCCCTGCCCAACCGCGCCCAAAGCACGGCTGCTTCCCCCTTACCGGGGGTCGGCGTGCTCGGCTCCGGCAATTACGCCACGGCGGTCTTCCTCCCCACCATCCAAAAGGCAGGCGGGGTGCGTCCGGTGGGGGTCGCCTCTGGCAGCGGTCTGACCGCCCGCCACGCCGCCGAAAAATTCGGCTACGCCTTCGCCGCCTCTTCCGAAGACGAGTTGTTCGACCATCCCGATATCCAGATTCTGGCCGTGCTCACCCGCCACAATCACCATGCCCGTCAGGTGCTGCGCGCCTTAAAATCGGGCAAGCACGTTTTCTGTGAAAAACCATTGGCCCTGCGCGCCGCCGATCTAGAGGAAATCGCCGAGGCACTGCGCGCCCCTAATGCCCCTTTCCTGTCTCTGGGCTTCAACCGCCGTTTTGCCCCCCTGGCCCAACAGCTGCGCGCCTTCTTACCCCCGGATGAGCCCCGCGTGGTGCATTACCGCGTCAACGCCGGTTTCCTCCCCTCCACCCACTGGCTGCACGATCCCGCCGTGGGCGGCGGGCGCATCATCGGCGAAGGCTGCCATTTCTTTGATTTCCTCACCTTCCTCATCGGCCAATCCCCCAGCGAAGTGTGGGCGCAGAGCCTGCCCGATGACGGCCGCTACCATCAAGATAACGCCGTCATCCACCTGCGCTACCCCGACGGCTCTCTGGGAACCATTGAGTACCTGGCCAATGGGGATAAGAGTTTCCCCAAAGAGCGCGTGGAGGTCTTCTCCGCCGGGGCAGTGGCTGTCCTGGATGATTTCCGTTCGCTTGAGTTGGTGCGCGACGGCCGCCGTCAGATGATTCGCTCCCGCCTGCGCCAGGATAAGGGTCATCTGGCCGGATGGCAGGCCTTCCTCAGCGCGGTGCAGACCGGCGGGCAGCCGCCTATTCCCTACCCACAGATTTGGGGCACCACCCTGGCCACCTTTGCCGCGGTGGAATCGCTGTCCACCGGCCGCCCGGTCGCTCTGCCGGCGATTCAGGAAGAATGAGCCCAGCCCGCCGCCTTCAGGACGCGTTTCAGGCCGTGCAGCACCTGGGCGGCCTGGCTGCGGCGCGCTACGCCCTCTATCAGCTGGGGGTGAAAAGCGGCTTCTACCGCCTGCTCACCCCCGCCGCCCAACCTCACAGCGGAGCGGGCCTCTCCGCCCGTCCGCTGGCCTTGTTTGCCGCTCCCCCACCCGACTTTCCCACCCGGCTCAGCCCGGCGGAGCAAAAAGCCCTCCTGGCTCAAGCCGAAGACCTGTTGGCCGGTCGTTTTTCCCTCTACGGCGGCGACCTCGCCCCCCTCAACCTCACCCCACCGCCTCCCCTCCGTCATTGGTCGCAGGCCTACCCCCTGCCAGCATCTCAGGACATCAAAGACCTATGGGAGCCTGCCCGCTTTGGCTGGGCCTTCACCCTGGTGCGCGCCTACCAGCTCAGCGCAGATGAGCGCTTCCCCGCCGCCTTTTGGCAGGCCTTTGAGACCTTCCAGGCCCACAACCCGCCCAACCAAGGCCCTCATTGGGCCAGCGCCCAGGAGGTGGCCCTGCGCCTGATGGCCTGGGTCTACGCCGCCAGCGCACTGGCCGCCTCGCCCCATTCCACCCCTGCCCGCCTGCAAAGCCTGTCCGGCGCGGTGTGGGATCATGCCCGCCGCATCCCCCCCACCTTGCTCTACGCCCGCGCCCAACGCAACAATCACCTTCTCTCCGAGGCCGCCGGCCTCTACACCGCCGGGCTGTACTTGCAGCATGCCCCCTGGCGTGCCCGCGGCTGGGCCGAGTTCCAAAAAGCCCTGTTGGATCAAATTGCCCCCGACGGAACCTACGGGCAGCACTCGGTCAATTACCACCGCCTCATGCTCCATCTTTCCCTGTGGATGGACACCCTGGGGGCGGCCAACGGCGAGTCTTTTTCCCTCGAATGTAAAGATCGCCTGGCCGCCGCTGTCCGCTGGCTGCTGGCGCATGTGGACCGATCCTCCGGGCAGATCCCCAACCTGGGCC
>DAIOUB010000069.1:14015-15111 GCA_036751735.1 Levilinea sp. | reverse complement strand
GTGTACGAATACCGCCCGCCGCAGGGGGAGCAGGTGCTGCGGCCGGAGCATACCTACCTGATCAGCTCGATCCTTTCGGACAACGAGGCGCGCACGCCCATGTTTGGGGCCAATTCCGTGCTGAATCTGCCCTTTGAAGCGGCGGTGAAAACCGGAACCACCAACGATTTTCGCGACAACTGGACGATTGGGTACACGCCCGACCTGGTGGTGGGGGTGTGGGTGGGCAATGCGGATTACACGCCGATGGAGAACACCACCGGCCTGACGGGGGCTGCGCCGATCTGGTCAGAATTTATGCAGTTCGGTATTCAGCGCTGGGCCAACGGCAACCCCACGCGCTTTTCGCGGCCTCAGGGGGTGGTGGAGCGGGTGATCTGTTCGGTTTCGGGGGCTGAGCCTTCGGAATGGTGCCCGTCGCAGCGCAACGAACTGTTCGCGATGGATCAGCCGCCGCTGCCCAAGGAAGAAGACCTGTGGAAACGCACCAAGATTGACACCTGGACGGAGCTGCGCGAATCGCCGTTCTGCGCGGACTACACCGACGAGAAGTTCACCATGAACGTGACCGACCCGTGGGCGATCAAGTGGCTGCGCGAGACGGACGCAGGGCGCGCCTGGGCGCAGGATAAAGGTTTTGAAGATCCGGTGATCTTTACCCCCAAACGGGAATGTAAAGAGGGGGACCCGCGGCCAACCATCCTGTTTGCGGGCCTCAACGACGGCCAGACCATCTCCAGCGGGCCGTTGGATATTTACGCGGTGGTGTATGCCAGCGCGAACTTTAAGCAATTCCGCCTGGAATGGGGCGCCGGGGACGACCCCAAGGAATGGCGGGTGTTGGTGGAAGGGGTGAAGAACCAGTACAAGCAGCCGGAGCGGATTTATACCTGGCCGCTGCGCAAGCCGCCCACGGGGACGGTGACGCTGCGGATTTACATGGAAAGCACGGACGGAACCTACGCGGAGCGGCGCATTCGCATCAATATGCAGGTTCCTTCCATCACCCCCACGGTGACGGTGACGCGCACGGCCACCAACGAGCCGACCTTGACGCCGACGCCGACGGCCACCGCCACGGTCACGGCTACCCCGC
>DAIOUB010000069.1:1863-13915 GCA_036751735.1 Levilinea sp. | reverse complement strand
TGATCACCTCCCAATTGACCACCGGGTCGGGGGGGAATTTGAGCGTGATGAACCGCGAAGCCAACCTGATCGCGATTAAGCCTTCGGGGGTGGATTACTTTGAGATGCAGCCGGAAGATGTGGTGGTGATGACGCCGGAGGGGCGCATTGTGGAAGGTGACAAAAAGCCTTCCAGCGAGGTGAATTTTCACCTGGGGCTGCTGCAGTCCCGCCCAGAGATCAACGCGGTAGTGCATACCCATTCGGTGTATGCCACCACCATCGCGTGCTTAAATTGGGAGCTGCCTGCGGTGCATTACCTGGTGGGGTATTCGGGCAACAAAGTGCCCCTGGCCCCCTACGCCACCTTTGGCACCCAGGCGCTGGCTGACCATATTGCGGCGGCGATTGGGAATTACAACGCCTGCTTGATGGCCAACCACGGGTTGGTGACGGTGGGCCCGAACCTGGCCACGGCCTTTGCCGCCGCGGAAGAAATTGAGCTGGTGGCGCGCATTTATTACCAGGCGCGCTGCATCGGCACTCCGGTGATCCTTTCGGATGAAGAGATGGCGGTGGTGGGCGAGAAGTTTAAAACCTACGGTCAGAAGAAGTAAAAAAACCCGCTAATCAAACATTGACATTTGCACGGCCTCTTCCCAGCCCAGCGGATCTTGATCCAACAGGGTTGGAAGGGATTCGCGGGTGACGACCGGAGATTGTTCCAGACGGCGCAGGTGGCGCAGCTTGAGGAAGTGCCAGCCCGCGGCGGCCTGGGCCAACTGGGGGTTGAATTCCAGCTTGCGCAGGATGAGCAGCGCGCGGCTGGCGGGAAAGACCAGCACGTTGTGGCGGGCGGCGGGTGGGGCAAAGAGGTGGCGGCTGAGGATGCTGGAGGCAAAGGGGTAAAAGGCATATTCAGCTTGCTGGTGCTCGCTCCACAGAACGGGCGTGGAACCGCTGACCTGATACCCCAGGCGCTGCCCCAGGCGGGTGAGCTGCGCGCGCGCCTGCCGCAGGCTGGTCTGGCGTTCGCGCGGGGTTTCCTGGGCTTTGATCACCCATGTCAGCGGATTCTGGGGGGCGGGGGCAGCATAGGATTCCAAACAGGCCGATAACCATTCATCGGAGGGCGAGAACAGCCCGGCAAAACGGGCGGCCAGGGCAGCGTGCAGGGCTGGCAGAGTCCAGGGTTGGCCGCCGCTGAGGGCGCGGATGACTTCGCGTTCGACCTGATCGCTGAGCGGTTCGCCTTCGGGGATGGGCGGGTCCGACAGCCACCACAAGCCGCCTTCGATGACGGGGGCGGCCGCGTCCAGGCGGCGCAGGGGGCCGTTTTCCATCTGAAAGACGGCGCTCAGGCTGGTTTGCACCTCGGCCAGGCGGCTGGTGAGCTGTTTGCGGTCAGCGGCAGCCAGGAGGCTCTCTTTTTCCAGCTTTTGCAGGGCAGCGGCGTGCAGCACGATGTAGGGGGCCGGCTCGGCGCGTTCGCGCAGGTGAGCCAGCACCGCTGTTTGCACGGCGCTGCGCAGTTGGGCGAGGGTGGGGCTGGTGCCCGGCGCGGAACTGGGCGCATCAGGCATGCGCCACAGCGCCTGGGCCAGATCGGCGTCCGGTTCCACGCGCAGATCCAGGCAGGTGTGGCGGCTGGAGGCGGCAGATAGGAAGGCGGCGGAGAGAAACCCAGGGGCCAGATCGGGCAGCAGGGCAAAAAAGGGCAGCTTGGGCGGCAGGTGGGTGCTCATGGCCTGAAAGGTGCGCTGCAGAGCCGCGGCATGCCAGGCCCAGTCGTAGCGGCGGCGTTCCAGCGAGGTGCGCAGGGGCTGCGTGGCCGAAGCGCCCCACAGCCAGCCCGCCCAGATGGCCGAAAAGGTCCAGAAGGCCTGGTTGGGGCGGGGCAGCACGGCGGCGACGGCTTGAAAATCAATGGAAACGGGCAGGACGGACTTGAGACGAGCGGGGACGAGGGTGATGCCGCCGGAGGAGGGCGGCAGCTCTGGCCAGCGCAGACAGGGCACCGGGGCGGCGCCAGGCCACAGGTCGGGGGCGGCTTCGAGGGCGGCCCACAGGTTGACCTCACGGAATTGGGCCGGCAGGGTGATCTGGCGGGGGCGGGAGCGTCCAGCGGGGACGGGCCAGAGGGCCGAGGCCTGGTCGCACAGGCTGAGCAGCAGGGCTTGCAGCAGTTGGCGGCGGCGTGGGGTCAGGCTCAGCCCTTCGGCTTTGTTGATCAGCGAGAAGAGAGTGACCAGCGGGCGAGGCAAATAGGTTTGCAGGGCCTCCTGGGCGGCCTCCTGGGCGTCGGTATCGTCCAGATTCAGGCGCTGCACGGCGCGGGCGCGGTGGAGGGAATCGGGGCCGAGGGCGGCCAGGGTGGTCAGATCCATCTCCGCCAGGGGCAGATCGCCCAGGTCGCCGCATTGAGGACAGACGATCTGGCGGGCAAAGGGTTGGGCTTCGCCGCGCTTCCACAGGTAGCTGCGCGCGGGCAGGGACAGGCCGCAGTTGGGGCACTGCGAGGCGTAGAGGGCGTTGATGTAGACTTCCATGCGCTCATCCCCGCGGCGGGCGGAGGCCAGGTCGGCCAGTACGCTTTGAAACTCGGCGCGGCTGGGGGCGCTGGCCAGGGTCTCCAGCAGGAAAGCCAGCACGGGGTTGTTGCACACCGCCATCACGCGAAAGCCCGCAGCGGCGGCCTCCAGAGCCAAACTGGGCGATGCGCCCAAGGGGTCGAGCACCCAGGCGCCCGGGGGCAGGTTTTCACGCAGCCAGCCGGCCGCCAGCCCGGCGGGGACAGGCGGCAAATAGCGGCCCAGGGGCAGTTCCGCTGGGGGCGCGGTGGGAGGGTAATAGGACAGGGTGGTTTTCACGTTGTTAATAAGTATAGTGATTTGATCATAAATTACCAGATTGTGTTCACCCCCAATTGAGGCGGGAGAGGGTGAGGCTGGAAAAATAGGGCTGCCCGGCCTTACAGGTTATTTGCAGGTGAGCCAAATGAGGGTGGGGGCTGAGCATCTGGGCGCGGCAGTTGGTATAATACAACCAAAGCCAGACTCATCTCGGATTTTTGGGAGATTTCCAGGAGCATGGCACGCTGGTGGACCGGTAAACCGCTGATCGCCAACCGAAGGAACGCTGTGACGGCAGCTTGAGGCCCGCGGTGTGGAAGCCTTTTCCGCACTTGCGGGTTAATCCAGTTAACACCACCACCGCAGATCTCCTGACGGTGGGGAGGCTGGACGGGAGCCAACGGGTTTTCTCGCAGATGCTGTCTGGCATGGAACGTGTAAGTGAACCCAGAAAAAATCAGCGAACGTGCGGCGCTGCGGCAAGGAGACCGGACGGATTCGCAATGAACACGGCAGACAACCTAGCCAATAAAGGATCTTCATGAACGAAGTGCGCCCCTTCTTCCGCCGTCAAACCATCGACCGCAGTCTGGTTTTCCAAGGACTGGTTTTCGCTTATTTACTGGCCGGGTTGGCCGCCTTTGCGCTGTATTTTGGCCAGGCGGTGCGTTGGCCAGGAACAGCGGAGATGATGCCGGGGGGCAGCTTTGGGCCGCCTTACCGCCTGTTCGCCTATCTGGTGGGCGTGGTCTATCTGGTGAGCGGGGCCTGGGTGTTCCTGGTGCGGCGCGCGCATCCCAGCGGGCGGGCCTTTACCATCCTGGCGGTCTCCATCGCCTGGGTGTGCGCGGGTTTGTTTGACGCCTACAACACCCAGCAGTGGACGGCGGGCTGGACGCTGGCGTTGGCGCTGACGGGGGCGGGGGCGGTGGATTTGATGCTGCGCTTCCCGCAGGACGACGCGCTGGTGGGGCATTTCCCCCCGCTGACCTGGCTGGTGTACGGGCTGGGCCTGGGGCTGGGGGCGGCGGCTTTGGCTTTGGGGGCGCAGCCCTGGCTGCGCGGACTGGCGACGGTCTTTGCGGCGCTGGGGCTGGCCGGTCTGGCGGTTTGGCTTAGGCTGCGGCGTATGCGCCTGGGTTCCACCGTGGACCGCGAGCAGGTGCGGCTGATGACCTGGGCGCTGATGATCGCCCTGGCCCCGTTGGGGCTGTGGTTTGTGACCAGCCGTTTCTGGCCGCTGAAATTTTCGCCGTTTTTGCTGGCGCCGATGGTGGTGTACCCAATGGTATCCACCTATATTTTGCAGCGCTTCCGCATGCTGAACACCGATTTTATCCTCAGCCGCACGGTACTGTACGCCACCCTGGCGGTGCTGGTCAGCGCGGGCTACGCCCTGCTGGTGACCGGCCTGGGGATGATCTTTCAGCGCTGGGTGGGGAGCCAGGTGCTGTTGAACGCGCTGGTGTTCTTCCTGCTGGCGCTGGCCTTTAAACCGCTGTATCAGGCGATGGAACGCTCGGTGGATACCCTGTTTTTCCGGGGGGAACAGGCCTTTCAGGAGCGGCTGCAAACCTTCAGCGGTGAACTGACCTCCACCATTGAAGTTCACCAGATCATCCGCACCCTGCGCGAGTACGTGAACCGCTCGGTGATGCCCAGCCAGCTGCACCTGTTCGTGTACGACCCGCTGAGCGAAATGTACCTGGCGACGCCGGACGAAAACAACCGCAACACCAGCGATCTGCGCTTTCCGGCGCACAGCCCGCTGGTGAGCGCTTTGAACCGCAAGAAAGCCACTTTTTTCCTGAACGATCTGCGCGCCCTGCCGGTGGAACTGCGCACGGAGCAGGCGCGCTTGCAGCTTTTGCAGGCGCAGCTCTTTATCCCCTTGCCCGGGCGGCAGCGCCTGGCGGGGTGGATGGCCTTGGGGGCGCGGCTCTCGGGCGAACCCTACACCTCGCGCGAGGTCAATTTCCTGGAAGCCTTGAACGATCAGGCGGCGCTGGCGATTGAACGGGCCCAGGTGGTGGCCAACATGGAAAACCGCGTGCGCGAAATGAACGTGCTGACGCGCGTGGCCCAGGGGATCAACATCACCCTGACGTTGGATGACATTTTGGAGCTGATTTACGCCCAGACCACCCAGATTTTGCGCACGGATGATTTTCACATTCTGCTGTTTGACCGCGAGAGCGGGGCATTGGTGGAAATTTTCTGCGTGGAGAACGATGAACGCTACCCGCAGAAAGAGAACAAGCCCATCGAGGCCGGGCAGGTTTTGGAGCAGGAAATTATCCGGCAGCGGCGGGCGATTTTGACCGATGACTACGCGCGCGAATGCGGCCAGCACGGCATCGCCGTGACGCGCAAGAGCCTGTACGCCTGGATGGGGGTTCCGCTGAACGCGGGGGCAGAGACGATCGGTTCGCTGAGCCTGGCGCGGCGCGACGCGGCCGGAACCTTTACCCGCGAGCAGCTAAACCTGCTGCAGGCGATTGCCGATCAGGTGGCGGGGGCGATTGTGAAGGCGCGGCTGCTGCAAGAGACGGAGCGGCGCGCGCGGCAGCTGGCCTCGCTGAACGATGTGACCCGTCAACTGACCTCGACCCTGGAGACCGAACCCCTGCTGCAAAACATTTTGCAGTCGGCCGTGGACATTTTGGAATGTGAGGCCGGCAGCCTGTTCATGATGGACGACCAGACGGATGAACTGGTGTTCAAAGTGACCGTCGGTCCGGTGGCCAGCGATTTAATCAACAAGCGCCTGCCCCCCGGCAGCGGCGTGGTGGGTAAGGCGGTGGTGAACCGCCAGGCGGTGATTGTCAACTCCACCCAGGGATCCGAAGTGTGGGCGCCGCAGACCGATAAGCAGACGGGCTTTACCACGCGCGGCCTGCTGGCTGTGCCGCTGATGGTGAAAGACACCGTGCTGGGCGTGATTGAAGTCATCAACAAACGCGACGGCTCGCCCTTTGACCGCGATGACCAGGATTTGCTTTCGGCCTTTGCGGCCCAGGCGGCGGTGGCTTTGGAAAACGCGCGCCTGTACACGCTGACGGATCAGGCCCTGGCGGCGCGCGTGGAAGAGCTTTCCATCATGCAGCGCGTGGACCGCGAATTGAACACCAGCCTGGAACCCGGGCGGGCGATGCGCATCACCCTGGAATGGGCGCTGCGGCAGTCCAAATGTGAGGCGGGGCTGGTGGGGGTGATCCATGAGGAGGGCGTGCAGGTGATGGCCTCCGAAGGCTACCAGGGCGAGCTGGAACCCTACCAGGAGGAACTGATCCCCCTCAGCCGCTATGCGCTGGGCGATACCGCCGAAAGCGGCGAGGTGCGTTCGCTGGCGGTGGGCAAAGATGTGGAACAAGGGCTGCTGGCGGGCGGGAAGTGGATCACCCTGCTGCCCATCCGGCGGGAGACGAGCACGACCGCCATTTTGATGCTGGAAAGCCGCGAGGAACGCGCGCTGAACCCCGACCGTCTGGGATTTTTGGACCGTCTGTGCGACCATGCCGCCATCGCCATTTCCAACGCGCAGCTGTATGCGGCGGTGCAGGCGGCCAACGTGGCCAAGAGCGAATTTGTGTCCTTTGTGTCGCACGAACTGAAAAACCCGATGACCTCGATCAAAGGCTACAGCGAACTGCTGGCCAAGGGGGCGGTGGGGCCGATCAACGACGCCCAGGCCAACTTCCTGGCCACGATCCGTTCCAATGTGGAGCGCATGGCCACCCTGGTGACCGATCTGGCGGACGTGTCGCGCATTGAGGCGGGGCGCTTGAAGCTGGAATTCAAGTCTACGGTGCTGCGTGAGGTGGTGGACGAAGTGGCGCGCTCGCTTCAGCAGCAGATCAAGGATAAGGGGCAGGTGCTGGACATCACCATGCCGGAAGATCTGCCGGCGGTGTGGGGCGACCGGGTGCGGCTGCTGCAGGTGATCACCAACCTGATGAGCAACGCTTACAAGTACACGCCCAACGGCGGGTATGTGTACGTTTCGGCCGAGGCCTGCGAGAACCGCTGGGATGCGGAAGGCGCGCCGCAGGTGGTACATTTCTGGGTGCGGGACACCGGCATCGGCATCAACGAAGAGGATCAGAAGAAAATCTTCCAGAAATTCTTCCGCTCGGAAGACGCCGAAACGCGCAAATCGCCGGGGACCGGCCTGGGGCTGAACATCACCAAGAGCCTGGTGGAAATGCAGGGGGGGCGCATCTGGTTTGAGAGCGAATTCCGCAAGGGGACGACGTTCCACTTTACCGTACCAGTGGCTGAGTAGGCCGCGGGGAGGATGGCTTGGCAAACAACGCGGCGCTGGGGATTGGCGAAGGGTTAGACGGACGCGAGGCTGGTTTAGACGCGGTTCAGAAGGCGTTAAACGCTTTGGGAACCCAACGACCCACGGCTGGAGTGGTGTTGTTTTCACAGGAATTTGACGGCAGCGAGCTGGTGCACGGCATCAGCGGGGTTTTGGGAAACATCCCGCTGTGGGGCTTTGGCAGCCCGCGCATTCTGCATGGCAATCAGGATCACCCGCGGCAGGCGGCGGTTTTGCTGCTGGGCGGGGCGGAGATGCGCGCGCGCGGCATCTGGCTGGCCAATTACGGCAAGGACGGGAAGACCGCCGCGGCGCAGATTGGCATGCAGATGGCCGGTTCCAGCAGCGCGGGGGTGCTGATCGCTGCGGATGGGGTGCAGGGCGACTGCGCGGCGGTGTGCGGCGCGCTGACCGAGCTGCCTGTGGCGCTGGCGGGGGGGCTGGCGGTTCCCACCAATGGAGAATTGTGTGAATTGATCGGCTCCGGTCAAACCGCGGGCGGGGCCTTGAGCGCTTTGGAACTGGGGGGACGGGCGCGCCTGGGGGTGGGAATTGGCAGCGGCTGGCGGGATGTGGGTCTGAGCTTTGCAGTGGAGCGCGTGGAGGGGCTGCGCGTGACGCGCATGGACGGGCGCACCCCGGCGGAGGTGTATGAGAGCGTGTTCGGGGCCAGTTTGCAGGATTGGCGCAGACCGCCGTTGGCGGATTTGATCCGGTTGTACCCGCTGGGAATCGAAGAATTCCCGGGCAGCGCCGATTTGAGCATCCGCACGCCGGTGCGCATGGAGGCCGACGGCTCACTGCGCATGAACGCGCCCGTAGAAGCGGGGGTGATGGCGCGGCTGATGGTGGGAGACCCCGAGGCCTGCGTGCGCGCAGCGCAGAGCGCGGCGGAAGAGGCCGTCACCATGTTGGGCGGGGCGTCCCCGGCGGCGGCGCTGGTGTTTGCGGACGTGAGCTGGCAGTATTTATTCGAAAGCCAGTCGCCGCGCTTTTTGGAAGCCGTGCAGGGGGTAGTGGGCAAACAAATCCCGTTGGCGGGCGCGTACACGCTGGGTCAGGTGGTGCGCACCCTCTCTGAAAAGCCGCCGCAGGCCCTGAACCAGCAGATTCAAGTGGTCTTGATCGGCATGGAAGCCGCATAGCCGCAGCAGCACAAGACAGAAAGAATGACACCCCTGGACACGGGTTTGAACCCAGATCCAGGGGTGTTTTTTGTTATACGGTGTGCCCTCAGGCGGGGATGGAGAGGTTCACCTGGGGCAGGCGGGCGGAGATGTTGGCGATGCCCTCCTCGGACAGGTCGTCATTATCCAACGCGCCGGAGTTGAAGGCGTTGTAGGCGGCCAGGTCAAAATTGCCGTGACCGGAGAGGTTGAAGAGGATGACGCGCTTTTCGCCAAGGGCTTTGGCCTGCAGGGCCTCGTCAATGGCGGTGCGGATGGCGT
Source organism: Levilinea sp. (assembly GCA_036751735.1). Lineage (GTDB taxonomy): Bacteria > Chloroflexota > Anaerolineae > Anaerolineales > Anaerolineaceae > Levilinea. Next base: position 5,312 of record DAIOUB010000069.1, on the reverse strand, counting down.
GGGCCGATTCGGGGGCGGGCACCAAGCCTTCGGTGTGAGCAAACAGGCGGGCGGCTTCGAAGGTCTCCAACTGGCGCACGGCCACGGCTTCCACCAGACCCGCATCCACCAACGCGGAGAGGGTGGGGGCCATGCCGTGGTAGCGCAGGCCGCCGGCGTGGATGGAGGGGGGGATAAAATCGTGGCCGAGGGTGTGCATTTTCACCACCGGCGCCATGCGGGCGGTGTCGCCGTAATCAAAGGCATAGATGCCGCGGGTGAGGGACGGGGTGGCCGCGGGTTCCACCGCCACCAGGCGGGTGCGCTGGCCGCTGCGCAGATTTTCGCGCAGGAAGGGGAAGGCGATGCCGGAGAAATTGGAGCCGCCGCCGACGCAGCCGATGACCACATCCGGGTATTCATTGGCAAGGTCCATCTGCTTGAGGGATTCTTCGCCGATGACGGTCTGGTGCAGCAGGACGTGGTTGAGCACAGAGCCGAGGCTGTACTTTTTGGCCCCGCCGGAGGCAGCGGCCACTTCCACCGCTTCAGAGATGGCGATGCCCAGGGAGCCGGGGCTGTTAGGATCGGCGGCCAGGATGCTGCGGCCGGACTGGGTGCGCTGGGTGGGGCTGGCGAAGACCTGCGCGCCGAAGGTTTCCATCAGGAAGCGGCGGTAGGGCTTTTGGTCATACGACACCTTGACCATGTACACTTCCAGATCGAGGCCGAGGAACTGGCAGGCCATGGAGAGAGCCGAACCCCACTGCCCGGCGCCGGTTTCGGTGGTGAGGGCGCGGGTTCCAGCGGCCTTGTTGTAAAAGGCCTGGGCCACGGCCGTGTTGGATTTGTGGCTGCCGGAGGGGGAGGCGCCTTCGTATTTGTAGTAGATATGGGCGGGGGTGCCCAGGGCGCGTTCCAGCCGCAGGGCGCGGATCAGGGGGGTGGGTCTCCACAGGCGGTAGATCTCGCGCACCGGTTCGGGGATGTCAATATAGCGTTCGGTGCTGATCTCCTGCAGGATCAATTCCATAGGGAAGAGCACGCTGAGGAAATCGGGGGTGACCGGCTCTAAGGTGCCGGGGTGCAGAACGGGCGCCGGGGCCACAGGGCTGTCGGCGTTGATGTTGTACCAGGTCTTGGGAATATCATTTTCGCTCAAGAGAAAACGGGTTTGTTCGGACATGGTGAATTCCTCCTAAAGATGATTGGGATGGTTAGCAGAAGGCGCCGACCAGGGGCGCGATTTCGACTGGGTGAGAAAGCCGATTGAACGACTGGCCTAAGGAAAGGCCCATATATTGGTGAACGCTGTCCAGGGTTTCCTGGGCCGTGCTGGCGGCGTGCTGAGAGCCGGTTTGCAGGATGTCCAGCACGTCCTGGGGGCGGCGAGCCAGTTCGCTGCGGCGCTGGCGCAGGGGTTCAAGATATTGGTTCAGCACGGCGGCGAGATGCTGTTTGACGGCCACGTCTCCCACCTTTCCGGCGCGGTAGCTGGCTTTCAGCGCCTGCAGGGCTTCGGGCTGGGGGTCGAAGGCATCCAGATAGGTGAACACGGGGTTGCCCTCCACATGGCCGGGATCGGTGGGGCGCAGGCGGGTGGGATCGGTGTACATGTGCATGACTTTGCGGGTGGTCTCCTCGGGGGTGTCCTTGAGATAAATGGCGTTGCCGTAGGAATTGTGCATGGTGCGGTTATCCACGCCGGGCAGGCGCGGCTGGGCGGCCAGCAGGGGGCGCGGCAGGGGGAAATCGGCATCGTAGAGCTGGTTCAGGCGGCGCGCCAGTTCGCGGGTAAGCTCCAGATGGGGCAGCTGATCTTCGCCCACGGGCACGGCCGAGGCGCGGTAGAGCAGGATGTCGGCGGCTTGCAGAACGGGGTAGGAGAGCAGCCCCAGGGAGGGAGTCAGGCCCAATTCGCGCGCCTGCTCTTTGTAGGTGGGGACGCGCTCCAGGCGGGAAACCGTGACCAGCATGCCCAGCAGGGCGGCGAACTGGGCGTGGGCGGGGACGGCCGACTGCAGCACGAGGGTGGCGCGGGAGGGGTCTATGCCGGCGGCGAGCCAATCCAGCACCGTATCCAGAATGTTGGCGGGGATGCGCTGGGGATGCTCGTAATCGGTGGTGAGTACATGCAGGTCAGCCACCAGGAAGAAGCAGGTGTGCGTGTCCTGCAGGGCGACCCAGTTGTGCAGGGTTCCGACGAGGTGGCCCAGATGGCGGGGGCCGGTGGGGCGGTGCCCGGTGAGGATGGTTTCGGTTGGCATGGTGTCTCCTTTCGTCTAAAACAAAACAGCGTTCATCCCTGTTGGGACGAACGCTGGATCAGGTCCGTGGTGCCACCCACATTAGGCTGTTATGCGCCTTATTAACAAAAAACCCCTGCGGTGATGCACCACAAGGGGGAAAAGGCCAGCCTCACTCTTTGGGGTACGGCAGACCCGAAGGTCGCGATACCCTTTGCCTGGATAACGGTGGCAGCTCCGGCGCGGGCTACTGGCTTTTGCGTTTGCCCTGCAACTCCGAGGTCCATTCCACATCACTGTACGGGCAGTCTCTCACCGTTCACTGCTCTCTGTACCGCCGGGGCGATATGTACTCGTCCTCATCACAGTCTTTCTGTATGATTTTGTATGATTATAGGCAAAACGCCGCTTCTGTCAAGAGATGACTTTGCTTTTGGGGGAAATTCAGGCAGTTTGCACGAAATGGGCGTCTTCTACCGTTTTCCAGGTCTCCCCCGCAGGCAGGCGCAGATAAGCCCCCAGCAGGGGATGTGCGGCCTGGATCTGTTCGGCGATGCGCAGCACGGCGCGGCGGATGGAGAAATGGGCATTTTCAGCGGTGCGTAGATTGACCAGATGGAAGGCGCTGCGCAGGTTAAACTGGAGCAGCACGCGGCGGTTGAAGGCATTGGGGATGACATAGGAGGCCGCTTGCGGGTTCCAGGCAGCCAGGTGTTCATAGGCCTGGGCGGCGGCCTGCATGGCGCGGCGGTAGTCTTCCTCAATTCCGGCGGCGCGGATGCGGCGGGGGACAGCGTAGCCTAGATGCGGACTGAGGGGCTGGGCGGTCTGGGTCATCATGCGGTGGCGCTTCAGCTCAAAATAGGCGCCCTGATCCAGGGTCAGATCCACAGTGTAGCTGCAATATTCCAGCTCGCGCAGGGGGATATCGTGGCGTTCCAGGCCGTCCAACAGCAGGTGGGCTAATTCGCGGCGGCCTTTGGCGTTCAGGCTGCGCAGATGGGCCAGAATCTGGGGGTAGCTGTGTTGACCAAAGCGGTAGAGGGCGGCGGCCAGCACGCGGTTTTCGCCGTCGGGGTCGCTGGAGATGAGCGTGCACCAATCGGCGGGGGGAGAATCGGGGGTGGGGATTTCGGCGGCGGCTTCGCTGAAGAATTCGGGCAGGCGCTGCAGATACGGCTGGGCGTCGGCATATTTGACCAGGGTGGGGGCCTGGGCCTGGGC
>DAIOUB010000069.1:0-1763 GCA_036751735.1 Levilinea sp. | reverse complement strand
TAGCCGTCTGGGGTCCAGGTTTGGTAGCGGGTGGATTTTTCGGTGTAGGAGGCCAGACGGTTCGATTCCAGCACTTCCACCGCCAGGCGGGAGATATTCTCCACGGCGATGTGCAGCACGGCGTGTTCAGCCACGGAAGCATGGCCGTAACCCACCACCCAGCGTTCATGGAATTCGGCGCTTTTTTCTTCGGTGAGTTCGGCGGCGATTTCTTGAAAAGATTGGGGAGAGCGCGAGGTTTTGGCAAAAGCCACCGCGATGGTTTCGGGGGGCAGCTTTTGCGGATCGAGCAGATAAACCTGGCGAGGGTTATGAGTCATGAGAAAGCGTCTCCCGTGCGTTTTGGATATCCCGCTGGATCTGAGCGATGAGCTCCGCTGGGCTGGGAAAACGCTGCTCAGGGCGCAAACGGGTGATGAAATCTAATTCTACATCAACTCCGTAGATGTCACGCTCAAAATCGAAGACGAGAGTCTCCACGCGAGGGGAGGGGGCTTGTGCGAGGAAGGTGGGGCGGTAGCCGATATTGGTGACCGAGGGATAACGTTGGTTTTTGAGGGTGAACCAGGTGGCATACACGCCCGCCGGGGGCAGGAGCTGTTCGGGCCAGGGGGCGATGTTGGCGGTGGGGATGCCGAGGGTGCGCCCGCGGCCGTCGCCGTGCACCACCGGCCCGGCGATGCGGTAGGGGCGGCCCAAGAGGGCGGCCACCTGAGGCAGATCGCCCTGGGTCAGCAGGGCGCGGGCGCGGCTGGAAGAAATGATCTCATCGGCAGACTGCTGGGGTTGGACGACTTCCAGGCTGTAACCCAGGGTCTCCCCTAGCTTTTGCAGGGTGGGAATATCCCCCTGGCGGCCGCGCCCCAGGGCAAAGCCTTCGCCTACCAGCAGACGGCGCAGACCGAGGGCGCGGATGAGCTGGCGCATGAAGGCTTCGGCCTCCACCTGGGCCAGGCTGGCGTTGAAGGGCAAAGTGACCAGGGCGTCAATGCCGAGGCTGGAAAGCTGTTCAGCCCGCTGCTGCGGGCTGGTGAGGTAAAAGGGAGGCTGCACCTTACCCAGGGCGACGGCGGGATGGGGATGAAAGGTGACCACGGCGGCGGGCAGACCGGCGGCATGCGCCCCGGCGGCCAAATGCGTCAGCAGGGCCTGATGGCCGCGGTGGACGCCGTCAAAGACGCCAACCGCCACCCAGGAGGCCAGGAGACAAGGGGTGTCCAGAGAAGAGAACTGCTGCATCAGACCGCGGGCGTAGGTGTGCCTGGAATGTGGGCTGCCGTTTAGGAGAAAAAGACCTTACGCGGCTGCCACTCTTTGGTGTCTTCATCGAACTCAAGCAGAGCCACCAGCTCGCCCTGTTCGCTGATGCCGCGGGCCATGCCCTTGGAGCCTTCATCGGCGGGGATGCGGTGACCGTGGCGGATGGTGTCCATCGCTTCCTGATCCAACTCCACCGCGGGCCAATCGGAGAGGGCTTCGGCGGCAGGGATGAGGTACTGGTACCAGTTGCCCGAATCGAAGGCGTCGCGCAGCTTGCGCAGGGGCACGGCGTCGCGCAGGGTGAAGCGGCCGCTTTTGGTGCGGCGCAGTCCCACCAGATGGGCCCCGCAGCCCAGTTTTTGACCGAGGTCGTGGGCCAGCGAGCGCACGTAGGTGCCGGAAGAGCAGTACACGTCAATGACGGCTTCGGGCGGCGCCCATTCGAGCAGCTCCAGGCTGTAAACCTGAATCTTGCGCGGGGCCAGATCCACCTCTTCGCCTTC
>DAIOUB010000068.1:0-15353 GCA_036751735.1 Levilinea sp. | reverse complement strand
TACGAGCGTTCCCAGCCCACTGGCTGGGTGCTGGTCAGCCTGATCCCCACCCGCATCCTGTACCAGCCCACCAACATCATCGGCCAGTACACGCTGATTGTGTTCCTGGGGCTGATGGGGGTGATGGCGGCGTTCAGCTGGCTGGTGTTAAACTGGCTGGTGCTCCCTCTGCGCCAACTTTCCAGCCGGATTGAGCAGATTCAGGCGGACCCCAATGCCGCGGTGGAGCCTTTGCCCGTGAAGAGCAAGGATGAAATTGGCGAAGTGGTCAGCCTGTTCAACGATTTCCAAAATGAGCTGGTGGAAAAACGGGCCGCTGAGCAGTCTCTGCGCCTCAGCGAAGAGCGTTTCCGCAACATCTTCCAGACGGCTATGGTGGCCATTTGGGAAGTGGATTTCAGCCAGGTCAGCCAGGCGATTGAGCAATACCGCGCCGACGGGGTCGAAGATTTCCGAACCTATTTCCGGGCCAACCCCGACGTGGTGCGCGAGATCGCACGCAAGATCCGCGCGGTGGATGTGAACGAGTGGTCTCTTCAAATGTACGAAGCCGAAAGCAAGGGTGAGCTGCTGGCCAATTTGGAGACCGTTTTGGCCCTGGACAGCGTGGATGTGCTCACGGATGAGCTGGCAGCTGTGGCCGAAGGCCGCCCCAAGTTCGAGTATGAAGCTGTCAACCAGACCCTTAAAGGCAAGACCATCCAGATTTGGTTCAGCATGCGGCTGGATCCATCCAATGCGTACCGCTCCGTGTTGGTGACGGTCATGGACATCACCGAACAAAAACGCTCCGCCGAAGCCCTTCAGCAGAGCGAAGAACGGCTGCGCAACCTGCTGGACAATACCGTGGATTGGGTCTGGCAGGTGGACAAAGACTTTTATTTCAGCTACGTCAGCCCGCGGGTGCAGGAACTTTTGGGCATCACCCCAGAAGAGTTGGTCGGCGGCCGGTTGGACAAGGTGATCACCGAGGATGAATGGCAGCGGATTTTGCCGGAGATGACCGAGATCACCACCCACTTCGGGCGGATCAACGGCATGGTGATGCGCCTGCACAAACCCAGCGGTGAAACCGTGGTGTGCGAGGTGAACGCCACCCCGCTGTTTGACGCACGCGGCGAATTTTGCGGCTATGGGGGCATCACCCGCGACATCACCGAACGCGAAGCCGCAGCACAGCGGCTGAAAGAAAGCGAAGAGCGCTACGCGCTGGCCGTGCGCGGGGCCACGGACGGCATTTGGGATTGGGATTTGATCCGCCACGAGGTCTATTATTCCCCGCGCTGGAAAGCCATCCTGGGCTACGGCGAAGCTGAAATCACCCAATCCATCAGCGAGTGGATGGGGCGGGTTCATCCAGACGATCTGCCGCGCGTCAAGCTGGAACTGGACGCCTACTTGAAGGGGCAAAAACCCTATTTTGAAAGTGAACACCGCCTGTTCCACCGTAATGGGCGCTATTTCTGGGCGCTGATGCGCGGTGTAGCGGAGAAAAATGAGCAGGGTGAGCCGTGCCGCATGGCAGGGTCTTTGACGGATGTTTCTGTGCGCAAGATGACCGAAGACCGCCTGCGCCACGATGCCATGCACGACACCCTCACCGGCCTGCACAACCGCGCCTATTTCATGGATCAGTTGGTGCGCAGCATTGAGCGTTCCAAACGCCACCCCGATTTCATGGCGGCGGTGCTTCTTTTGGATCTGGACCGCTTCCGCCTGATCAACGACAGTCTGGGGCACAGCCGCGGCGACCAGCTGCTCATCGCAGTTTCGCACCGGCTGAAAACCTGCCTGCGCCTGGGCGACACCATCGCGCGCCTGGGTGGGGATGAATTTATCCTTCTGGTGGAGGATATCCGCAGCCTGCACGAAGCCAAACTGGTGGCCGGGCGCATTCAAAATGAGCTGAACCAGCCCTTTGACTTGAACGGGCAGGAAGTTTTTGTTTCGGCCAGCATGGGCATCGCCTTTGTCTCCGGCAATTATGACAGCGGGGATGATTTGGTGCGCGACGCCGACACGGCCATGAACCAGGTGAAATCCAGCGGGCGCGGGCGTTTCCAGGTGTTTGAAAGTGAAATGCACCAGCGCAGCCTGATCCATTTGCAGTTGGAAGGTGAGCTGCGCCGCGCCCTGGAACGCAACGAATTCGACGTATATTACCAGCCGGTGGTTAACCTGGGTTCCGGCCGCATCACCCGCCTGGAGGCGCTCATCCGCTGGCAGCACCCCACCCGCGGGCTGATTATGCCCTCCGATTTCATCTCTCTGGCCGAAGACACGGGTTTGATCATCCCGGTGGGGGCCTGGGTGCTGCGGACCGCCTGCCAGCAGCTGCGCGAATGGAAACAGATGGGGCAAAACGATTTGCAGGTGTCGGTCAACATCTCCGCTTACCAACTGCAGGACAGCGAATTTTTAGATCTGGTGAAAGCAGCCCTGGCTGAAAATGAATTGGAGCCGACCTGCCTGAACCTGGAAATCACCGAAAGCGCCGCCATGCAGGATCTGGAATCCACCCTGCGGCTGCTGCACGAGCTGGAACAGTTGGGGGTGGAGATTTCCATTGACGACTTCGGCATCAGCTACTCCTCGTTAGGGCAGCTGCAGCGCTTCCCGGTCAACAGCATCAAAATTGACCAGCTGTTCATCAGGCGCACGTTGGACAACCAGGACGACGCGGCCATCACCACCGCCATCATCGCCATGGGACACATCTTGAAGCTCAAGGTGATCGCTGAGGGGGTTGAGGATCAGCGCCAACTGGACTTTTTGATCGCCGAGCAGTGCGATGAAGTTCAGGGCTTCCTGGTGTGCTACCCACGCCGGGCAGATGAGATCACCGCGCTGCTGCGTGAAAAACGCAGTATGCTGCCGGTGTCATCGTAAACCCACCGCCAAAAGCCGGCCCAACTCCTTGTTATTCGTGCTAAAATTATTTTAATGTGGGGATGTATGGGGGGGCCATTCTGCGATTTAATTGAATAGAAAATGGTTTGGCGCTGGTTGAAACCCGAAAATCTGGGGGTTTTTTATAACGCTGAGCGCTGAGTTTGGCACAGAAGATGCATTCTTTAGCTGCAGGTCCGTTTGAATGCAAGGAGATGAGGAATGATCCAATCCGCAAAGCAGTTTCCCAAATGGCTCAATTTATTGATGGTGGTGAGCATGACCCTGGCACTGGTGCTTCCCAGCACTGTGCCGGTTCAGGCGGCACCCCCGGCTCGCGTCCTCGCGGCCATACCGGCGCCACCCACGAATTTGCTGGCCAACCTGGTCTCCAGCAGCCGGGTGGATTTAACCTGGACGGATAACAGTACGGATGAAAGCGGTTTTGTTATCTATCGGAATGGTGCAGAGATTGAACGGGTGTCCTTAAACGTCACCAGCTATTCCGACCGCTCGTCGCTGTCCTGCGGACAGGTGTACACCTATGAGGTCTCCGCGATCAACATTGACGGCGAGTCGGGGACGGCTATGGACACCGTGACCACACCGGTGTGCCCGCCGCCCGCCCCGTCCGATCTGGAGACCCTGGCCGTCGGCACCAACGACATCACCCTGGGCTGGACGGATAACAGCGCCCTGCCCGACAAGCAGGAAGAGGGGTTTGATGTGCAGCGCTCGCCCAATGGGGTCAACTGGGTGACGGTGACCACCACCGCTGCCGATGTGACCAGTTTTATGGACGCCGGCCTGCCCTGCGACACCATCTACTACTACCGCATCCGCGCCTTCAACGTCAGCGGGGAGTCCTTCTCCAACGTGCACATGACCGCCACGATGAGCTGCACGCCCACCAGCCCGCTGAACCTGACGGCCACCCCCATTTCGCAGACACAGGTGGATCTGGCCTGGTCGGACGTGTTTGGCGAAGAGGCCTATCATGTGGAACGCGGCCTCACCAACATCGGCCCGTGGACCGAGATCGGCACCACCCTGGCGGATGTGACCACCTACTCGGACCTGACCGTGCTGTGCGGCACGACCTATTTCTACCGGGTGAAAGCGCGCAACGCGGGCGGCTTTTCGGAGCCGAGCAACCCGGTGCTCGTCACCACCCTGGGCTGCCTGCCCAAACCGCCGGTCAGCCTGAACGCGGTGGCCACCAGTTCCACCAATATCCTGCTCACCTGGCAGGACAAGAGCGACAACGAGACCGGCTTTAACATCGAACGCTCGCCCGACGGGCTGGGCGGCTGGACCCTGCTGGGAACCACGCCCACCGCGGCGGCCAACAGCACCAGCTACAACAACGGCTCGCTCACCTGCGGCACGCCCTATTACTACCGCGTGCAGTCGGTGAACGCCGCGGGCGGCTCGGACTACTCCAATATCGCCGGAGCGGTCACGCAGCCCTGCCCGCCCACGGCCCCCAGCAACCTGGTGGTCACGGCTGTGTCGGCTGACCGCGTGGATTTGAGCTGGACGGACAACAGCGCCAATGAGGTGCTGTTTAAGATTGAGCGCAGCCCCAACGGCACCAACACCTGGGTAGAAATTGCCACGGTGGGCGCCAATGTGACCACCTATTCCAACCTGAACCTGGCCTGCGCCACCCAGTACTACTACCGCGTGCGCGCCTACAACGCCAACGGCCACTCGGCCTACAGCAACGTGGACTCAGACACCACCGCGGCCTGCTCCGCGCCGCTGGACCCCACCGGTCTGACGGCCGCCACCGATTCGCAGACGCGCATCAAGCTGAACTGGGTGGATAACAGCGATAACGAAAGCGGCTTTAAGATCGAACGCAGCCCCAACGGCGCCAGCGGCTGGGTGCAGATTGCGGCGGTGGGCATTGACGTGGCCACCTACACCGCCACCGGCCTGACCTGCGACACGGATTACTACTTCCGCGTGCGCGCCTACAACGCCTTCGGCAACAGTCTGTATACCCCGCTGGAGGCCGACCCGCCGGTGGGCGCCACCACGGCCCCCTGCGGGCCGACGCCGCCCAACGCGCCCACCAATTTCGCCCTTTCGGTGATTTCCAAGAACGAAATCAAGCTCACCTGGGGCAACGTGGCCAGCGAAACCGGCTACAAGGTCTACCGCTCGCTGGATAATATCGCCTTCACCGAAGTGATCAGCCTGCCGGTGAACACCACGTCCTTCAGCGATATCAACCTGGACTGCGGCACGAAGTATTACTATTTTGTGCGCGCCTTCAATGACGGCGGCCTCTCGAACCCCACGGCCACCAAATATGCCACCACCAATACCTGCAACACGATGGCGGTGGTCAAGGCGGGCAACACTTCTGCCAACCCCGGGGTCACCTTCACCGTGCCGGTGACGGTCAGCAACATCCCGGCGGCCAAGCTGGGCGCGGTCACGGTGGAAATTCACTTTGACCCGGCTCTGCTGGAAGTGCAAAGCTGCGGGCTGGATCCCGACAGCAAATTCAACATGGATAACTGCAATATCCATTACGAGAACGACGGCGTCAACCCGGATGTCATCCGCATGTCGCTGACCTCCAGCGCGGGGGTTTCCACCTCTGCCAAGCTGGCCAACCTGTCGTTCAAGGCCAAGGGTGATAACGGCACCTCCACCATCGTGGATGTGGTCGTGATCGAGTTCAAGGACCCCGACGGCAACCCTGTGGCCGCCACCGATAAGGACGGCCTGGTGCTGATTGGCAAGCGCGGCGATGTGAACGGCAAGGACGGGGCCAACTCGGTGGATGCCCTCTTCATTCTGCAATACGATGTTGGTAAGAAGATGGGCAGCAACGTCTTCCCGCCGCCGGCTGGTTCCATCTATCTGCCCGCCTGCGACGTGAACCTGGACGGTAAATGCAACGTGGTGGACGCGCTCTTCGTTCTGCAGTGCGACGTGAAGATCGCCAACAGCTTCTGCCCCAATGTTTCGGGGGCGGCGGATGTTGAGGCGCTGGCTGCGGCCCCCAAAGGCCCCGGCCTGGTGCGCACCGTCAATCTGGCCGTGCCCTCCGGTGACGAAGGGGTTGTGCCCGTCAGCCTGAAGGTTCCCACGGGAGAACGGGTGGGCGCAGTTTCATTGAAGGTTCTCTACGATCCCACGGTGGTGGAACCCCGCACCTGCCAGGTGGATCCCGAAGCAAAATTTGACATGGAAGCCTGCAACACCGCCATCCCGGGCGAGGTCAGCTTTAACCTCACCAGCACGATGGGCGTGGGCGGTCTGCTGCGCCTGGCCGACATCACCTTCCAGGCGCTGGGCGAGCCGGGCGAATTCAGCCTGGTGACCCCGGTGGATGTGGAGCTTTCCACCGTCGCGGGGCTGGAGATGCAGGCACGCACGCGTGAATCGCGCCTGCGCGTGGCCACCCCGCCCGCCCATAAACCGGTGGTGCTGTCTGTGAAGAAATCCGGCCACATGGATATGGAACTGTTCTTCACCAGCAGCGACTTCATCAAACGCTTCCGCGGCGTGCAGGGCAGCCAGTTGGCCAAGATCAAAGTGCTCAGCCTGCCCGCTCAGGGTGTGCTGCGCCTGAACGGTGTGGACGTGGTGGTCAACCAGAAGATCAATGTGGAAGACCTCAACAGCCTCAGCTACACCCCCGGCGTGAACTGGAGCGGCACCGACCGCTTCCTGTGGAGCGGCTCGGACGGGGTCTCTTTTGCCCCGGCGGAAACGCGGGTCAGTGTCAAGATCCACGCCACCAATAAAGCCCCCAACCTCTCCACCGCAGTGGTGCGCCCCGTCGTGGATACCCCCTTCACCTTCACGGTGGACACCTTCACCAAGCGCTTCTTAGACTCGGACGGCGACAGCCTGATTCGGGTGCGCATCGCCAGCCTGCCCGTGCACGGCGTTCTGACTTTTGACGGGACGGACGTGGCGGTTGGGCAAGAAATTGCCCTGCTCGACCTGCCAAAGCTGGTCTTCACGCCTGAGGCAGGGTATACTGGATCAGATCTTTTCACCTGGAATGCCACCGATGGGCTCTTGTTTGCCAAGAAAGACGCCAAGGTGCGCGTTTACATCAAGTAATCGCCGGGACAGATGATGTCATAAACCCAGGCAGCCTGTTGGAAAACAGGCTGCCTGCGGATACCGGCGGCAAGAACAAAGGATAGTCACCTGTATGAAACGAACGCTGCTTTTCCTATCGCTTGCCGTGCTGCTGTTGATCACAACTGCCCTGCCGGGGGAGGCGGCGCCGTTGCTGTATGCCAGTTCCACCGTCTCGGCTGGTTCGGGGTCGGTGAATGTGGGCAGCAGCGTAACCATTCAGGTCAGCGCCAATGTCCCCGCGGACAGTAAGCTGGGTGCGGCCACGGTTGAAATCAGCTATGATTCCAGCCTGATCAACGCCACCGGCTGCTCGGTGACCGGCTTTGACTTCGGCCTGTGCAACCCCTCGGCGGGGGCCGGGCTGGTCAGCTTTAACTTGGGCTCGCTCAGCGGCGTCAGCGGCGGCCTGACCCTGGCCACCATCACGTTTACTGGCGTGGCGCCGGGCACATCCAGCCTGTCGGTCAACGTGATGGCTTTTGCCGACCCCGAAGGCAACGATCTGGCGGTGTCGGCCAGCAACGGCTCCATCACCGTCAACGGCTCTCCGGCTACCAACACCTCGGCTCCGCCCAAGACGCCCACCAGCACGCGCACGCCGGGCCCCACCCGCACGCCGACCTCCACCGCCACCACCGGCCCCACCAAAACCACCGGCCCGACCAAAACGCGAACCTCCACCTCGCTGCCCGGTCAGCCCACCTTCACGCGCACGGCCACCAGCCAGTTCAGCTCTACCCCGGTGACGGCCAAAACCAACACCCCCGGCCCCACCACGCAGATTGCCACCCCTCCGGCCATGTCGTTTTATGCGGATGACTCCGTGCTGCAGGCGGGCAGCTGCACCTATCTGCGCTGGAGCGTCAGCAATGCCGTGGCCGTGTACCTGGACGGCGCGGCGGTGTATTTGAGCGGCGCCCAGCAGGTGTGCCCGCAGACCAGTGAGATGCACACCCTGTATGTGGTGGCGGCTAAAGAATATGTGCTCACCCAGTCTCTGGTGGTGGTGGATCAACCCGCCACGGATGAGCCTGCCCCCGAGCCGACCGCCAAACCCAAAAACAAGAAAACCCGCACCCCCACCGCCCAGGCCCCGGCCGTGGACGCCAACGATTTGAAGACCTTTGCCATGCTGGCGGTGGACCAATTCAGCAAGATTTTGCCCGCCGAAGGCGCCAAGAACCTGCTCAGCGAAGTCTCCGCGGGCGGTTCGGCCCTGAACTGCCAGGACGAGGTCTGCATTGCCCAGGTGCTGGCACAACGCGTGGTGGGCTACAACCGCGACGTGCCGCAGATTTTGAGCGCGCTGAAGGGTCTGTGGAATGCGCCCGGGGTCGAGGTGTTTGGCCCGCGCTGGCCGTGGGCTTATGCCCTGGTGCGCGAATTTGCCGTTTTGGACGTGAACATGAACCTGCAAGGCGTGCTCTCCCCCGTCAACTTGATGGTGGTGAACCAGGCGGGTCAACGCACCGGACGGCTGAACGATAACGTCCTCCTGGAAGAGATCCCCGGATCGTTCTACGCCCTGGACGGCGAGAGCAAGTTCGTCTTTTACCCGGCGGACGAGCGCGCCACCACCTACTTCCAGGGGGTGCAGGACGGCACCATGACGGTCATGGCCATCAACAGCGCCAGCCCTGAAGGCGATATTTTGACCTATCTGAACGTGCCCGTCAGCCCGGCTTTTTCGGCCCAACTGGATCTGTTTGACCCCACCTGGGCGATCAAAGCTGACGAGAGCGGCGACACGGTGATGGACCGCGAAATTGGCCCCACGCAGCGCAAACCCATCCGCGCTGGCGGCGAGCAGCAGCCCACCAGCGCCCCGGCGCAGCCCGGCGAAACCCCCGCACCGGCGGCGAACCCCTTCAGCGCCTGCAAGGGTGCTTTGGGCGTGGCCTTGCTGCCGCTGGCGATGGTGTTCAGCCAGTGGAAACGGCGAAAAACCGTCTGATCGAACCGAATTTTTGTCCATTTGCCCCTGGCTCCGGCCAGGGGCTTTTGTTTTGGTTTGATCATCTGGATAAGATCGGTTAAAATACTCCCAATGGTGACTCTGACCCGCGAACAACTGGAAGACCGGCTGGCCGCCTTACACCGCGCCAGTTTAGAGCTGGTTCAAGATATTTCGCTTGAGTCCCTGCTCTACCGCATTGCCGTGCTGGCCTGTGAACAGGCCCAGGCGCAGTTCGCCGCCGTGGGGGTTTTGGACGAGAACGGCGGGCTGGAGCGCTTCATTCCGGTGGGCATGAGCGACGCCGAAGTGGCTGTGATGGAACATCCTCCGCGCGGGTTGGGGTTGATCGGTGAACTGATGCGCTCCAGCGAGACCATCCGCGTGGATAATATGGCCGCCGACCCGCGCAGCGCGGGGTTCCCCCCTCACCATCCCCCCATGACCTCTTTTCTGGGTGTGCCCATCCGCCAGAGCAGCCGTTCGTTGGGGCAGATTTACCTCACCAACAAAATTGGCGCGCCGGCCTTTACCCAAAATGACCAGCAGGTGATTGAAACCCTGGCCTCTTACGCGGCCATCGCCATCTCCAATGCGCGCCTCTACCGCCAATTGATCCGGCGCGACCGTGTGCTGACCCGCCGCAATGAAAACCTGGCCCTGCTCAACAAACTGGCCTCCACCCTGGCCACCTCAGGCGATGTGGACGAGGTGCTCAACCGCTCGCTGAAGCAGGTGCTGGATTACCTCGGCCTGGAGGCGGGCGAGATTTACCTGCGCCAGGGCAGCAGCAAACTGCTCAAGCGCACCGCCCACCGCAGCCGTTCCGGCAGCACCCTGTGGGCCCAGTCTCAGTTTCTGGAAGGCGAGGGCATGGTGGGCACGGTGGCCAAGACGGGACAGTCCAACCTGGTGAACCTGGGGGAGAACGATGAAACCCCCGACCTGCTCCCCGCGGTGCGCGAGGAAAACTACCGTCAGGTGGCCTGTTTTCCGCTGACCGGAAGGCAAGGGGCCCAGGGCGTATTTTGTGTGGCGGCGGGAGCGGGCCAACCCCTGGGCGATCTGGAAATGCAGTTCCTGGCGGCGATCAGTTCGTGGGTGGGCACGGCCATCGAGAACGTGCAGCTCAATTTGCAGCAGCGCCGCCTGGCGGTGCTGGAAGAGCGCGAGCGCTTCGGCATGGATCTGCACGACGGCGTGATCCAGTCCATTTACGCCGTGGGTCTGACGCTGGAACACGCCCGCCTGCTGCTCAGCGAAAACCCCGACCACGCCCGCCAGCGCATTGATCAGGCCATCAGCGACCTGAACAGCACCATCCGCGACATCCGCGCCTACATTTTGGATCTGCGCCCGCGCCAACTGCACGACGAGAACCTGATGGAAGGCATCAAGCGCCTGGTGAACGAATTCCGCGTCAACTCGCTGGTAGATGTGAACCTTACCGGCCCGACCACAGGCTTTCCAGGCCTGGGGGAAGAGCAGGCCATCACCCTCTTTCACATCTGCCAGGAAGCCCTGGCCAACATCGCCAAGCACGCCCGCGCCAAGCATGTGGAGGTCAGCCTGTGGATGACAGCCGACCGCGCCCTGCTGGAAGTCAGCGACGACGGGCGCGGCTTTGATGAGACCCAGGTAAAAGTGAACATCGGGCACGGCCTGTCCAACATGCAGACGCGCACGCGCAACGTGGGCGGGGATGTGGACATCTCCTCCGCGGCGGGCGAGGGCACCACGGTGTTGGCCTGGGTTCCCCTTTCCAAAGAAGGCTAAATCACATTGACCCAAGAATCAGCGCATTTGCAGAAGGCAGCCCAACGCGGCGAACCCTCGTATGTGTGGCGCGCCGGACAGGAACGCCGCCTTCAGATGATTTTAGAAGCGGCCGGGGCGCGCGCCAACGGTGACATTTTGGAAAACGGCTGCGGGCTGGGCATGTATCTGGAGCGCCTGTCCCCGGCGGCCCGCTGGGCGGTGGGGCTGGAAATTGAGCTGCCGCGCGCTCAGCAGGCAGCCGAACGCGGGCTGTGCGTGGTGGGCGGCGCAGGCGAAAAGCTGCCCTTCCCCGACGGCCGTTTTGACCTGATTCTCAGCCACGAAGTGCTGGAACATGTGGAAGATGACCTGAAGGCCGTGCGAGAGATGGTGCGGGTGCTGCGCAAGGGCGGGCGCATTGTGCTGTTTTGCCCCAACCGCGGCTATCCCTTTGAGACCCACGGCATCTACTGGCGCGGGCGCTACCGCTTTGGCAATATCCCCCTGGTCAACTACCTGCCGCGCGCCTGGCGCAACCGCCTGGCCCCGCATGTGCGCGTGTATTCCCGCGCCGATCTGGAAACGCTCTTCGCCGGTCTGCCGGTGCGCTTTGTGCGCCGCACGGTCATCTTCGGCGCGTACGACAACATCATCGCCCGCCGCCCTGGCCTGGGGCGGGTGCTGCGCGGGCTGCTGCAATTCTTAGAGCGCACCCCGCTGCGCGCGCTGGGGCTTTCGCACTTCTGGGTGATCGAAAAAACCACCTGAGGGCCGCAGTTCTTCCGCCCGTAGGGCGGAAAAAGTTAGCCGATGGATTTTGTGGGGGAGTGGAAAGAATCAGGCGTCCAGCCGGAAATCGTAAATATCGTCTTCCACCGGATAGCTGCGCCCGCACTGCTGACAGACCAGCCGCGGGGGGGTGTCGTCCAGGGGGGCGGCGCAGGCCGGGCAGGCAAACAGCCAGCCATCGGGGGCGGCGGCGGTTTCACCCGCGGCCTGGCAGCGCACAAAGACGCTGGGGCTGAGCTGCCACAGGTTTCCGGTGGTCTGCGCAAAGGAATCCATCGCCACCAGCCAGCGCAGGGGCAGGGTGCGCTTGAGGAAGGCGATGCGGAAATGCGACACAGTCAGTTGGCGCTGCACGGTGAAGCGCGCCAGCCGCAGCCAGGTGCGCACCGTGGCGGGGTGAAAGTCAAAATTCAGCGCGGCAAATTCCACCGGCTCCGGTGAGAAGGGATTCCAGGTTTGCTGGTGGAGGACAAAGCGCAAAATGGATTTTAGATTGCGCTTATTGGCAAATTCCAGGATAAAAACCGCTTTGGCCTGCAGCGCAGCGCGCACCTGATCGAGGGCGCGGCGCGGTTCGGCCATGTGGTGCAGGGTGCGGATCATGGTGGCGGCGTCAAAAACCCCCGGCACAAAGGGCAGGTGGTAGATATCCGCGGCCACGTAGCGGTACTGCGGCCCCGCTCCCAGGCGGCTGCGGGCCTGCTGCAATTGTGTGCGGGAGTAATCCACCAGCACCACCTGCTCAAAGCCGGTGTAGCGCGGGGTGTTGCGCCCAGCGCCGGCGCCCAGCTCTAACAGGCGTTTGCCGCCCGCGGGCAGCAGGCGGCGCAAAGCCACGGCCTCCACCGCGTCCTCATAGGCGCGGTCGCTTTGGTCCCAAAAAGACTGTTGGTAATCGGAGCCTTCGTAATTGCAGATGGGGGGAGTTTCCATGATGTCCTGGGGCAGGTGGGTGGTTAAAACAAGTGCCCGGGCAGGTTTGCCGGCGGCGCCCGGAAGGGCCTCCTTACCGCTGCTTCCTCTCGGACCTGACGGGGTTCGCAGGTTTCCGCCGCGCCGGTCCCACCCGGGCAGGCTCAAGGATACCGCGCCCAGGCCGGATTGTCAATAGCCGCGGCGGCGGGGCAGACCGGCCGGGGTATAATCGAAAGATAACCCCGGATGTACCCTGGCACGCTGTGGTGAGGTGACCGATGTCTGCAAATGAAGACCGTATAAGCCCCCAACGCCCGTATCTGGCGGGCGATCTGCACCGCCCCCGTTACCATTTTACCGCCCCCCAAAACTGGCTGAACGACCCCAATGGTTTGATTCACTGGCGGGGGGAATTTCACCTGTTTTATCAGCACCATCCCCACAGCACGGATTGGGGGCCGATGCATTGGGGCCACGCCGTCAGCTCCGATCTGGTGCACTGGCGCGATTTGCCCATCGCCCTGTTCCCCGACAGCCCCGCGGACCGCGACGGCTGCTGGTCGGGCTGCGCGGTGGAAGAAGGCGGCCGGCCGGTGCTGATGTACACCGGGGTGTGCGCGGGGGAGCAGCGCCCGTGTGTGGCCGTCGGCAGTCCCGACCTGCTGGAGTGGAGCAAGCACCCCGCCAATCCCGTGATTTCTGACCCGCCAGAAGGCGTGCGCGGGTCCGATTTTCGCGACCACAGCCTGTGGAAAGAGCCGGACGGGTGGTGGTATCAGGTGATTGGCTCCGCCCGCCCTGGGCAGGGGGGCTTTTTGCCCCTGTACCGCTCGCTGGACCTGGTGCATTGGCAGCCGCTGGGTGAGCTGCTCTCCGCGGCGGATTTGCCCGCCGAGAGCCTGCCGACCGGCCAAATGTGGGAGTGCCCCAGCTTTTTTGCGCTGGATGACCGCCACGTTCTGCTGATTTCGGCTTTTGATGAATCCGTCCCTGGCAAGCTGGCCTACACCCTGTGGATGAGCGGACGTTACCGTGATCAGCGCTTTGTACCCCAACGGGTGGAGAAGCTGGACGGCGGCAACGCCTATTTCTACGCGCCGCAGGTGATGGTGGACGCGCAGGGGCGGCGTTTGATGTTTGGCTGGGTGGGCGAAGGCCGCAGCGCGGCGGCGCGCGCCCAGGCGGGCTGGGCGGGGGTCATCTCACTGCCCCGCAGCCTGTTTGTAGATGCTCAGGGGACGCTGTGCCAGCGCTTTGTGCCGGAGCTGCAAGCCTTGCGCGGCCCCGAACACCGCCTCAGCCTGATGATGGACGAGGCGGGCGAACATGCGCTGCCCGCTCATGGGCGGGCGCTGGAACTTCGCCTGCGGGTTGAGCCGCGGGGAGCCAATCAATCGGGGCTGCTGCTGGCGTGCACGCCGGACGGGGCGGAACAAACCCGCCTGGTGTTGGACTGGGAACGCGGCCGGATTCTTTTGGAGCGCGGGCGTTCCAGCCTGGATGCGGAGGCGGAGCGCGGGGATTTGAGCGCGCCCATGCCTGCCCTGCGCGGCGGCGTCTTGGACATCCACTGCTATTGGGATCATTCGGTGCTTGAACTGCTGGCGGGGGACTGCGCGGCGCTGACTGCGCGGCTGTACCCCACGCGCGCGGACGCTGAGGGGCTGGCCCTGTTCAGCGACGGGCCGGTGCATTGGGATGTGCAGTTGTGGCCCATGCAGGCCATTTGGGATTAAACGCGGCGATAGCGGCCCTGCAGGCCGTACCAGCGGATGGTCAGCAGATCTAAGCCCATGTGAATGGAATCGCGCAGGACGTTGATTTTGCTGTGCGGGCTGTAATACCAGTCAATGGGCACTTCCACGATCTTATAACCGCGCTTGCGGGCGATGAACAGCACTTCCACGTCAAAGGTCCAGCCGTTGGTGATCTGGTAGGGGAAGAGATCCTCGGCGGCGGCGGCGCTGAAGCATTTAAAGCCGCACTGCGTGTCCTGCAGGCTGTGCAGGGCGATGATGCGCACCATAGTGTTAAACACCCGTCCGACAATGTGGCGGTAGGGGGGTTCGCCGTGGCGCACCGCGCCCGGGGCCTCGCGCGAGGCGATGGCGATTTCCTGATGACACTGGGGGGGCAAGAAGCGGTTGACCTGCTCGATGGGCATGGATAGATCCGCGTCGCAAATGAAGCGGTAATCCCCCACGGCTTCCAACATGCCGCGGCGCACCGCCAGCCCCTTGCCGCGCCCCTCTTCGTGCAGCGCGCGGATGTACGGGCGGCGCTGGGCGTATTCCTGGGCCAGATCCAGGGTGCGGTCGCTGCTGCCGTTTTCCACAATGACCACCTCGGCCGAGTAGGGCTGGGTTTGCAGAAAGGCGTCAATTTTATCCAGCGTCTCAGGCAGGCGGGATTCTTCGTTATGAGCGGGGATGACGATGGAGAGCAGTGGGTTGGTCAAAACTAACACCCTCGGTTGGCAGACTGGGCTGTGCAGGTTAGAACAGCAGCACCCCGCCCAGTTGGTCGTGTTCGGGCACTTGGGAACGGGAGGTGCTGAGGACTTCCTGTCCCGCCGGGCCGGTCAGAAAAATCTGCTTGCCCAAGCGGAAGGAGCTGCTTAGGCGCAGCAGGCGCTCGCCGGTGTAGATGCGCTTGTTTTTCTGAAGCATCTCCACCAGTTGGGCACGGTCTAAAAGGACATAATCGGTGAAGGTCGGCCCCATGCGCTTGTACAGGCGCGCCAGGCTGAGCTGACCCTGATCGTCGTAGCGTACGGCTTCGATGACCCCATCCACTTTGGTTAATGCCATAGACACCTTCCTTGAACCCGAATGGTTCGCTAAAAACCGCCGAGGTGTCCCGGCGGCTGTGCCTGTCGGGGTGGGCGGACTTGAACCGCCGACCCCCGCGTCCCAAACGCGGTGCGCTG
>DAIOUB010000067.1:5403-15921 GCA_036751735.1 Levilinea sp. | reverse complement strand
ATCAGCAGATGGCTGAGCGGGTTTTCCAGACCGCTGGTTGAAAAATCCACAAAGGCTTTCGAAACCGTCAGCCCCAAAACCGCCAGCCCCGCGCCCCAGGCCGATTTGGCCAGGCTGCGCGTTAAAATCCCCAGCGTCACCGCGGTCACCGCCGCCGAAATCACCAAACTGGTCAGGTAAATCTCGTGGGTGATCCAATAAAAGAAGCTCAGCAGAAACATCCACAAAGGATGGGTGAACACCTGCACCCGTTCGGTCACATTCCAGGTCAAGCGGTAGCCGTTGATAAAATTATCCACCGTGCGAAAGGTGATATAGGCGTCGTCGCAGATCCACGCCCGGCGCAGCAGCGTCAGAAAAAACAACAGCAGCAGCGCGGCCGTGAACAGATTCAAAGGCCGCTCGGCGGCGGGTTCCGCTGGAGCGGTGGAGGAGGAAGCTTCCATCAGTTCAGAGGTCATGGCGTTCTTTCGTATCAAGAGATGGGTCAGGCGCGCCTAATTATACCCGCTCTCACCCCGCTTCCTGAAGTCTTCTGCTACAATACAGACAATGCAACCCATTGGAGGCCGTTTGAACACCCCATCACCCTTACGCATCACGGTGATCTACGACAACCGCAGCACCAACCCTGCCCTCAAAGAAGCCTGGGGCTTTTCTGCCCTGCTGGAACAAGATGGGTTGAACCTGCTCTTTGACACCGGCGGCGACAGCCCCACCCTGCTGCACAACATGGCCGCCTTGGGCATTTCTCCCGCCCAAATCCAGCGCGTTTTCCTCTCCCACTTTCACGAAGACCATACCGACGGTCTCGCCGGTCTCATCCAGGCTGGCGCCCAACCGGAAAAAATCTATTTTCTGGCCGCCACCCCCGAGGCCTATAAAGTCCGTTTTCAGGCCCTGGGTCCCTACCAGGAAATCACAGCCCCCGCACATCTGATCGGAAATTGGTTCTCCACCGGCGAGATTTCTGAAAACACCCCCGAACACGCCCTCATCACCCGCTTCCCGCACAGCCAGGTGCTGCTCACCGGCTGTGCCCATCCCGGCATTGTGCGCGTCACCCAACGTGCCTACACGCAGTATTCTGTTCCCTTCACCTGGGTCGGCGGCGGCTTCCACCTCAAAGATGCCTCGTCAGAGAGTGTGGATCACACCCTGGCGGAGCTGAACGTCCTCCCCATTCAAACCCTCGCTCCGGCCCACTGCACCGGCGACGCTGCCATCACCCACATTCAAACCGCCCTCGGCCCACGCGCCCGCCCCCTCCAGGTCGGCGCTGTTCTGGAGTTCGCCCCATGACCCCTGCTCAACCTTTCTGGAAAACCAAAACCCTGGCGCAAATGTCGCCCCAGGAATGGGAATCCCTCTGCGACGGCTGCGCGCGCTGCTGCCTGTACAAGCTCCAGGATGAAGAGACCGGTGAGATTTACTACACCGATGTGGTCTGCCGCCTGCTGGATACCCAGCGCTGCCGCTGCACCGCCTACCATGAGCGCACCGTGCTCATGCCCACCTGCCTGGTGCTCAACCCCGACCTCGTCCAACAGCTCAAGTGGATGCCCAAAACCTGCGCCTACCGCCTGCTGGCCGAAGGTAAAGACCTGGAATGGTGGCATCCCCTCCTCTCTGGTGATCCTTCCACCGTCCATGAAGCCGGCATCTCTGTGCGTTGGAAAACCCAGGCCGAAAATGAAGTGGACATGGATAATCTAGAGGACTACATCGTCGATTGGCTGGGCTAACCCACAGGAGGGCTGCGATGGGCCAGAAACACACGGAAGCCTATGATTACATCTTCACCGGCGGCGGCGCGGCGGGCCTGAGCCTGGCCCTGCACCTGGCCGACAGCCCCCTGCGCGACAAGCGCATGCTGATCATAGACCTGGAAAAGAAAAACCAGAACGACCGCACCTGGTGTTTTTGGTCCGATCAACCCAGCCGCTACCAGCCCATCCTCTACCGCTCCTGGGATGAAATCGCCTTTGAGTCCGACACTTTCTCCCGCACCTACACCCTGGCCCCCTTTCGCTATCACATGCTGCGCGGCATGGATTTCTACCGCCACGCCCAAGCAACCCTGCGCAGCCTCCCCAATGTGACCTTCCTTCAGGCCCCCGTCGAATCCGTGCAGGACGGCAGCCAGTACGCCCAGGTCACCGCCGCGGGCCAAACCTACACCGCGGAATGGGTCTTTAACAGCCTCTTTCGCTCCTCCGAATTCAAAATCACCAATCCCCGCTATCACGATGTCAAACAGCATTTTAAAGGCTGGGAAATTGAAACCGAAACGGATGTCTTTAACCCCCAGCGCCCGACCATGTTTGATTTCCGCACGCCCCAGCACGGCGTGATGCGCTTTGTCTATATCCTACCTTTCTCTCCGCGTCAGGCCCTGGTGGAATACACCCTCTTTTCAGCGGATTTGCTCCCCCCTGCCGAATATGATCTGGCCTTGCAAGCCTACATCCACGATGTGCTCAAGCTCACTCATTACCGCATCGAGGCCGAGGAATCAGGTGTCATCCCCATGACCGACCAACCCTTCCCGCGCCGCGCGGGTCAGCGCATCCTCAATATCGGCACCATCGGCGGGCGTGTCAAACCCTCCACCGGCTACGCCTTCCTGCGTATCCAGCGCGATTCCGCCGCCGTGGTGCGCTCCCTCACCCAGCACCACCACCCCTTCCACATCCCCGCCGACCCAGCCCTGGCCCGTTTCAACGACCGCATCATGCTCCAGCTCATGCAGCGCCAGGGGCCGAAAATGAAGGGAATCTTCACCGACCTTTTCATGCACAATCCCATCCAGCGCCTCTTCCGTTTCCTCAATGAAGATGCCACCCTGGGTGAAAACATCCTCCTCATGGCTTCATTAAACCCCTGGCCTTTCCTGTCAGCCCTGTTCAAATTGATCCGCTCCAGGCAGGTCTAACCCCCCCATGACAGCCGTCAGCACACCTTCCCCAATTCCCGAAAGACGGTTAAAATCATCCCGGTTAACAGCACCTATGAAAAACACCTCAAGGTTTCAAGCAGTGGGGGGAAAATGAGTTCCTTCGTGATCTGGATCCTCATCGGGCTTCTCGCCGTCATTTTGGGAGCTGGCTTATATTTTGCCGGTCGGGTCGTGCTGCCCAGAGTCATCCCCTCAGAAAAAACCTACGAAATTGAGGTGCGCCACGGCAAACTGGACGAAGTGGAATTTAACCGCTGGCCCAAGCAGTATGTAAAAATCCGCTCACCGCACAATTACCTGATCAACGCCATTTACATCCCCCACCCCAACGCCAATAAAACCGTTGTCCTTTCGCACGGTTTCACCTACAGCCTGTTCGGCATGGTCAAATACGCGCCCATGTTTCGCAAGCGCGGCTTCAACGTGCTCATCTACGACCTGCGCCATCACGGCAAAACCGGCGGGTGGAACACCACCTTCGGTTTTTACGAAAAGCTCGATCTCAAAGCCGTGGTCACCTGGGCCTACGACAAGCTGGGAACCGGCGGCAAGGTGGGCGTCTTTGGGGAATCCTTAGGGGCCGCCCTGTCTTTGCAGCACGCCGCCCTCGACC
The DNA here is from genome assembly GCA_036751735.1 of Levilinea sp. Lineage (GTDB taxonomy): Bacteria > Chloroflexota > Anaerolineae > Anaerolineales > Anaerolineaceae > Levilinea. The sequence goes on along the minus strand of DAIOUB010000067.1, from coordinate 12,349 downwards.
CGCGCATTTCTTTTGTCATCGCGGACTGCCCCTTCTCGGACCTAAAAGAGCTGCTCGCCTACCGCCTGCGGAGCGAATTTCACCTGCCAGCTTTTCCGCTGCTTCCCGTTTCCAGCATGTTTTGCTGGGCGTTCACCGGAATGGCCTTCCACAAAGTGTCGCCCCTGCGAGAAATGCCGGAAATTGAGGCTCCTATCCTCTTGATCCACGGGGATCAAGACACCTTCGTCCCTAAAGAGATGTCCATCGCCCTGCTGGATGCGGCCAAAAACAGCCGCCTCACCCGCATCTACCTGGCCCCCCAGGCCGAACACGCCGAAGCCTTCTGGACCAACCCCACCGCCTACGAGCAGCAGGTGGATGCCTTCCTGCGCGACATTCAGGCTATCCCGCGCGGCTAAACCTCACCGTTCCATTCTCATGGTAAAATTCGAAGTCGGGCGGCAAACGCTGGCCTGTTGAGCCTACCTGCTCCGGGCACTCCTCACAGGGCTGCCCGTTTCGTTTTTCAAGATCACCGGCTCTGCCGCAAGGAGTCTTCTTCGCGTGTTAAAACGCTTTTGGTCCTGGCTGCCCTTTCCTGCATTCCTGCTGATCCTCTGCATCGCCTCCTATGGGGTCCTGGCTTCCACCCTGGGTTTCTATTGGGATGATTGGCCCATGGTCTGGTTCGCCCACACCTTAGGCCCTGCCGGTTTCACCCAGGTGTTTTCCTCCGACCGCCCCTTCCTGGCGGGCATTTACGTCCTCACCACCGCCCTGTTCCAGACCTCCCCCCTCCCCTGGCAGATTTTCGGCCTGATCACGCGCTGGCTCACCGCCCTGACGGTGTACTGGACCGTGCAAAAAATCTGGCCCGAACGGCGTATGGCCGCCGCCTGGGCCGCGGTTTTGTTTGCCGTCTTTCCCGGTTTCAAGCAGCAGCCCATCTCGGTGGTTTACAGCAACGGCTTCATCCTTCTGGCAAGTTACATCCTCTCCCTGGGCTGCATGTTGGCTGCCGTCCGCCAGCCCCAACGCCGCTGGCTGTGGACCATCCTGGGCGTGCTCACTTTTGCCCTCTGCACCTTTTCCACCGAATATTACGTCGGCCTGGATCTCATCCGCCCGGTTTTGCTGTGGTTGGTGCTGCGCGAATCCCTCCCCGCCTGGAAAGAGCGCGCCAAATCCGCGTTTTTCCATTGGCTGCCCTATCTGGGAGCCATGCTGGCTTTCTTGATTTGGCGCGTGTTCGTCTTTGAATTCCCCACCTACCAGCCCGAGCTGATTGACGCTGCCGCCACCAGTCCCGTGGCCGCCGCGGGCAATTTGCTCTACCGGGTCGTGCAGGACGTGTTTACCTCTTCATGGTTGGTGTGGGCTTTGCCCTTCCGCTTTCCCGCTCTCGAAGATTTTGCCAACGCCTCCGGCACAGCCTTTTGGCTCATCACCGCCGCCAGCCTGCTCCTCACCTTGCTGGCCGTGCTGCGCTTCCTGCCCAAAGAATCCGCCGAACCGCAGAAGCGCGTTGCCTGGTCGTATCAGGCCATGATCGTCGGCGGCCTGGCCATGCTCTTCGCCGGCTGGCCGTTTTGGATTACCAATTTGCCCCTGGGCGTGCAGTTCCCCTGGGATCGTTTCTCCCTGGCCTTCATGCTGGGCAGCTGCATCTTCGCCGTGGGCTTGTTGGAATGGCTGCTGCGCAAACACCTTCAGCGCGTGGTGCTGCTCTCGCTGGCCGTGGCCATGGCTGTGGGGGCCAATTTTGAAACCGCCAATTCCTACCGGCGCGAATGGATCACCCAGAAGGATTTTTTCTGGCAGCTTTCCTGGCGCGCTCCAGCCCTCAAACCCAACACCCTCCTGGTCACCCAGAAAATGCCGCTGACCTATTACAGCGACAATTCCCTCACCGCCCCCCTCAATTGGCTGTACGCCCCCGACAATCACACCAACACCCTGCCCTATTTCCTAGCCTTCACCGAAGTCCGTCTGGGCGCAGCCATCCCCGCCCTGGAAAAAGGTTTGCCGGTGGTGCAGGAATACCGCAGCGCCCGCTTTGAAAGCAGCACCGATCAGGCCCTGGTTTATTTCTACTCGCCGCCCGGCTGTTTGCGCCTGCTTTCACCCAGCCGCGATGACGATCTGCCCATCCTGCCGCGCGATGTTCGTAAAGCCCTCAAGATTTCGCACCTTAATCAGGTCATCCCAGATCCTGCCACTCCCGCCAGCCCGCCCGCCCACATCTTCGGTGCAGAGCCGGAGCACGGCTGGTGCTATTATTATCAAAAAGCCGATCTCGCCCGCCAGACCGGCAATTGGGAGCAGGTAGTCGCCCTGGGCGAAGAAGCCTTTTCAAAGGGCTTTGAGCCGGCTGAGCCTTCTGAATACATGCTCTTTGTCGAAGGCTACGCCCGTGCCGGGCGCTGGCAGCCCGCCGCAGATATGGCCGTCAAAACCGACCAGCTCGCCCACAGCCTGCAAAGCCCCCTCTGCCGCCTGCTGACCCGCGTGGAGGCCAAAACCTCTCCCCAGGGCGCCGATGCTCAAGCCTTGGCCGGGGCACGCGAACAGATCGAATGCCCCCAGTAAAGGAAGCCCCCATGACTCAATCTGGAACTTCCCCCCTGCCAGTCGAATCGCTTTCCGTGGTGGTGCCGGTATATAACAGCCAGCCCTCGCTGGCCCTGCTGGTACAGGCCCTCGCCGCTGAACTGCCTGCCCTGGCCGCTCAATATGAGGTCATCCTGGTCAACGACGGCAGCCGGGATGCTTCCTGGGAAGAAATTCAGCGCCTCTGCCAGCTGCACCCCTGGCTGCGCGGCATCAACCTCATGCGCAATTACGGCCAGCACAACGCCCTGCTGTGCGGCCTGCGCAGCGCCCGCTTTGCCGTCACCGTCACCATGGACGACGACCTCCAGCATCCCCCGTCCGAAATCCACGCCATGCTGGCCAAATTGAACGAAGGCTACGACGTCGTTTACGGCTTTCCGCGCAAGCTCCCCCACGCTCTCTGGCGCAATCTCTTCTCCCGCCTCACCAAAAAGGTGCTCGCCTTCGTCATGGGCATTCCCACCGTCAGCGAAATCAGCGCGTTTCGCGCCTTCCGCACCCACCTGCGCGAAGCTTCCCTCCAATATCAAAGCCCAGGCGTGATCATTGATGTGCTCCTCTCCTGGGGCACCTCCCGCTTTACCAGTGTGCCCGTCCACGAAGAACCGCGCAAAATCGGCCGTTCCAATTACAACTTCGCCCGTCTGGCCTCGCAGGTCTTTTTGATCCTGACCGGCTTCAGCACCGTCCCCCTGCGCATTGCCAGTTGGGTGGGATTCCTGTTCACCCTCTTCGGCCTGGCGGTGTTTATCTACGTGGTCGCCATTTATTTCACCCTCGGCAGCATCCCCGGTTTCCCCTTCCTGGCCTCCATCATTTCTCTTTTCTCCGGCATGCAGATGTTTGCCCTGGGCATTTTTGGCGAATACCTCGCGCGCATCTTCGACCGCAGCATGGACCGCCCCACCTACGTCATCCATCAACAAACCCCACCGGCCCCCGCCAAGGACGCCTGAACCATGCGCGTGGTCATCCTCCAGCCGTCGTACATCCCCTGGCGTGGATTTTTTCACCAAATTGCCCTGGCGGATGTGTTTGTCTTTTATGACGATGTCAAATATGACAAAAACGGCTGGCGCAACCGCAACCGCATCAAAACCCCGCAGGGGCCGCAGTGGCTCACCATCCCCGTCCTCAATAAGGGCGTCGAATCTCAGCACACCCCCATCCACGAAATCCGCATTAACGACCAGACCGATTGGGCCAAAAAGCATTGGAACGCCCTGCAGACCAACTATGCCCGCGCCCCCTTTTTTGACGCTTACGCCAGCCAGCTCTCGGCCTTCTATCTCAGCCGCCCCACCTACCTCACCGATCTGACCATCCCCCAAACCATCGCCCTGGCGCGCCTGCTGGGCATCACCCACACCCGTTTCCTGCGCTCCTCGCAGCTCACCGGCCTCAGCGGCGTCAAAACCGACCGTCTTCTGTCCATCCTCACCCAGCTGGGCGCCACCCATTACCTCTCCGGCCCCTCTGCGCGTGATTATTTGGAAGAAGATAAGCTCCGTCAGGCCGGGATTGCGTTAGAATACATGCAGTATTCCTATCCTCCCTACCCGCAGCTGTACCCGCCCTTCGAAGGCCAGGTTTCCATTCTCGATTTGCTGTTCATGACCGGTCCAGATGCTCTGGACTACATTGTAGAACAAAAGGACACCCCCAAATGACCCAACCGCCGCTCTCCTCAAACCACCTGGATGAGGTTCGCGATTACTTCGCAAAAACTTTGGAAAATTTTGGTGCCACCGCCCGCGGTGTGGATTGGAACTCTGACGATGCCCGCCGCATCCGCTTTGATCAGCTCGCGAAAATCATTGACCCCTCGCAGCCCTTCACCCTGCTGGATTACGGCAGCGGCTACGGCGCCTTCGCCGGGTACATGCTGGATGTCAACCTGCCCTTCACCCGCTACATCGGCTATGACATCGTTCAGTCTATGATCGAGCAAGGCCAGCGGGATTACCCCGACCCAGACCGCTTCCTCTTCACCGACCAGCTTTCCGAGGTGCCCACCGCCGATTATGCCGTGGCCTGCGGGGTTTTCAACATGAAGCTGCGCGCCGCATACGAGGAATGGACCCCCTTCGTTTTGGATTGTCTCAAGGTGATGAACGAACGCTCCCGCCGCGGTTTCTCGGTCAATTTCCTCACCAAATACTCCGACCCGGAGAAAATGCGCCCCGATCTGTATTATGCCGACCCGTGCTACCTGTTTGATTACTGCAAAACCCATTTTTCTCGCAACGTGGCCCTGCTGCATGATTACACCGTCTACGACTTCACTCTGCTGGTTCGCAAATAGCTGTCTGGGAATTCGCCATGTCTGCACCCATCATTGATTTCAACCGCCCATCCCTGGTCGGGAAAGAACTGGAATACATCCAGGACGCCTTCTCCCGCGCGCACATTTCCGGCGACGGCTATTACTCCAAGAAATGCCACGCCTTCCTGGAAAATACGCTGGGGGTTCGCCGCGCCCTGCTGACCACCTCCTGCACCCACGCCCTGGAGATGGCCGCCCTTCTGCTGAATATTCAGCCGGGGGACGAAGTCATTGTGCCCTCGTTTACCTTTGTCTCCACCGTCAACGCCTTTGTCCTGCGCGGTGCGCGGCCCATTTTCATTGACATCCGCCCCGATACGCTCAATCTGGACGAAACCCGCCTGGAAGCCCTTCTCACCCCCCGCACCCGCGCTGTTCTCCCCGTTCATTACGCTGGTGTGGCCTGTGAAATGGATACCATTCTGGACATCACCGCCCGCGCTCAGATTCCCGTGGTGGAAGATAACGCCCACGGCCTGTTTGGGCGCTACAAGGGCCGTTTCTTGGGAACAATAGGCGCGCTGGCCACTCAGAGTTTCCACGAAACCAAGAACATCACCTGCGGCGAAGGCGGTGCGCTGCTCATCAACCAGCCCGATCTGGTGGAGCGAGCTGAGATCATCCGCGAAAAAGGCACCAACCGCAGCCGGTTCTTCCGCGGCATGGTGGATAAATACACCTGGGTGGATGTCGGCTCCAGCTACCTTCCCTCCGACATCCTGGCCGCCATCCTCTTCGGACAGCTCGAAGCCTGGGAGAGCATTCAATCGCGGCGGCAGCACCTTTGGGAAACCTACGCAGCCGGTCTGTCTGCCTGGGCCGCCGCCCACGATGTGCGCCTGCCGTACGTGCCAGAAGACGCCCAGCAGGCCTACCACATGTTTTACCTGCTGCTGCCCTCGTTGGAGATCCGCACCCGCCTGATCCAGCACCTCAAAGACCGCGGCATCTACAGCGTTTTTCATTACCTCCCCCTGCACCTTTCAGATATGGGCCAGCAATTCGGCGGCCGCCCGGGGGACTGCCCCGTCACCGAGGATGTCTCCGACCGGCTCCTGCGCCTGCCCTTCCACAACGCCCTCACCACCAGTGATCTGGAACAGGTCATCTCCGCCCTGCACGATTTCACCTTCTAATAAAACGCTGCCCGTCTCAAATTTCAGAACGGGCAGCGTATTTATTTAATTCACCTGCGCGGCTCACTCGCGTCCGCGTTCGATTTCGACCCCCACCGAACGCGCAAACCGCACCGCGTCCGGCTTTTCCACCCTCACCATCACCCGCTGCACCTTTTCCTCCAGCAAACACAGGTGGGCAATATCCTCGGCCAGCGCCTCCACCGTGTAGCGGTGCGCTTTTTCAACCAGAGCAAAGACCTTGCGCGCCACCACGCTGTAGCTGACGCTGTCTTCGATGCGGTCTGTCGCCCCCGCCACAGAAGTGTCCATGTAGAGAACGATGTTGATCAGAATATCTTGCGGTTCGGCGCGTTCCCGGTCGCTCACCCCAATGACCCCGCGCACCAACAAGTCCTTTACCAAAACCTTATCCATTTGTCACTCCTGTGGGTTCTGAAAGTGGTTCATCCACAAACACCAGCCGCTTTCCCAGAGCAAAAACCGCCGCCGCCAAAATGCCCCAGGCAATCACCTGTCCCTCCGGAAGCCGTCCCAACCAAAGGGTCTGCTCCGCCAGAAAGGTCTCTAAAACGATTCGTGCCAGCGCGCTCAGGGCCGCAAATCCCAAAAAAACGCCGCCCGGCCGCACATCCCAGCCAAAAATGCCCAGCTTTCCTGCGTCCCGCGGCCAAATCAAGATTCCCACCCCCAATGCCAGCAGCGTCTCATACACTTGCGTTGGATGGCGCGGAACCCCCCAAAGATTTAACCCCCAGGGCAGGTCTGTTGGACGGCCGTAGGCGCTGCCCGCCGCCAGGTGCGAGAGGCCCAACCCCACCATCACCACCGCGGCCGCAGGGGTCAGCGCGTCAAACGTCTCCGCCCACCCCAGCCCTTTGCGCTGGGT
>DAIOUB010000067.1:0-5303 GCA_036751735.1 Levilinea sp. | reverse complement strand
CTGATGCGGTACTGCCGTGCCACCTCGCCGTCCTCGTCCATCACTACCGGAAAAGTCAAACCCAGCGTATCCACAAAGTTTTGCGCCGCTTCTGTGCTGTCCTGAAACGCCAGGTTCACCGCCACAATGTGCAGCCCCTGATCCTTGAAAGTCTCATAAACAGACTGCATCGCCGGCATTTCTTCCTGGCACGGCGGGCACCAGCTCGCCCAAAAGTTCAAAATCACCGCCTGCCCGCGCAGATCCTCCAGCGTCAGGCTGTCCTGATCCAACGTATTCAAGGTGAATCCGGGGGCATTGAACCCTTCCTGCGGTGCGGTTGAACGCTCTGCGGCTTCGGTTTTTGGTCCAAGCTGCGCCGTCCCCACCACCCACAGCGCCGCGGCCGCCAACACCGCCGCCGAAATCCAACGCCAACCTTTCCGCGTCAAAGGGCCCAGAGTGATTTTCATGCGCTCAATCTTACGGGGAGAATGAAGTTATGTCAAGCAAATGAAAATTCACCAGCCGTTAGCCTGCATGGTAAAATGATAAGAATGGCAGCCGCCATTTTTTCTCGCTTACAGCAGGGTGTCCAAACCCTGTTTCAAGGACCCAATTTTTCATTATACGGAGGATACCCCCATGACCGACCCCAAGGAAATCCAGCAGCGCGCCGTTCAAACCATCCGCTTTTTAGCAGCGGACGGCGTTCAAAATGCCAATTCCGGTCATCCTGGGCTTCCGATGGGTACCGCCGCAATGGCCTACACCATCTGGACCCGGCACCTGCACTTCAACCCCCAAAACCCGCAGTGGGCCAACCGCGACCGCTTTGTTTTGTCCGGCGGCCACGGCTCCATGCTGCTCTACAGCCTGCTGCATCTGACCGGCTTTGCCGTTTCGCTGGATGACCTCATGCACTTCCGGCAGTGGGGCAGCATCACCCCTGGCCACCCCGAAGTGGGTCAAACCCCCGGCGTCGAAGTCACCACCGGCCCCCTGGGGCAGGGTTTTGCCAACGGCGTTGGGATGGCCCTGGCCGAAGCGCATCTGGCCGCCACCTTCAACACCCCCGAGAACCCCATCATTGATCATTATGTGTATGCCATCGTCACCGATGGGGATTTGATGGAAGGCGTCACCGCCGAGGCCGCCTCGCTGGCGGGCCACCTCCAGCTGGGCAAATTGATCTATCTCTACGACGATAACCGCATCTCCATTGACGGCAGTACCGAATTGTCCTTCACAGAAGACCGCGGGGCGCGCTTCCAGGCCTACGGCTGGCAGGTGCTGCATGTCGAAGACGGCAACGATGTCGAAGCCCTCGATCAAGCCATCCAGGCCGCCAAGGCCGACCCCCGCCCGTCGCTGATCATCTGCCGCACTCATATCGGCTACGGTCTGCCCACCCGCCAGGATACCTCGAAAGCCCACGGAGAACCCCCAGGGGATGAGGAACTGAACGCCGCCAAGAGCCGTGTGGGTTGGCCGGAACAGCCGCGCTTCTTCATCCCTGAGGATGTGCTTGCCCATTTCCGCCAGGCGCTGCAGCGCGGCGCGCAGTGGGAAAAAGAATGGAACCAGCAGTTTGCTGCTTACAAGAAACAGGATCCCCAAAAAGCCGCCGAATTACACCGCCGTCTGCAGGGCGAACTGCCCGCGGGCTGGGATCAAGACCTGCCTGTCTTCCCCGCCGATCCCAAAGGCATGGCCACCCGCGCCGCCTCGGGCAAGGTGCTCAACGCGCTGGCCGCCCGCCTGCCGGAGTTGGTCAGCGGTTCCGCTGATCTGACCCCCTCCAATAACACCTGGCTGGCCAATACCCACGCCATTCAGCCCGGCGCCTATGACGGCCGCTACGTCCATTACGGCGTGCGCGAACACGCGATGGGCTCCATCCTCAACGGCATCACCCTGCATAAGGGCATCATCGCCTTGGGCGGCACCTTCCTGGTCTTTGCCGATTACAACCGCCCCGCCATCCGCCTGTCGGCCCTGTCGCATCTGCCCACCCTCTGGCTGTTCACCCATGACAGCATCGGCCTGGGCGAAGACGGCCCCACCCATCAGCCCGTCGAACAACTGGCCGCCCTGCGCGCCATCCCCAATCTAAATGTCATCCGCCCCGCCGACGCTAATGAAACCGCCGAAGCCTGGGCCGCGGCCATCCGCCGCCGCAATGGGCCCACCCTCTTGGCCTTCACCCGCCAGAATGTCCCCACCCTCGACCGTGAGCGTTTTGCCCCCGCCTCCGGCCTGCACCGCGGCGCCTATGTCCTCGCCGACCTGGGCGATGTGGCCCCGCAGATTATTCTGATGGCCTCCGGCTCCGAAGTGTCGCTCATCATCGAAGCCGGCGAGCAGCTGGCCGCCGAAGGGTACGGTGTGCGCCTGGTTTCCTTCCCCAGCTGGGAACTGTTTGACGCCCAGGACAGCGATTATCAAAAACATGTTCTCCCCCGCAGCATCGAACCGCGTCTGGCGGTGGAAGCTGGCATCAAGATGGGCTGGGAACGCTACACCGGCCAAAAGGGCGCAGTGGTCAGTATCGAAACTTTCGGGGCTTCCGCTCCGGCGAAAAAGTTGTTTGAAGAATACGGCCTCACCGCCGCCAACGTGGTCGCCCAGGCCCACCAGCTGCTCGGTTTTATCGAAAACTGATCGAAAGAGGGAATAGTATGATGAACGTTGCTGTCGCTTGTGATCACGGCGGGCTCCCCCTGAAAGAGGCCGTGCTGGAGGCCGTGCGCGCCGCCGGGCACCACCCTCTGGATCTGGGCACCAATTCGCCCGCCAGTACCGATTATCCAGACTATGCTGCCAAAGTGGCCGAAGCCCTGCTTTCTGGCCAGGCTGAACGCGGCATCCTCATGTGCGGATCAGGCGTGGGAATTTGCATCGCCGCCAATAAGCACAAAGGCATCTATGCCGCCATCTGTCACGACACCTACTCCGCTCACCAGGGCGTGGAGCACGACAAAATGAACGTGCTCTGCCTGGGCGGGCGCATCATCGGCACCGAACTGGCCAAAGAGCTGGTGCGCGCCTTTTTAGGGGCGCATTACAGCGGCGAAGAGCGTTTCGAACGCCGTTTCCAAAAAACCGCGGCTGTGGAGCAGGAGAAATAACCATGTCCAATCCCATTCAAGCCTTACACGCCCTGGGGCAGTCTTTGTGGTATGACAATATCCAGCGCCGCCTGTTGGAAAACGGCGAACTGGCCGAAATGATCCGCCGTGGGGATATTCGCGGTATCACTTCTAACCCCAGCATTTTCCACAACGCCATCGCCAAATCCAACGACTACGATGCCGCCCTCAAGCCCATGGCCTGGGCCAACTGGTCTGCCGAAGACATTTTCTTCCAACTGGCCGTCGAAGATATCCAGGCCGCCGCGGACTGCTTCCTGCCACTCTATCAATCCACCGCGGGCGGCGACGGGTACGTCAGCCTGGAGGTCAGCCCCTATTTAGCCCACGATACCGAGGCCACCTTCCAGCAGGCCCTGGCCTTGCGCAGCCGCGTCAACCGTCCCAACCTGATGGTCAAAATTCCGGCCACAAAAGCCGGCCTGCCCGCCATCCGCAAGGCCATCGCCGCCGGTATCAATGTCAATGTCACCCTGATCTTCTCCATTCAGCGCTACCTGGAAGTCATGGATGCCTACCTCAGCGGCCTGGAGGATCGCCTGGCGGCCGGTTTACCCCTGGGTGAAATCGCCTCCGTGGCTTCCTTCTTCGTCTCCCGCGTCGATTCCAAGGTGGACAGCCTCCTGCAGAAAGCCGCCAGCCGCAATCCCGCCCAGGCAGAGCAGATCTCCAGCCTGCTCGGCAAAGCCGCCGTGGCCAACAGCCGTCTGGCCTTCTTCAAATTCCAAGAAGTCTTCAGCAGCCCCCGTTTCCAGGCCCTGCAAAACCAGGGTGCAAAACCCCAGCGGGCCTTGTGGGCATCCACCAGCACCAAAAACCCCGCCTACCGCGACGTGCTCTACGTAGAGGAACTCATCGCCCCGCAAACGGTCAACACCGTTCCACCCCAAACCATAGACCTCTTCCGCGATCACGGCCGCGCCGCTCTGACCATTCAAGGGCGCGATGCTGAAGCCCAAGAGACGTTGGCTGCCATCGAAAAATGGGGCGTCTCGATGGACACCGTCACCCAGGAATTAGAAGATGAGGGCGTCAAGGCCTTTTCAGATGCCTTCACCGCCCTGCTGGATACCATCCGCGAACGCTGCCGCGCCGAACAGGCCGCTCTGGGCGCTTTGGCCGATGTCACCGCCCAAGCCATCTCCGGCCTGGAGAAGGCCCAGACCTCCCGCCGCATCGCCGAGCATGATCCCAGCCTGTGGACGGACGACCCCGCCGGGCAAAAAGAGATCCGCCAGCGCATGGGCTGGTTGGATGCTCCCAATGCCAGCCAGGCGTTAATTCCGGAGATCAACGCCCTGCGCCAGCAGCTGCTGGACGAAGGCTATACGCACGCTCTCCTCCTCGGCATGGGCGGCTCCTCCCTGGCGCCCGAAGTCCTGGCCCTCACTTTCGGCAAGCCCCACACCCGCGGCCGCGCGGGCCTTGCTCTTTCCATCCTGGATTCCACCGACCCGCAGCAAGTGGCCGCCAGCGCTCGCCGCTCGCCCATCGCCAAAACGGTCTACATCGTCGCATCCAAATCCGGAGGCACCAGTGAAGTCAACGCCTTCCTGGATTACTTCTGGCACCGCGCCCAGCGCCGCCTGGGTACTGAAGCTGGAAAGCATTTCATCGCCGTCACCGACCCCGGCACATCCCTGGATACTCTGGCGCGCAGCCGCGGCTTTCGCCGCATCTTCCTGGCTGACCCCACCATCGGCGGGCGTAATTCTGTTCTATCCGCTTTTGGCCTGGTCCCCGCCGGCCTCCTCGGTCTGGATCTCGCCGAACTGCTCTCCCGTTCCGCCGCGCTGGCGCGTGAATGCCTGCCGGACGTTCCCTCTGGCCGCAATCCTGGGTTAGTTTTGGGTGCGCTCCTGGGCAGCGCCGCCCTGAACGGACGCGACAAGCTCACCATCCTCACCGACCCCGAGTTATCCTCCTTCGGCTCCTGGATGGAACAGCTCATCGCCGAATCCTCCGGGAAGCAGGGCAAAGGCATCCTGCCCATTGATCTCGAACCGCCCCTGCCCGCCGCCTCGTACGGCCCCGACCGGCTGTTTGTATATCTGCGCCTGTCAGGCAAAGCAGAAGCCCGTGCCGCCCGTCTGCAAAAAGCCGGGCATCCCATCTTTACCCTCAACCTCAAAGACGGCTACGATCTCGGCGCAGAATTCTTCCGCTGGGAAT
>DAIOUB010000066.1:4613-15938 GCA_036751735.1 Levilinea sp. | reverse complement strand
GCCTGACCGTCCGCTGCGTGCCCCCCTGGGGGTGGCGGCCGGAGTGAGGGCGGCGGAGGAAAATAACGCAAAAGGAGAATACCCAAACCCTATGGCTACCATCATCTCGATGAAAGCCCTGTTGGAAAGCGGCGTCCACTTCGGTCACCGCACCAACAAGTGGAACCCCTCGATGAAGCCCTATATCTTCACCGAGCGCAACGGCATCCACATCATTGACCTGCAGCAAACCGTCAAAGCCCTCACGGCTGCCTACAACCTGGTGCGCGACACCGTGCAGAACGGCGGCACCGTCATGTTCGTCGGCACCAAGCGCCAGGCCCAAGAGACCATCCGCGACGAAGCCATCCGCTGCGGCATGCCCTACGTCACCGAACGCTGGCTGGGCGGCATGCTCACCAACTGGAGCACCATCAACAAACGCATCCAGGAACTTGACCGCCTGGAACGCATGCACGAGACCGGTGAGATCACCCGCCTGACCAAAAAAGAAGGCCTGATCATTGACCGCGAAATCAAGCGCCTGGAAACCCGCCTGAGCGGTGTGCGCAAGATGAAGAACGTGCCCAACCTGCTCTTCATTGTGGATGTGGGCCGCGAATCCACCGCGGTGCACGAAGCCAATCTGAAAGACATTCCGATCCTCGCTATGGTGGACACCAACTGCGATCCCTCCGGCGTGGATTTTGTGATCCCCTGCAACGATGACGCCATCCGCGCCATCAAGCTGGTGGTCGGTAAGATTGCCGACGCCGTCCTGGAAGGCAAAGGCCTGCGCAAGGATGAGGACATGGAGAAAGAATTGGCCGCCGAAAGCGCTGCCGCCGCTCCCCGCCCCGCCCCCGCCCGCCCGCGGCTGACTGTGGATGCTGAAATGGAAGAAGGCGATCTGCTGGGTGAATCCACCATCGCCAAATTGGCCGCCAAGGACGAATCCGCTCCTGAGGCCGAGGCCTAATCCGCGCAGCTCCATGAACAAGTAACCTGGCAAGGGGCGCAAGCCCCTTGCTTTATGGAACGGAAACCAACCACCGGTTATCAACAGAAGGGATGTATAGAATGGCTATTACCACTGAACAAATTAAAGAGCTGCGCGCCTCCACCGGTGCGGGCATTTTGGACTGCCGCAAGGCCCTCGAACAAGCCAACGGCGACATGGCCGCCGCTTTGGATTACCTGCGCGAAAAAGGTCTCGCCACGGCTGCCAAGCGCGCCGAACGCCAGGCCAGCGAAGGCGTGGTGGAAATCTACTCCCACGGCAACGGCCGTGTGGGCGTGATGGTGGAACTGAACTGCGAAACGGATTTCGTGGCTCGCTCCGAGGCCTTCCGCAATCTGGCGCACGAACTTGCTCTGCAGGTGGCCGCCACCTCGCCCCTCTACATCCGCGAGGAAGACATCCCCGCCGATGTTTTGGAGCACGAAGCCAAAATCGCCACCGCCAAGGCCCGCGAAGAAGGCAAGCCGGAAGCCATCCTCCCCCGCATCGTGGAAGGCACCGTCAACAAGTACAAGGATGAATTCGTTCTGCTGCGCCAGCCCTACATCCGCGACGACAGCATCAGCGTCCAGCAGCTCATCAACCAGAACGTCGCCTCCATCGGCGAAAACGTCATCGTCCGCCGCGTTGTGCGGTGGGCGCTGGGCGAAACATCCCAGGAAGAGTAATCCACCCAAGGCCAACCCCACGGTTGGCCTTTTTTTTGACTGGAGGTAACTGCATGGAAGGACTGCAATTCCGCCGGATTTTGCTCAAGCTGAGCGGCGAAGCCCTGGCAGGCGAGCAGGGCACGGGCATTGACCCCCAGGCCGCCGGACACATCGCCGAACGGGTGCGCGAAGTGCGCGAGATGGGTGTGGATGTGGCCATCGTCATCGGCGCGGGCAACCTGTGGCGCGGGCGAACGGGCATCGGCCTGGGCATGGACCGCGCCACCGCCGACTACATGGGCATGCTCGCCACGGTGATGAACGCTCTGGCCCTCATGGACGCCCTGGAGAATATCGGCGTGGTCACGCGCGTGCAATCCGCCATCGAGATGCGCTCGGTCGCCGAGCCGTATATCCGCCGCCGCGCCATCCGCCATCTGGAAAAAGGCCGCGTGGTCATCTTTGGCGGCGGCACGGGCAACCCCTACTTCTCCACCGACACCGCCGCGGCCCTGCGCGCCATGGAAATTGACGCGGATGTGCTCATCAAGGCCACCAAGGTGGACGGCGTGTACGACTCGGATCCCCACCGCAACCCCGACGCGGTGCGCTTTGACCGCCTGAGCTACATTGAAACCCTCAACCGCCGCCTGGAAGTGATGGACAGCACCGCCATTTCGCTGTGCATGGAAAACAAACTGCCCATCCTGGTGCTCAACCTGTGGGATGAAACCGCCCTGCGCCGCGCTCTCCTGGGTGAATCGTCCGGCACGCTGGTCACAGCCGACTGACGCTTTTTATGTGAACGTCCCCGCCGGCGGGTTTGGAAGGCAGCTTCCAGGCTCGCCGGTTTTTTATTCCCCCGCCAGGCCGCACAAGGCACGCGACAGCGCCCATAGCTCCGCCGCCACATCCGCGCGCTGGGCTGTGCGGCTGGGGGTCTTGGGCTGCAAATCACGCCAATAGAAATCCGCGCTGGTTTGCAGCTCTGCCTGTGCGCATAAATGCACCACCGTCTGCGCCGGAACCTGCGGCGGGCGGCCCTTCTTGGCGCGCTGCGCCCAAACCCACGAAGAAATCCCCCGCGGGCCTTTGACGCCGATATCCGTGCGGATCAGCCCCGGGTCCACGGCGAAGGCGCGCAGCTCCTGGGGCGGGTAGCGCCGGTTCAACTCATAGGTAAAAAGCACATTGGCCAGCTTGGAGACCTTATAGGCCCACAAGCCGAAGTACAGGCGCGGGTGAGCCGCCGCTGCGGGGTTCATCCAGGTGCGGTAGTGCGAGGCCGAGCTGACCGTCACCACCCGCCCGCCCCCCGGCGCGGCCCGCAGCGCGTCCATCAGCTCCAGAGTCAGCAGAAAAGCAGCCAGATGGTTGACCGCAAAGGTGCTTTCCACCCCATCCTCGGTCCACACCCGCCGTTCGGCATAGATGCCGGCGTTGTTCACCAGCGCCGCCAGCGGCGGGAAGCCCCCGCTCGCCAGCAGGCCGCGAATTTCGGCGGCGGCCCGCCGCACCTGGGCCTGCGAAGACAGATCCGCCAGGCAGTACGCCGCGCGGGCCTGGGGGTAGGCCGCCCGCAGGCGCGCCTCGGCCTGCTGGCAGCGCTCTGCGCTGCGCCCTATGCCAATCACCGCCGCCCCCTGCCCTGCCAGCGCCAATAAGCTCTCCCAGCCAATCCCCGAAGTCGCCCCGCTGACCACCACCGTTTTTCCCACCAGGCGCTGCTCGCTGTTCATCGCTGCTCCCTTCTGCTGCCTCTCATAAGTGAATCCCCTCTGGTGTATTGTACTGGAAGCGCGCTTTTTTGACACCCGCGCGCGCCGTTTCCGGTATACTGGAAGGGTATGACCCCCGCAGCCCCCCTTCGCACAGGAGCGAACTTGCCTATGCCTTCTTACATCCTGATCACCGGCGCGTTGGGCGGAATCGGCACCCGCATGGCCCGCGAACTGGCCCGCCGCGGCTATTCCCTGTGGCTGGTGGACCAGCGCCCCGACGAACAAGCCTTCGCCGCCGAGATTCAGCGTATCTACGGGGTTGAAACGCGCTTCACGGCGCTGGACGTCACCAACGCCGCCGCCCGCGCCGACTTTCTTCAGGAGCAGGCCGCGGCTGGCGCGCGTTTCTGCGGCCTGATTCACATCGCCGGGCGCGACTTTGAAGGCGCCTTCTTAGAAAAATCCCGCGATCAAATCGTGTACCTCTCGCGCCTGATCATCGAGGCCAACCTGGAGCTCACCCACGGCATCCTCAGCCTGCGCGACCCCGACCGCCGCTTTTTGCTCATCAGCATCTCCAGCCTGGCGGGCTTTTTCCCCATGCCCTACAAAGCCACCTACGCCGCCGCCAAGCGCTTCCTGCTGGATTTTTCGCGCGCCCTGCACGAAGAAATCCGTGAATTTGCCGACGTGCTGGCGGTCTGCCCGGCGGGGCTGCCCACCACAGCCGAATCGCGCCGCAAAATCGCCGCGCAGGGCTTTTGGGGGCGCGTCACCACTGTGGATACCGACCGGGTGGTGCGCCGCGCGGTGGAGCTGGCCCTGCGCGGGCGCTCGGTGTATGTGCCTGGGGTGCTCAACCAGATCTTTGCCGCCCTGGGCGGTTTGCTGCCGCCCGCCTGGGTGGCCCTGTGGGTGGGGCGCCGCTGGCGCAGTGCCCAGCAAAAAGTGCGCGCCATGCTGCAAACCCAAGACGGCCAGGAAACCTGAACCGCTCCGGTCAACATTGCCGATTTTCCTGACTTGACACACCCCCTCTGAATGCATAGAATATTTTGCATAGGGGGTGTTTTGACAACGCTGTCCGGCTTTTTTTGGGCTGTACCACCGGATGAGTTGTTTTTTGTTTATCAGTTCCATATCGGAAACCATCATCCATTGCACAACCGTTTAACAGCCCCATATTTGCAGTACCTGAGGATCCCTTCAGGCGTCGTTCACTTTCCCCCCTACCCTTCATTTCATCAGGAGCAGAAAGCACATGAACCGTCCGTCCTCAATTTTTTCGTGGTTACGAGTCCCCCTGGTGCTCGTGCTCGCCGCCGGTCTTTTGCTCACCGGCTGCCAGCAGGAGAAAACCATCAAAATCGGCTACGTAACCGAACAAACTGGCGTGGAAGCCTACATCGGCCAGGCCACCGTCCCCGCCCTGCAGGATTACATTGACGAAGTCAATGCCGCAGGCGGCGTGGGCGGTTACAAATTGCAGTTGGTGGCCTACGACACCCGCTCTGAGGTCACCGATGCGGTCTCCGTCACCAAACGGCTGATCGAGCAAGACCGCGTCACCGCCGTCATCGGCCCGTCGTGGTCAGCCGCGGCCATCCCTATGGCTGAGATCGCCGACACCAACAAGGTTCCCATCATCGCCACCACCGCCTCCAACGTCAACGTCACCGTGGACGAAAAGGGCGAATTGAATCCCTTCATGTTCCGCGTGTGCTTCATTGATCCCTATCAGGGCTTTGCCCTGGCCGATTACGCCTATAACGAACTCGGCAAACGCAAAGTGGCCTTCCTCACGGATGTGGCCTCGCCCTACTCGGTCGGCATCCAGCGCTACTTCGCCGAGCATTTTGTGGAACTGGGCGGCGAGGTGGTGGCCGAAGAAGGCTATCAGACCGGCGACACCGAATTCCGCGCGCAGTTGGCCAAAGTGAAAGACTCCGGCGCGGATGTGCTGGTGGCTCCCGCCTACACCTACCGCGACGCAGGCCTGATCGGCCAGCAGATGAACGCCCTCGGTCTGACCATCACCGTCATGGGCGCGGACGGCTGGTTTGTGGATGACCTGCTCTCGATGGCGGGTAAGGAATTGGAAGGCGCTTATTTGACCAACGGCGTCTCCACCGACGACCCGGCCTTCGCCCCCTTCAACGCTGCTTTTGAAAAGAAGCACGGCGTAAAAGCCAATATCTACACCTACTACACCCTCGACGCCATGTACGCCATCAAATACGCGCTTGATCAGGCCGTCCAAAAGGTCGGCAAGCCGGATCCCGTGGCCGTGCGCGACGCGTTGGAAAGCATGAAGGATGTTCAGGTCTTCACCAGCAAAATGACGATGGAGCCGGACACCCACAACCCCCACAATAAGCCCATCCTGATCATGACCATCAAAGACAGCAAATGGGAAATTGTGAAAACCTTTATCCCAGGTCAGTAAGGCAGAACCAGACTCCACGTTGAAGCCCGGGGTGTTCGCGGCCAACAACCGCGAACACCCCCTGGAAAAAAGGATAAACCCATGGAATTGTTCTTTCAGCAAATCGTCAGCGGTATCTCTATCGGCGCGGTATATTCCTTACTGGCAGTCGGCTACGCATTGGTGTACAGCGTGTACAACTTCACCAACTGGGCCTTCGACGCCTTCATGGCGTTCGGCGCGTTTATGGCCTTTTACGCCATATCGCTCTTTTTTATGCCGTTTTGGGCCGCTGCACTCATTTCCATTGTGTTGACCATTGTGCTGTCGGTGGGGTCAGAGCGCCTGGCCTACCGGCCGCTGCGGCTGCGCAAAGCCCCGCGCCTGTTCATGATGATCTCGGCTATGGGCGCCAACCTGATGATCGTCAACCTGCTCAACCTCATCTTCGGGGGCTCCTTCCGGCGCTTCCCGGTGGATGCGGCCAAGCCCTTCTTCATCGGCAATGTCTCCATCGGGCGCATGGACCTGCTGGCAGGGGCCATCTCCTTCGCCATCCTGGCCCTGCTGTGGTGGTTCCTGTACCGCACCAAACCCGGCCTGGGGGTGCGCGCCAGCAGCATTGATATCATGACCGCCTCGCTGATGGGGGTCAACAACGACGCCGTGGCCTTCATCATCTTTGCGGTCACCGGCGCGCTGTCTTCGGTGGCGGGCGTTTTTTACGGCATCAAATACGCGGTCTTCCCCTACATGGGCCTGGTGACCATCAAAGCCATGATCGCCAGCATCGTCGGCGGGCTGGGCAGCCTGCCTGGAGCCGTGGTCGGCAGCCTGATTTTGGGCGTGCTGGAAACCCTGGTGGCGGGCTACATCTCCTCCACCTACCGCGACCTGTTCTCGTTCTTATTCCTGGTCATCATCTTGCTCTTCTTCCCCAACGGGTTAATGGGCAAATCGGGTGATGAAAAACTCTAAGGAAAGGTGCAGCCATGGGATACATTAACGCGATCATCATCCTGGGCGGCATCAACGTCATCGCCGCGCTGGGAGTAGCCATCCTCACCGGATACACCGGCCTGTTTTCCATCGGCCACGCCGGATTCATGGCCCTGGGCGGGTATATGTGCGCCATCATGGTCATGGAATTCAACGTCCCCTTCGCCATCGCCCTGCTCATCGGTGGAGCCTTCGCCGGGCTGTGCAGCTTCATCATCGGCTACCCGGCCTTCCGCAGCCGCCTGCGCGGGGACTACTTCGCCATCGCCACCCTGGGCTTTTCAGAAGCCATCCGCCTGGTGCTGAACAACACCTACGAGGTGGTGGGCGGCGCATTCGGCTATATGGGCATGTCCACCCTCACCACCCTGCCCGTCATCCTCATCGCCGTGGCGTTGGCGCTGTACTTCGCCCACATGTTCGTCACCTCGCAGTACGGCAAAAACTGCATCGCCGTCAGCCAGGATGAAGTGGCCGCCCAGATGATGGGCGTCAACCTGCTGCGCACCAAGCTGATTGCCCTGTTCATCAGCGCCTTTTATGCCGGGGTTGCCGGAGGCTTGCTGGGCTTTTACATGGCCTACCTCTCGCCCTCCTTCTTCTCCATCACCCGCTCCTCCGACCTGCTGGCGGCGGTGGTCTTTGGCGGCATCCAGTCGCTCATCGGCCCCTTCATCACCGCCTTCGTGCTCATCGCCGTGCCCGAACTGCTGCGCTTCTTTGCTGAGTGGCGTTTGGTGGTCTACGGTCTGCTCTTCGTGGTGGTCATGCTCTTCCGCCCCCAGGGTCTGCTGGGGTATGTGGAAATGAACTTCGCTTTTGCCCGCCGGTGGTGGAGCAAACTCACCGCCAAAAAAGACGCCTCCGCCAAAGGAGGTGCGGCATGAGCACGGCCATCCTCTCCCTTCGCGATCTCACCGTAGACTTCGGCGGCGTGCGCGCCGTCAACCAGGTGACGCTGGATATCCAGCCCGGCGAACTGGTGGGCCTCATCGGGCCCAACGGCGCGGGTAAAACCACCGTGTTTAACCTCATCACCAATTCCATCCAGGCCACCTCCGGCGATATTCTCTACCAGGGCAAGAGCATCCGCAACAAAATGCCCGACGCCATCTGCCGCATGGGCATCAGCCGCACCTTCCAAAATATCCGCCTCTTCCCGCAGATGAGCGTCTACGAGAATGTGGAGCTGGCGCTGCACAACGCCCCGCGCTATTCCATCCTGGAAGCCTTCGTGCGCACGCGCCGCGCCAGCCGCATTGAAAAAGAGACCCGCCAGCGCGCCTTTGAACTGCTGGAAATGGTCAGCCTGAAGGACTATGTGCACGAAAAAGCCGCCAATTTGCCCTACGGCCTGCAGCGCCGCCTGGAAATGGCCCGGGCGATGGCCGCCAACCCCTCGCTGCTGCTGCTGGATGAACCCGCGGCGGGCATGAACGAAGATGAATGCAACGATCTGATCAAGCTCATCCGCCAAATCCACACCCAAATGGGCTACGCCATCATCATGATCGAACACCACATGAACGTCGTCATGGATCTGTGCGCCGGGTCGCGCATTTACGTCCTCAACCTGGGCAGCATCCTGGCTGTGGGCAGCCCCGCCGAAATTCAAAGCAACCCCGACGTCATCAAAGCCTACCTTGGGGAGCGCCGAAATGTCCGCTAACTCACCTTTATTGGATGTTCAGAACCTGGTGGTGCATTACGGGGGCATTTGCGCCCTGAACAGCGTCAACCTGCACGTCGACTCGGGCGAAATTGTGGCCGTCATCGGCGCCAACGGCGCGGGCAAATCCACCCTGATGCGCACCATCGCCGCCGTCAAAACCTTCACCTCCGGGGCGGTGCTGTTCAACGGCCAGCCGCTGAAGAAAGATGCCTCGCGCGTGGTGCGCGACGGTATCACCCTGGTTCCCGAAGGCCGCCGCATCTTCGCTCCCCTGACGGTGCGCGAAAACCTGATGTTGGGCGCCTACACCCGCTCGGACCGCAAGGAGCAGGAGGAAACTCTGGAAGAGATCTACACCCTCTTTCCCCGCCTGAAAGAACGCCTGAACCAGCGCGGCGGCACTCTCTCCGGCGGCGAACAGCAGATGCTGGCGGTGGCCCGCGCTATGATGTCGAAACCGCGCCTGCTGCTGCTGGATGAGCCTTCGCTGGGTCTGGCCCCCATCGTCATTGACGCCATGTTCGACGCCATCGTCAAGCTCAACCGCGAGCTGGGCCTCACCATTCTGGTGGTGGAACAAAACGCCTCGCTGGCGCTGGAGATGTGCCACCGCGCCTACGTGCTGGAAACGGGCACCATCCGCATGGAAGGCCGCGGCAGCGATCTGCTGCAGGATAAGCGCGTGATGGAGAGCTACCTGGGCATCACCGGCTAATCCCCCCCCCGAAACGCAAACGAGACGCCGCGCGGCGTCTCGTTTTTTGTCTATCTCGCGGCGGCCCGTCAGGCCGGAACGGATTCCATGCGCTGACGGATCCGCCAGGCGGTCAGGGTGAGCCAGCGGGAAGGCGCTTTCTTCTGGCCGAACTCCCACTCCTTCCAGGCCGTCCACACGGACTCGAGGGTAAAGCGCCCCTGCGGGTCGGCTTTGGCGCTCATGGTTTCCAGCATATCGAGCAGGCGGGGGTCGCCGCGCAGCCACGGGAAGCGCGAGAGGACGTCCAGCACATGCATCAGGTCGTACCAGACAAAAGGCACTTTCAGTTTGCGGAAATCAGTGCCCATAAAAAACATATAGGGGTGCTGGGTCTCGCTCTGCGTCCACAAGCTGAGCAGGGTCTCCGCCCCCGTGCGGGCGGCAGGGCCGTCGCGCAGGCTGTCCGCCGCTGCCAGCGCTTTTAGCACGGCCAGGGTCGCGAAGGGGCAGGGGTCGGCTTTTCGCCCCGGCCCGCGAAAGCTGCCCAGCTCTTTGGAAACCACGCAGGGCCAGCCGTTCTCGCGCACCAGACCCGTCAGATACTGAAGGGCGTTCTGCACCGCCGGTTCATGTTCATAGCCGAGCCGGATCAGGGCCGAGACGATCAGCGGGGCATCGCACAGCGCCCAACCCCACTGATCCTGGCCCGTTCCGCCATAATGCTCGGCGATGTTCATGGGCAGCCGGAAAGGGCCTTCGGGGGAGGCCTGTTCCAAAATGCGCGCTGCGATCTCATTCACACCGGGGTCAGCCGCCCTCAGCCCCAAATCCGCCAGGAAGGTGAGCTTATGAAAGGGTTGGCTGGCGCTCTTGTGACTGGCCAGCACCGTGCCCGGCCACTGGCCAAGCTCGCTCAGCAGCTTCTGCACCAACGGGCTGTCCAGCATGGCCGCCCGCGCCGCCTGTACCGCGGGGTCACTTTCCGGCTGGTTGAGCACATCCCGCCGGGTGCGATATGCAATCCAGCCTTCCCCTTCCAAGAGCCAATCCACAGGGATCTGCATGATTCTTTCCTCCAGCCTTGGCGCGAGCCGGCAGCCTCACCACACCCCTGGGAAGAGGCGAAAGCGCACCTGCCTGGCATAGTCGGCGTAGCCTGGCAGCTCCGCCAAAAGGGTGCGGTCTTCCAGCACGGTGCGCACCATCAGCAAAACGGCGCTCAAGCCGCTGAGCGCGCAGGCCCACCAGGAAGCCAGCAAGAGGGAGATGGTCAGTTCGTACACAATCGCCCCCAGGTAAGCTGGGTGGCGCAGGTAGCGATACGGGCCGCCGCGGGCCACCGTGTGCCCGCGCTCCCCCTGAATGCGCACAACCTGCGAAAAAAACGCGTTTGAAGCCGTGGCCCACACCACCAGAGCATATCCCAGAGCGCACACCACCAGAGCAGCGATCTGAAGCGCGGTCGGGAATCCGCCGCTCCAACCGTAGCGCTGGTCCAGACCCGCGGCAATGTAGCGGGCCAACTGCGTCAGGCCCAGCAGACCCAGTATGGCCGTATCCCAGGGCTTGGCGCCTTTGCGCGGTCCCAAACGCTCAGCCAGCAGAGTCGGATTGGTGCGCAGAATGACCACGGCTGTCGCCGCAGTCCAAACGGCCATCACCGCCAGGGCAGCCCAGCCCGGCCACCAGTCTATTCGTCCGGCGGACACAAACAGGGCAGCGCCCATGACGGCCAGCCCCATCGTTTCCCGCACGGCGTACCGCACAATCAACTTCGTGTTCATCGGCTCTCCAATCACACAGAAGGCGGTTTATCGTTTCATTCACCGGCTGGCTGAGGAGTTGGCTGAAATATGCCGACCTATTGGAAATTCGCTTGGGGGGCTCCCCCTAAAAACTCAGTCAGGCGCGCGCAGTGGGGGCACCCATCTTCCAGAAAATCAGCCCCACCAGAATGCCCGCGGCCGCCAGGCCCAGGCCAAATTCGGTGGTGAAATAGAACGTCTTGCCGGTGTCGAGCGTCAGGGGATCCAGCACGGCCTGAATGATGAAGTTGTGCCCGCCGTGCAGCAGCACCCCCGTCCACAGGCTGCCGCTTTTCAGGCGCAGCCAGGTAAAGGGGAAACTGATGCCCAGCACCATCACGGCAAAGCACAGCCAC
>DAIOUB010000066.1:2737-4513 GCA_036751735.1 Levilinea sp. | reverse complement strand
CCCGCATAGGCAAAGGGCAAAAAGTAGCTGAGGAGCTGCCAACGCGTTTGGCCCCAGCGCCAACCCAGGCCGCGCAAGGATTTGTAGCAGATCAGGCTGGTGAGGATGGCGGCGATGCCGGGGCACCACATCAGAACGGCGGTGAGGCCGCCCTGCGTGCCCAGGCCCATGCCGATCATGGGGATATACAGCAGAAAGCTGAGCGCAAAGGTGATGCCCAGAAAAATCAAAATGGGCTTACGGCGAAAAACGATCATGAGTAAAAACTCCTCGTGCAGAAAATTGAATTAAACGGGTGAATTGTGCAGATCAGTAGTGTTGGATCTTGGTTACTATTATCACAGATATGCTCATTCGCCGGGCTGAAACTCATTCTTCGGATATAAGCGTTTCAAGTTTGAATCATTAGGGTTGGAAATATTCATCCCAGGAGCAGGTAGACCATGCCATATATTGCATAAGATGCTCGCCAATTTCTATGAATGAAAAATCTCGACTAGCTAACGTGTAATAACTGCTTTGAATAAGCCAATAATACAAATCTGCAAGTATTGAATAACTTGCTCTACTAGTTGGGATAAATCCAATAACTCTATCATCTTCTTCAGATTCAAATTCTGGCTCAAAATGCAATTCAGCCCCAATTTCTTTTGAATTCCTTTGGTCTTTTTC
Organism: Levilinea sp.; assembly: GCA_036751735.1. GTDB lineage: Bacteria > Chloroflexota > Anaerolineae > Anaerolineales > Anaerolineaceae > Levilinea. The sequence goes on along the minus strand of DAIOUB010000066.1, from coordinate 3,841 downwards.
TGCTAGACGCATAATATAAACATCGAGCCCTGCTTGTTCAGGTTCACCAACTTCGATATATTTTTTTTCCAAGTTTTTCAGCAGATAAGAGCTTTGATATGCTAGAACAGAGGTGTCTACTGAACCCCATGAACCATAACCGTATTCATCCACCTCAGACGCTAATGTCATGATTGTTTTTGCATCTGCCCATGATTTTTCTATGTCTTTTGTTGTAAGGCTAGTTTTTATTTCGATTGTTTTAATAACTGAGTGTAACATCGCTAATACTGACCCATCAGCGTTCTCGGCTAGTAGCGGGTACCTAGAATCAAGAATCATAATGTCAATTTGTGGTGATAATACCCCGCTTGGAGGAACAAAATGACCTGTGACAGCTCGAAGAGTATATGGCAAGTAGCGGTTGAAAAAATCACGTATGGGGATTTCGCCATTTCTGCCAATAGACTGGGGGTTTGAACTTGACCCTAGGGCTTTATCTACAAGAGCCAATAAAGACTTCTCTTCACTGATCATAATTGGATTAGGTTTTCCATGCTCTTGTTTAATTATTCGTTGATGCTTTATCGTCCGCATATTGTCTGTCCTCTTAGAAACTAGACTAATGCTTTAACCAAACGATTTGCGCTTGTGTTCAATGCAAACGCACCCAGAATTGGGCAATCCGGTGGTTATCCCGTCTCTCTGGCTTCGGCAAACAGCCTGGAAAACCCCGGGTAGGCCGCCAGGGGGATGATTTCAAAGGTGATCAGCCCTTCCTTCACCAGCGGCAGGGTCGCCAGGGCTGCCGCGGCCTCTTCAGCATCTCGACATTCCAGAATCAGCACCGCGCTGTGGGCATCCTGACGGAAATACAGCTCGCGAATGGTGCCGGCCTGATAAAGTTCCCAGGCACGGGCCGCCTCAGCCTTCAGGTGCGCCTGAAAGCGCTCCGCGGGGATGCCCGGCACTTCTCTCTCGATCGCCAATATTTTCATGGTGTGAATCCTTGTGCAAAATCCAGCCCGGCAGCTACATGCAGTCCATGTGTAATGAAATTATACAATCAACTTTTCCGGCGTCCGTACATCCTAGCCGAATCCATTCACCCCAACCGCCCAGAAC
>DAIOUB010000066.1:0-2637 GCA_036751735.1 Levilinea sp. | reverse complement strand
GCAGATAGGCGCTGACATCCGCGTTGTAGACCGCATCCTCCAGCCATTCCGTCAGCCAGGGCGTGCCCTCGTCTTCCCAGGTGGCCGTGAACGCCTTGCGGCCGTCCACCACGGGCGACTCGCACCACCAGCGCATCGGCGGGGTCTTGCTGTCGCGCAGGCGCAGCGTCTCCAGGCGCACAAAATCACCGCTGGCCGGATCAAACTCAAAGGTGAAGGTCTGCGTTTCCTCGCCAAAGGGCACGTGCAGTTTGGCCCGCCGCTCGTCCACGCTCTCCCAACGCACCCGCGGGTCGGTGACCAGCGAGGCCGGGTAATACATCATCTCAGCCCACAGGCCCTGGTTGGCGGCGCTGTCTACAGCGGGGCCTTCTTCCACCCCAAAGGGCAGTTCCAACCGGCCGCGGCCGTTCATATAGACTTCGTTGACCTTCATCACCGGCCGCCCCCAAAAGGTGGCCTCCAGGTAGTGGCGGTAATCGTAACCCGAGCGGTGGCTGAAGCGGATGCGTGCCGGAAAGGTGACGCCCATCACGCGCAGCGTGCCGCGCCCGGTGAGCACCGCCGAATGGATCAGCGGCAGGCGCTCGCCGTACACCCCGCGCAGATAACGTTCCACCGGCTGGGGCAGCCCGGCGGGCAGGGGCACAGTGTCCACCGTCCCCGCCGTCAGCGGCACAGGCGGCAGCGGCGCGGGGCTGCGGCGCAGGCCGAACACCACCCCCAGCACCAGCAGAACGGCCGCGTTGATCCACGCCCCGCGGAAGGCCGCTTCCCAATCCAGAATGCACAGCACCAGCGACACCAGCGCGGCCGCCAAAATCACCCCGGCCCAGGCCCGCCGCCGCAGCGCCAGCAGCACCGTCCCCACGGCAAAAGCCAGCCCCGCCGCCAGCCAGACCGCCGCAAACAGGCGCATGCCCCCCGCGCCCAGCACCAGGCGACCGCCCCACAGGGCGGTTTTATACGGCAGCTCAGCCACCTCGGCCAGCGGCCAATAGGCCGCAAAGCCCATCGCATGCACCAGGCCGTGCAGCAGCAGGCCCACCCCAAACAATCCACGGAAAAATCGCATCATTGGCTTCATCTTGATCCTCCCAGGCTCAGGCCTGAGTTCCGCGCACAAAAATTTGCACCAGCGCATCCACAGCGTTTTCTTGGGTGTAGGTGCCGGACGGCGAAAATGACCCTTCAAACAAGTTTTCCAAAATCAGTTGGGTCGAAAACAGACTGTCAAAGGCCATCACCAAAGCCTCGGGGGCCACATCGGAGCGCACCACACCGGCTTCCATCTGGCGCTGAAAAAAGTCCCGCAGGCGGGCAAAATTGCTGCTGCCCCCGTGGATCATGGCCTCGCGCAGCTCCGGCACATGGCGCGCGTCGCAGATCAGCATGCGCAGCAGCTCCATGTGCTCCAGCGTGTCGCGCATCTGGCGCGCTGCCATGCGGCGCACATCTTCGGCGTACTCCCCGCATAGCTCCGTCTCAAACGTGGCCGCAAAACCGCCCGCGTTCATGCTTTCCACACAGGCCGAGAGCAAATTCTTCTTGCTGCCAAAATGGCGAAACAGGGTGACTTCATTCACGCCCGCTTCTTTAGCGATGGCGCGCGTGGTGGTTTGGGCGTAGCCGACCTGCCCAAAGAGGGTCAGCGCCGCCTGGATGATGCGCTGGCGGGTGTCTTCCGCCGACCGTTCGCCGGTTTTTTGCATGTTCATGGTTTCCCTCCCTCAGGAAAAAAGCGCCGTGCGCGCCGTTTGCGCCCAGGCCTGCAAAGCCTGCGGGCTGGCCGGAGCCCCGGTTTCCTGGGGGATCATGCGCAGGAGCAGGCGTTCAAAAAAGTTCAGCCGGGCGGCTTCCGTGCGCCCCACAAAGAAACCCTCGCAGCGCGCCTGGAGCAGCGGCCGCACCTTTCCCAGATAAGCCTCACGCTGCAGGCGGCTGGCGGCGTCGTCACCGCGGTTCAAATCGTGCACCGTGAACAGTGCCGTAGGGCGCTGGGTCAGGTCTTTCTGGCGGCTTTCCACAAATTTCTGCGCCTCAGCCAGCCACTGGCCAAAGCGCACGCTGCTGCCCAAAATCACGGCGTCAAAGCCGTCCAGATCGCGCACATCCTGCATCTTCAGCACCTGCACGCTGTCCGCGGCAAAAGCCGGGGCCTGGGCAAGGGTTTGAGCAAATTCTGCGGTCACGCCGGTGCGGCTGGCGTAAGCGATCAAAATGCGGTGAGACATCCCAACCTCCACAAATTCGTTTTGCAAGCAAGTACTTGCATGTAAACTCTTGCACACAGTATACTGCGCTCGCGCATGTATGTAAGTGATTACTTGCACGCTTTCCAGGTGACATTCTTCCCCGCCCTGCGCGCAGCTCGATTCGCTTAATTTTTGAAAGCGTGGTATACTACCCGCCGCGATCTCAACAGAGAGATCAACGTATCTGGGAATTGTTTTGAGACTTCCGAATGATTGCCCGACGTAAGCTTGGTCGGGCTTTTTTGTCGCAGTCAGCGCACCTCCGCGAGGAGCCGCTCCCCCCTGCGGCAGCTTGGGCAGAAGTCGGGAACATCAAAACAATTCATGAATTTTGAGGAGTTTTGATGACAACCGATTTTACCCAACTGTCCCTGCACCCGCA
>DAIOUB010000065.1:3170-16203 GCA_036751735.1 Levilinea sp. | reverse complement strand
GCTGGAGGGCGCGGGGGTCACGGGTGCGGCGGGGGGCGGCGGAGGGGTGCGGCGTTCCCGCGCGGCCTGGGCCACCTGGCGCACGCGCGCCTGAACATCGGCGGCCTTCACCCAGGTGCCGGCCCATTCCGCGGGCAGGATGGGCGGAACCTGCACCAGGCGCACCTGCTGGCCGCCCAAATCCATTTCAAACTGCGTTTCGCAGCGCGGACAGGCCAACCGGTCGGGCTGACCCGCGCTTTGCACCACATTCAACGGGCGCTGGCTGCACACCGGGCAGCGCGCCTGTTGGGCCCATTCTTCAGGTAGATGCGCTCTGGCTTCTGGCATGGCGTCACTCCAAAGTGAATATCGTCCCCATTGACTGTATTATATACCGAATGGCGTATCTGCCCAATAAAAACGCCACCCCACAGCCATGTGGGGTGGCGCGGTCAGCGAAAAACAGGGGAAATTAGTGAATGCGCTCGAAACGGCTGGCGGGCGCGCCGCACACGGGGCATTTTTCGGGGGCATTGCGCGGGTGGGTGTGGCCGCAGATGGGGCACACGTAGTAATCGTACTCTTCTTCCTCTTTGCCCAGGGTGTCCAGCGCGGCCAAATACAGCTTCTCGTGGCCTTTTTCCACTTCCATCGCGTGGGTAAAACTGCGCACGGCTTTGGCGTTGTCTTCGGCTTTGGCTTCTTCAATGAAGGGCGGGTACATGTCGTGCACTTCGTAATTTTCGCCCCCGGCGGCTTCGCGCAGGTTTTCCAGCGTGCTCTTGATTTCGCCCAGAACGCGCAGGTGACTGTGGGCGTGGATGGTTTCGGCGGCGGCCACGGCGCGGAACAGGCGAGCGACCTGGGGATAACCATCTTCCTCTGCCTGTTTGGCATAGGCCAGGTAACGGCGGTTGGCCTGCGATTCGCCTGCGAAGGCGGCTTTCAAATTCTCAGTGGTTTTCGACATGATTTTTAGCTCCTATTTGAGAGAATGACACACCCGTAGGACAGGATGTGTGAGATTTCACAAGTATCTTCAGGTTAACGTCGAAGTGCGCATCTGTCAACGGGTCAAATTTCACCCGCGCGGGGACATTTGTCCTCTGTGCGCCTCACCCTTTTGGGCCGGGCGGCTGGCAAACCGGCGCGGGTTTTGGCGGTGTGCGCAACCCAAAAGGGTATGCTATAATCAAAACAATTCCTGGGGAAACACCCATTCTTAATGGATTCGACTGAGCAGAGCGGCTTATGCATTTCTTGATTACAGGCGCGGCCGGTTTCTTAGGATCGGCTTTAGCCAACCGGCTCGTTAAAGAAAATCACACCGTGCGCGGTCTGGACGATTTGTCCACGGGCGACCCGGCGGCGCTGTCCTCGGAGGTGCATTTCACCCGCGGCGACGTGAACGACCGCCCCAAGCTGTGGACCCTGCTGCAAGGGGTGGACTGTGTGTACCACCTGGCGGCGCGCGTACTGGTTCCGGAATCGGTGCTGTACCCGCGCGAATACAACCAGGTGAATGTGGGCGGCACGGTGACGCTGATGGAAGCCATGCGCGATGTGGGCGTGCGGCGGGTGATCTTTATCTCCTCCGGCGCCATTTACGGCGAACGCCTGGATCAGCCCATCTCTGAGACGGCCATTCCCGCGCCGCGCTCCCCCTATGCGGTTTCCAAGCTGGCAGCTGAATTTTATGTGCGCACGATCGCTGCCCTGTGGGGCATGGAGGCGGTGTGCCTGCGTGTGTTTAATGCCTACGGCCCGGGTCAGCATCTGCCGCCGGTGCATGCGCCCGTCATCCCCAACTTCCTGCGCCAATCCAGCAGCAACGGCACCCTGGTGGTGCACGGCTCTGGTTTGCAGACCCGCGATTACATCTATGTGGACGACGTGGTGGACGCGATGCGCGCGGCGGCCACCGCCGAGGCCGTGGATCAGGCCATCATCAATGTGGGTTCCGGGGTCGAAACCTCGGTGCGCGATCTGGTGCGCTTGGCCATGACGGTGACGGGCGGCCAGCCGGAGGTGGTGTACAACCCGCGCAGCGACAACGGCCCTTCGCGCATGTGCGCGGACCTCAGCCTGGCGGCCAAACTTCTAGAATTCCAGCCCAAAACCCCCCTGGAAACGGGCCTGCGGCTGACCCTGGAACAAGATTCACGTTTACAGAGGAAATAAGGTGGAACCTGACATAACCCAACCTGGGGATTGGATGGGCAGCACAACCGCGCTGCCCTCTCAGGATTTATTGGTCATTTTGCAGCAAGCCAACCAGATTGCCAGCACAACCGATCGGGAGACGCTGCTGCGCGGCATGGCCGGCCTGCTGATGGACATTAACCAGGCGGCCGCTTTTGCGTTGTTGGAGCCGAAGAGCGAGCAGGGGGATCTGCTGGTGAGTTTTTCGGTGGGGGTGGAACTGCCGCCGGAGGGGGTGCAGGCCCTGCGCGCTGAGATCACCGCGGAAAGCCTGCGCTGTTTGCACTTGCCCTGGCTGGGGACGGGGCTGGTTTGCCTGCTGCCGCTGGCGCAAAACAACCCCCAGCGCGGGGCGGTGGCGCTTTTCAACGCCGCGCAGCCCCAGGGGGTGATCAGCGACCTGCTGGTGAAACGCCTGGGCAGCGAGCTGGAAAAGCTGGATTTGATCGCCTCGGTGCAGCGCCAGACCGCGCGCATGGAAGCCCTGGTGAACATCATTGAGCAGATCAGCTCCACCCTGGACCGCGATACGATTTTGCGCAGGATCATTTCGTACGCCAATGATCTGCTGAACACCGAATTCAGCTCTCTGTTCCTGGTGGAAAAGAACGGCGATATTCAGCTGTATCTGGGCAGCAATATGCCGGAGGGCAAAGACAACAAGATCACCGTCCCCTCGGGTCAGGGCATCATCGGCCACGTGGTGAAATCGGGCCAGACGGTGATTGTGGACGACGTCAGCCTGGATCACCGCCATTACGCCCAGGCTGACCGCATGGGCGGGGTGATCACCCATTCGATCCTGGCCGTGCCGCTGAAGACGCGCGCCCTGGATTTGGGCAGCAAACGCGGCGGGGTGCGCGAGCGCATCATCGGCGGGCTGGAAGCCATGAATAAGGTCGGCAGCAAATTCACCCAGGAGGACGCGCGCCTGCTGCAGGCCCTGGCCAACCAGGCGGCCACCATTCTGGAGATCGCCGGCATTTACAACGAAGCCAACGAGCTGTTCCTGAACGCCATCAGCGCCCTGGCGGCGGCGATTGACGCCAAAGACCCCTACACGGTCGGCCATTCCCAACGGGTGAGTGAATTTGCCGTGGAAATTGGGCGCGAAATGAGCCTGAACGCAGAAGAGATCCACCAGCTGCGCATCGGCAGCCTGCTGCACGACATCGGCAAGATCGGCATGCCCGATGCGATCCTGACCAAGCCCGGCCTGCTGACCCTGCAGGAAGACGCGCAGATCCGCCGCCATCCGGAGATGGGCATGCGCATTTTGGGGCACATCCCCAAGCTGCGCCCCGCGCTGCGGGCGGTGTGGGAGCACCACGAACGCCTGGACGGCAGCGGCTATCCCCGCGGGCTGAAGGGTGAGCAGGTCTGTCTGGCGGGGCGGATTGTGGCGGTGGCGGATGTGTTTGACGCTATCACCTCAGACCGGCCCTACCGCGCAGCCATGAAGCTGCAGGACGCTTTGGCCGAGCTGCGTCAGCAGGCTGGCAAGCGCCTGGACGCGCGCTGTGTGGAGGCTTTGGTGCGCGCCCATGCCAGCGGGCGCATTCAGACCCAAAAGGAACGCCGCGGACGCGTTTCGGCCAGCAAGCTCATGCCCTCTCGCCCGCTCTTTCCGTAGACGCCCATTGGGGGGTGTTTCCAATTTTGGGGCGCTTTTCATGTACAATACAGGCATGTCCGCCAGCCCGCTCCCTCGCGATTTTTACGACCGCCCGGTTTTAGATGTGGCCCGCGGCCTCTTGGGTGCGCGTCTGGTGCGCGTGGAAGAGGGACGGCGGCTTTCGGGCTGGATTGTGGAATGTGAGGCCTACCGTGGGGAAGAAGACCAGGCCTGCCATGCCCGCCGCGGACGGACTCCGCGCACGGCGGTGATGTACGGCCCTGCGGGGCGCGCCTATGTCTATTTCACCTATGGAATGCACTGGATGCTGAACTGCGTCACCGGCCCCGAGGGCTTCCCCGCGGCGGTGCTGCTGCGCGCGGTTTGGCCCGCCGAGGGGCGCGCGCTGATGGCCGAGCGGCGCCCGGGGCAGCCCTTTGCGCGCTGGACGGACGGCCCCGCCAAGCTGACCCAGGCCCTGGGGGTGGACGCCGCGCTGAACGGCGCGGATCTGTGCAGCCCGGCAGCGGGGCTGTGGATTGAACCCGCCCTGACGGCCCCGGAGGCGCAGGTGGTCACCGGGCCGCGGGTGGGCTTGGGCAAAACCCCCGAACCCTGGCTCAGTATGCCCTGGCGCTTTCGCTGGACGGCGGATTTAGACGGGGGGCAGGCCTGATGGACACATTTTCCTGGGAGCATTTGCAGTTAGAGCCGCCCGCGCTGCTGGTGTTTGGCGGCGGCGGCCACGGCAAAACCGTGATAGACCTGGTGCGCGCCGGGGGGGTGTACACCCTGGTGGGTGTGCTGGATGACAGCCTGCCGGTGGGCAGCCGGGTGAACGGCGTGCCGGTGCTGGGCGGGGGGGCGCTGCTGCCGCTTTTGGCGGCCCGCGGTTTGCGGCTGGCGGCCAACGCTGTGGGCGGCATCGGCAATGTGCAGGTGCGGCTGCATGTCTTTGACCTGCTGGAGCAGGCCGGCCTGGACTTCCCTACCCTGGTGCATCCCAGCGCCTGGGTGGAGCCCAGCGCGGTGCTGGAAGACGGCGTGCAGGTGCTGGCGCAAAGCTACATCAGCAGCGAAGCCCGCGTGGGCTTCGGCACGGTCATCAACGCGGGCGTGGTGGTGTCGCATGATTGTCACATCGGGCGCTGTGTCAACCTTTCGCCGGGCGCGCTGCTGGCGGGCGGGGTGCGTGTGGAAGACCACGCGCAGATCGGCATGGGCGCCACAGTCAATTTAAACCTCACCATCGGCAGCGGGGCGCGCGTGGGCAACGGCGCCACCGTCAAGGCCGATGTCCCGGCGCAAGGCCGGGTGTATGCGGGCACGATTTGGCCGCCGCGATAACCCTCGGAAGGAGATAGAACAGCAGCCTATGTTTCGTAAAACCTCCCCCCCTCAACCCCCCACGCAACCCGTGGCGGTGGAACGCGTGACCTCTGTGCTGGGGCCAGGCATCAACTGGAAGGGCAACCTGCGCGGCAGCGGCGGCGTGCGCATTGAAGGCGCGTTTGAAGGCGAAATTACAGTGCGCGGTCTGGTGGTCATCGGCGAGACGGGCCGGGTGAATTGTGAGACGCTGCGCGCCAACACCGTCATCGTGGCGGGGGCTGTGCGGGGCAATATCCTGGCCGAAAAGCTGGAAATCCGCTCCACGGGCCGCGTGTGGGGGGATGTGACCACGGTGGCCTTTGCCACCGAAGAGGGCGCCTTCCTGCGCGGGCAGGTGACCATGGAAGAGCAGGTGGAGCTGAACCTGGAGGACGACTCCAACACCGCTCCCACCCAACCGGTGGAAGGGGTGTAAGGTATGGAGCGCACCCTTCTGCTGCAAATTGCCGAATGGCTGGGCGTGCTGGCGGTGATGATGATCGCCGGGATGAGCGCGCGCCTCAAGCTGCGCCCGCTGGTGTTTAAATACCCGCGCCGCGAGGCCACCGTCTCGCTGGCGTTGTTTGTTCTGATTTTGATCTTCGCTTTTTTGGTGTTTGGCGGAACGGTGACCGGCGGGCAGGCTTCGGCGGCCCCCGGAGATTTGGGCCAGCGTTTGTTCGTGGCCGCGGCGGCGGTGCTGCCCTTTGCGGCGGCCCTGCTCACCCGCCGCCAGCCGGTGCGCAGCGCAGGCTGGGGCAAAGATTTTCTGGCGGGCGGCATTCGCGTGGCGGCGGCGCTGGTGTTTTTGACCATCTTTTTGACCGGCAGCGTTTTTCGCCTGCTGGCCGGCCTATCCACCGAGGACGTTTCGGCGCTGGTGTACCTGCTGCTGATCTGCCTGGCCGAGGAGACCATTTTCCGCGGGTACATCCAACTGCGTCTGGAAGGCTGGCTGGGCGCGCGTTACGGCTGGGCGGCCGCGGCGGTGCTGTTTACCCTTTTCCAACTGCCGCGCCTGCTGCTGCTTCCGGCGGAACTGCCCTTGCGCCTGGGGCTGACCCTGGTGCAGGGTTTGGTGTTGGGCTGGGTGATGCGCAAGAGCCGCCATGTGGCCGCACCCTGGCTGTACCGCGCCGTGTCGGAATGGCTGCGCTGGATTTAGGGGGGATTAAACCAGGATTAGACTTGTGGGACGGCGGGCTTTTGGGACCGTTTGTGGTTATATAATCAGAGCAAACCCGGCTGCCCTGGGCCTGTGAAATGGAGCCCCTGGGCGCTTGAGCGGATAAGGAGAGAAATCACCATGCGAACATCTCGTTTTTTGAAGATCGTCATCCTGTTGAGCGTTTTTGCGCTGCTGCTGTCTGCCTGCAGCCTGTTTGGTAAATCCTCCACGTCAGAGGCGACCCCTGAGGGGGTAGCCCCTGAGGCGGCTGCCCCCGCGGCGGAAGGTGCCCCTCCCGCCGAAGAGGGTGAGGAAGCCCCCCCAGAACCGATGGGCGACACCCTGGATGCGCTGGACAGCTACCGCCTGACCTTTAAACTGTCGGCGGAGGGCAAGAACGAACTGGGCAACGACCTCAACGAAACCCTCGACCTGCTGCAGGAAGCTAACAATGTGGACTTGACCTACCACATTCTGCGCACCGGCGCGCAGGTGGAATTGGAAACCGGCCTGGACACGGAAGAAATTTACGTGTTTGGCGATAAGACCTACGTGCTGGACACCTTTGAGACCGATTCGCCCTGCACGGTGTTCTTCACCGAAGAAAATCATCTGGATTTTGCCTATGTCTTCGCCCTGGAAGAGATGTTCCCCACCATCACCCGGGGCAAACTGCTGGAAGAGGGCGTGGAGGTCAACGGGGTGAGCACCAACCACTACGCGGTGGAAGCCCTGGATACCTACTACGGTTCGATGGAAAAATTCACGGCTGAGATCTGGGTGGCCCAGGACGGCGAGCAGGTGATCCGCTTCAGCGGCGAGGCCGAGGGCGAGATGGAAATTTCGGGCGAGCCGGGCACGGGTAAGATGAACTGGGAATACAATCTGACGGACATCAACCAGAGCGTCGAGGTGGCCTTCCCAGAGCTGTGTCAGGAACAGGAAACCAGCATGTCGGAAATTCCCATTCCCGATAACGCCACCAACCGCGAGACGGACGAAGGCTACTTCGTGTTTGACAGCACCGATTCGGCGGATGTGCTGGCTGAGTATTACAAGACCGAGCTGGTCAACGGCGGCTGGGAACTGACCGATGAACTGAGCGATGAGTCCCTGTACATTTTGACCTTCACCAAGGGCGAGCGCGAGCTGCAAGTGGAAATTGGCCCTGGCGAGGATGAGGGCATCACCAACGTGATCATCACGGATTTCAGCTACTAAGCTCTACTCGAAGCCAAGAACAGGCCGCCCATATCGGGCGGCCTGCTGCTTTAAGTAAGGTTTGTATCACCTTGCGGGGCTGCGCTCTGGTCAGCGGCGCGCACACCCGCTAGAATGGGATTACTTTAACGATGAGGAGAGTCAGCATGACCAATCTATCTGGCAAATATATTCTCGTGACGGGGGCCACCGACGGCATTGGCAAGGTGACCGCCCGCGAACTGGCGCGTATGGGCGCGCGGGTGACGATTGTGGGGCGCAACCCCACCAAAACGCAGGCGGCGGCAGCCGAACTGAGCGCGCAGTCACCGCACCCGGTGCAGGTTCTGGTGGGCGATCTGTCCATCCAGGCCGAAGTGCGCCGGCTGGCGGCGGAATACCGCGCGGCCAACCCGCGGCTGGATGTGCTGGTGAACAACGCCGGGGCGCTCTTCACCCGCCGCCAGGTGTCGGCGGACGGGATTGAGATGACCCTGGCGCTGAACCACCTGAACTATTTCCTGCTCACCCACCTGCTGCTGGACATGCTCAGAGCCAGCACGCCCGCGCGGATTGTGAACGTTTCTTCGGCGGCGCATGTGGGCGGGCGGATCAACCTTCAGGATATTCAACTGACGCGCGGCTATTCCAGCTGGGGGGCCTACAGCCAGAGCAAGCTGGCCAATGTGCTCTTCACCTATGAGCTGGCGCGCCGCCTGGATGGCAGCGGGGTGACGGTGAACGCGCTGCACCCGGGCTTTGTGGCCACGCGCTTTGGCCGCAGCAACGGCGGCTTATTTGACCCGCTCTTCCGCCTGTTTCAGGTGGCGGCCATCACGCCGGAGCAGGGCGCGGAGACTTCCATCTATTTGGCCTCTTCCCCGGAGGTCGAAGGCGTCAGCGGGCGTTATTTTGACAAGAAAAAAGCCGTGTCGTCTTCGGCACTTTCGTACCAAAAAGACACGGCGGAACAGTTGTGGGCGTTGAGCGAAGCGCTGACGGCCTCAGTCGGCGGCCAGCAGTTCCCCGCGGAGAATGGTGACGGCCTGACCGCGGATGAGCACGCGCTCCCCCTGGCGCACCAGGCGTAATTCGCCGCCGCGGGCCGAGGCCTGGTAAGCCAGGAGCTGATCTTTGCCCAGCTTCTGGCCCCAGTAGTCAATCACATAGCAGTGCGCCGAGCCGGTGACGGGGTCTTCGGCGATGCCTGCCCCCGGGGCAAAATAGCGCGACACGCAGTCATAGGCGCCGCCGGAGCGCCCGCGGCTGGTGAGCAGCACATAGCGCAGCGGCAGGCTGGCCAGGGCGGCGTGGTTGGGCTGAGCGCTGCGCACGGTCTCCTCGTCCTCCACCTCTACCAGATAGGTCTGTTCATTCCGGCCGACCCACACCGGCTGCACGCCCAGGGCTTCCATCAGGCCCGCGGGCGGTTCGCTGGCGGCCACGCTTTTGACGGGGAAGTTCAGCTCAATCCAGCCGTCCACCTGGCGGGCGGTCAGTTCGCCGCTGAGGGTGTAGAAGTGCAGGGTGTCGGTGGGGGCGGCCTGGCCGGTTTCAAACAGAATGTGGGCGCTGGCCAGCGTGGCGTGCCCGCACAGGCGCACTTCGACCTTGGGGGTCATCCAGCGCAGACGGTACCCGGCGCCTTCGGGCAGCACAAAAGCGGTTTCGGACAGGTTCATCTCAGCCGCCAGGGCCGTCATCCACGCATCCGGGCGGGGATGATCCAGCAGACAGACAGCGGCAGGGTTGCCCCGAAACGGAACAGGACTGAAGGCGTCCACCTGGTACAACGGAAGGGACATGCACGGCCTCCTCAAGCTTAAACGAATTAGGATGTTAAGATTGTAGCACGCTCTCAGGCTTCGCTGCGCAGAAAACGCCAGGCAGCCAGGCTGAAGAACAGCAGGGCGTAGCCGCCCAGCACCGCCGCGGGCAGCAGGGCGGCCTGCGCTCCCAAACCGCGCAGGAGGATGTTCTGGAAGCCGGTCATGGCCCAGGCGCTGGGCAGCACCCGCCCCAGGGCGGCAAAGGCAGGGCCGGCGCCTTCCAGGGGGAACCATGCGCCGCCCAGGGCTGAGAAGACGAACATAGCCACCATCGCCCACAGGATCACCTGTTCCTGAGCTTTCACCGCCGCGCCGATGAGCAGGCCCAGGCTGGCCACCCATAAGGCCAGCGCCACCAGGATGAGCCCCACGGCCAGCGGCTGAGAGAGATAGTCCAGCCCCAGGGCTAACTGCCCAAACAGCACCAGTAAAATTTCCTGAGCGAGGATGCTGACAAACATGGCCAAAAAGTGTCCGGCCAACACGGCGCTGCGCGGCATGGAGGTGGTCATCAGGCGCTGCAAAGTGCCGCCGCGCCGTTCCAGCACCACGATCATGGCGGAGGAGACCAGCCCAAAAAGGGTGAACTGCACGATCATGCCGGGGGAGCTTTGGGCGTAGGGATGATCGGCCAGGGAGCTTGACTTGGCCGGGGGGGCGGCTTTTTCCACCGCCACCGACAGCGCCGGGTCACTCCAGCCGTCCACGGCGCGCTGCAGGCGCTGGAGCAGGGCTTCGCGGGTGTCGCCTGCCCCGCCGGTCTGCAGGGCGGCCTGGGCGGCGCTCATCACGCGCACAAAAGCCGTGCGGGTGATCTGGGCGGCGGCCTGTCCGCTGGCTGAGGCAGAATCGGCCAGCACTTCCAGGTTGGGCTGACTGCCGGAGAGCGCCAGTTGGCTGAAATCCGCCGGAACGCGCACCGCTCCGGCCCATTCGCCGCGGCGCACGCGCTCGGAGGCCGAGTCAAATTGGGCCGGGTCCAGCTCCACCAGTTCCACGCCGCCGTCGGCCTCCAGCAAGGTGCGCAGGTGGGCGCTGAGCGCGCCGTTGGGGTCGGCGTTGGCCCAGCCCAGCTTTAACACCGCTTCGGAGGAGGAGGGCCTGAAAGCGATGCTCATAATCACGGTGAACACCACGGGCATGAGCACCAGGAAGAGGATGGACATTTTGTCGCGCAGGATTTGCGACAGGTCTTTGAGGGCAAGATACAGGATACGCATGAGATCCTCTGTTTAAAGGGTGTGGGCGGAGAAGCGGCGGTTGAAGAGCCAGGCGCCCACGGCGAAGCACACCGCGCCCATGGCAAAGAGCACGCCCACGGCGGGCAGGGCTTCCATCAGGGAGGCGCCGTTGAGCGCCTGTTTCCAGGCGGTGAAGGCCCAGCCCTGGGGCACCAGGCGGGAGGTCAAATTCATAAAGGCAGGTGGGTTGGGCACGGCCGCGGTGAACAACCCGCCCAGCATACCCATCACGGTCAGCCCGCCGCCCAGCACCGGCCCGCTTTGACGCGAGTTCTGGATGAAGGAGATCAGCAGGATGCCGAAGCCGCCCGCGGCCGCCACCTGGGCTGCCACCACCGCGGCCACCGTCAGGCCCTGGCCCCATTGCACGCCAAAGACCAGCCGCCCGGCGGTCAGCAGCACCGCGGCCTGCAGGACGCACAGCACAAACACCGAGAGGAATTTGCCGCCCAAAATCACCGCCCGCGGGACGGGGGTGGTGAACAGGCGCTGCAAGGTGCCCTCTTCCTGTTCGTTCAGGAAGGAAGTGGCGCTGTAGGCCCCGGTGTAGAAGGAAAAGAACACCAGTTGGCTGGCAAAGATCAGGCCCAGAACGCGCGCCATAGGGTTGGCGGTGGCGCTGGTGCTGTCCTGCTGCTGGGCGGGGCTGAGCACCTGAAGGTAAGGCTCTGGGCTGTGGTTGAGGTTGTTCAGAAAGGCGGTGAGCCAGGCGCTGTAGGAACTGACCAGCGGCTGCACCGCTTCGGGGGTGGGTTCGGGCAGCACATTCACGGCCACGCGCATGGCCGACACGGTGTCGGCGTACTGGGTGAGCAGCAGGCGCAGGATGGTGGGGCTGATGCTGAGGGTGGGGTCGTGGATCAGGCGCAGCTCGGTGTGCCCATCCGCGCTCATCAGTTGGGCGGTGAAATCGGCGGGCACAATCACCGCGGCGGCGATCTCCTGGCGCTGCACGGCGCTGCGCGCGGCGGCTTCGCTGTCGTAGGGGCTGGCCAGCAGCCAATCGGGCATGCGCTCATCCTGGAGCATAGACAGCAGCTGTCCGCCCAGGGCGTCCTGACCGGCGGGCGGGGTATCCAGGTTGACCACGGCCACGCGCACATCCGCAATTTTGGCGGTTTCTCCGCTGGACATGCCGCCGAAGGCAAAGTAGATCAGGCCCACAATCATCAGGGGGGCCGCCACCATCATGCCGACGGCGAACAGGCTGCGCAGGGAGCGGGTGAGGTCTTTGAGAGCAATCGTAAACAGGTTCATTCGGTATGCTCCCCTTTAGCTATCGCGCAGAGCGCGGCCGGTGAGGTGCAGGAAGACCGCTTCCAGGTTGGGTTCCTGGATGCTGACGGTCACAATGTGGACGTGGGCCTGAGCGGCGGTCTCGAACAGGTGGGGCAGCACCGCGGTGCTGTCGCCCACCAGCAGGTGGACGTTCTCGGCCTCGGTCCACACCTGCTGTACCCCCGGCAGATGGCGCCAGACTTCCAGAACCCCGTCGGGGGGCTGGCTGAGGGTCAACACCAGGCGGGTTTGCTCGCCCACCAGTTGGGTCAGCTCGGCGTGGGTGCCCTGGGCGATCAGGCGGCCTTGATCCATGATGGCGATGTGATCCGAAAGCTCTTCGGCCTCTTCCATGTAATGGGTGGTGTAGAGCACGGTGGCCCCGAAGCGGTTAAGCTCTTTGACGCTGTCGAGGATGTGGCGGCGGCTCTGCGGGTCAATGCCGACGGTGGGTTCATCCAGCACGACGATGTCGGGGTGGTGCAGCAGGGCGGCGCCGATATTGACGCGGCGCTTCATCCCGCCGGAGAAGGTGCCCACGCGGTCTTTTTGGCGCTCGCTCAGGCCGATCAGCTCCATCACATCAGCCACACGTTGATTCAGCGTTTGGCCGCGCAGACCGTACATGCGCCCCCAAAAATAGAGATTTTCGCGCGCGCTCAGATCGGGGTAGAGGGCGATATCCTGGGGCACCACGCCCAGGGATGCGCGCGCCTGGTTGGGGTGAGTGCGCAGTGAGTTCCCCATCAGGGTCACTTCGCCGCGGGTGGGGGCGATGAGGCCGGAGAGGATGGAGATGGTGGTGCTTTTTCCGGCGCCGTTGGGCCCCAGCAGGCTGAAAATTTCGCCTTCGCGCACCTGAAGGTTGAGGCCCTGCACGGCGGTTTGGCGGCCAAACTGTTTATGAAGGTCGACAATTTCAATAGCAAAACGATCGGTCATGCGGTTTACCCTTTCCTGCGATTAAAAATGAGCGAATGGAACTACCGTCAGTATAGACGGCGGGGGCGTTTTTGCCATCGGTCGTCCGGTTAGTGACGGCCTGTACTTTGGTCGGGTACGAACGGACATGTCCGAATGGACAGGTGTGCCCTGGGGGCTGCGGCTGTATAATCAGGGCAGAAGAGGTGCGAGACGATGCCCAACC
>DAIOUB010000065.1:1988-3070 GCA_036751735.1 Levilinea sp. | reverse complement strand
CTGGGGGCTGCGGCTGTATAATCAGGGCAGAAGAGGTGCGAGACGATGCCCAACCCTTGGAAAACGATGCTGAAAGCTTCTCAGCCGCCGGATGAAGACAGCCAGCAGGTGGTATGGTTTTGGTACATGCTGACCGCGGCGGTCGTCTTTCTGTACGTCTGGACGCTGGTCAATAAGCCTGACATGCGCCAGCCGGGGACGCTGGTGCTCTTTACCGCGCTGATGCTGGTGCACCTGGGGCTGCATTGGGCGGTGATCACCCTCAACCTCAGCACGCGCACGGCGGTGATTGTGCTGCTGGTGCAGAGCGGGTTGGTGTTCACCCTGGTATCCATGAGCGCCGCGGAAGCCCTGGCGATTGGGCTGTACATGAGCTTGATCGGAGAAGCCTTGGGCTTTCTGCGCATCAGCCGCGCGGGTGTGGGCATGACGCTGTACCTGCTGCTGCTTTCAGGAGTTAACTTTGGCCTTCTTTTGGGTTGGGGGCAGCTGCCTTTTTGGGCGCTGATGGTGCTGCCTCTGGCGGTCTTTGTGAGCGTGTATGTGACCCTCTACAGCCGCCAGGCCGAGGCGCGCGAACGCGCCCAAAAACTGGCCGCGGAGCTGGAGCAAGCCAACCGCCAGCTTTCGGACTACGCGGCGCAGATTGAGGATTTGACCCTGAGCAGCGAGCGCCAACGCATGGCCCGCGAGCTGCACGACACCCTGGCTCAGGGGTTGGCCGGGCTGATTTTGCAGCTGGAGGCGGTGGATACCCATCTGGCGGGGGGGCGCGCCGACCGCGCCCAAACCATTGTGCAGCAGGCGATGGAACGCGCGCGCGGAACTTTGCGGGATGCGCGCCGGGTGATTGATGACCTGCGCAGCGGGCGGCCCGCCAGCGAAGATTTGGCCAGGGAACTGACGGCCGAGGCGCACCGCCTGGAAACTTCGCTGGGCATCCCTTGTGCGGTTCAGATGGATGTACCGGAAGATCTCTCCCGTGAGGCGGGCGAAGCCCTGCGGCGGGTGGTGAGCGAGGGGCTGACCAACATCGCCCGCCATGCCGGGGCGGCCCACGCCTGGGTGCAGGTGAGCAGCGC
>DAIOUB010000065.1:0-1888 GCA_036751735.1 Levilinea sp. | reverse complement strand
CCAACATCGCCCGCCATGCCGGGGCGGCCCACGCCTGGGTGCAGGTGAGCAGCGCGGACGGGCGTCTGTGCGTGGAAGTGCGCGACGACGGGCGCGGGTTTGACCCCGCCAGGGTGGCCGCGGGGCATTACGGCCTGCTCGGGCTGCAGGAGCGCGCTCGCCTGTTGGGCGGAGAGTGCCGGGTGCAGTCTGCGCCGGGGCAGGGGACGCTGCTGCGCTGGTGCATTCCTGTTGACACGGAGGCTGCCCCTTGACGGCTGATCCCATCCGCATTTTGATTGCCGACGACCATTTGATCATCCGCGAGGGGCTGCGCCTGATTCTGGAGACGGCTGAGGGCATGGAACTGGTGGGCGAGGCTTCGGATGGGGCCGAGGCGCTGCGCCTGGCGGGGGAAACCCGGCCGGATGTGATTCTCATGGACCTGCGCATGCCGGGCATGGACGGCCTGACCGCCATCCAGCACCTGAGCGTTGAACACCCGAACATCGCTGTGGTGATTCTGACCACTTACAATGAAGATGATGGGATGGTGCGCGGGCTGCAGGCTGGGGCGCGCGCCTATCTGCTCAAGGACACCGACCGCCAGACCCTGTTCAACACCATTCGCGCGGCAGCCCGCGGCGAAACCTTGCTGCAGCCGGAAGTGCTGGCGCGGCTGTTAACCCAACGCGCGGCGCCGCCCTCGGCTGCACCGGAATTGAGCGAGCGCGAGCTGGAGGTTTTGGCGGCGGTGGGGCGCGGCCAGCGCAGCAAGGAGATCGCTTACCATTTGGGGATCAGCGAACGCACGGTGAAGGCGCATCTGGCCAGCCTGTACAACAAGCTGGGGGTCGATTCGCGGGCGGCGGCGGTGAGCACGGCCATCCAGCGCGGGCTGCTTTCGGCGGGTCAGGAGGAAAGTAAAGGGTAAATCCCTCCATTTGTTATTGAAATTCTTATAATTCCTTGCTATAATGCCAGATTGAAATACGTGGAAAGTCTTGTAAGGAGTGTAATCGCTATGCCCATTTATACCTACCGGTGCGAAAGTTGTGGTGTGCAGTTTGAACGCAACCAGCGGTTTTCTGACCCGCCCCTGGCGCGCTGCCCGGAGTGCAATAAGAAATCGCTGCGCAAGGTCTATACCCCGGTCGGAATCGTCTTTAAAGGTTCTGGCTTTTACGCCACAGATCACCGCTCCCCCTCTGGGCAGAGCCGAGCAACGCATACTGAAGAGAAACCCGCAGAGAAAGCGGCTGAGACCAAACCGGCGGCGGAGAGCAGCTCCACAACCAGCGCCTCCAGCACGGCTGGCGCCAAGACCAGCGATTAATCCCTGTTGGGCACAGGCGGAAAGATCACACCCGTGCTGAGCCGGGCTTTTTTTGTGCCAGCAGCAGAAGGAAGCGCAAATTATCTTATGGCAGTCAAAAACAAGCGTGGCAAAACCCCCACCCGGAAATCCGGCCCCTCACAGGAGCAGCGGCGCTTAGGCCGTCAGCGGCTGCTGTTCGCGGTGTTGGCGGTGATCATCATCATCACCTGGATCGCGTCCTCCATCGTGACTCTATAGGGGCAGTGTTCTGGAAACCAAAAAGGCATCCCGCGCGGGATGCCTTTTTTTGTGTGCGGCGGGCTTACAGCCGGTTTTGATCGCGGACGATGCTGGCGATGTAGACGATGAAGGGCACCAGCACCGCCCCAGCCAGGAAGAACCACAGGGTGTCGCCGCTCAGTTCGGGCAGGCCGCCGTTGGCGGCGAAGGAGGCCCACATCAGGCCGGTGTAGGTGAGGCCCAGCGAGACCCAAAAGGCGCGGTTGCCGGCGCGGGCACGGATGAGCAGCATGCGTTCGTCGCGTTCGGCGGCGCTCACGCGGCGCGCCTCGGCCCCATTTTTGCGGGCGT
>DAIOUB010000064.1:10808-16334 GCA_036751735.1 Levilinea sp. | reverse complement strand
CAGGTAGGTGATTTCGCCCGCGGCGGGCATAAAATCCTGGGTGGGGTCTTCGGCCAGGATGCGGGCCTCAATGGCACAGCCGCGCTGCTCGTAGGCATCCAAGGCTGGCGGGCGGCCCAGGTTCAGGGCCAATAAAAGCTGGGCCTGCACCAGATCCACGCCGGTGACCATTTCGGTGACGGGGTGTTCGACCTGGATGCGCGGGTTGACTTCGATGAAGTGAAAGTCACCGTGGGGATCCAGCAGGAATTCCACCGTCCCCAGGCCGCGGTACTGCAAGTGGCAGCCGAGGCGCATGGCTGCGGTGTGGATTTGTTCCAGCATGGCGGGGGTAAGGCCGGGAGCGGGGGCTTCTTCGATCAGCTTTTGGCGGCGGCGCTGGATGGAACATTCGCGTTCGCCCAGCACGGTGACGCAGCCGCTGCCTTCACCGAGAATCTGCACTTCTATGTGGCGGGCCTGCTGAACCATCGATTCCAGATAAACGGTGTCGTCGCCGAAGGCCGAAAGGGCTTCCTGACGGGCGGCGGCGATCATGGGTTCCAGCTCTTCGGGGGAGCGCACCAGGCGGATGCCGCGGCCACCGCCGCCCGCGGCGGCTTTGACCAGCACGGGGTAGGCCACCTGGGCTGCCATGTGCAGGGGAACCTGGGGGGGCAGGGGGCGGTCGGAGCCGGGGAGGATGGGCAGCCCAGCCGCCTGGGCAGCCTGGCGCGAGGCGAGCTTGTCGCCCATGAGGGCGATGGTCTGCGGGCGGGGGCCGATGAAGACCATGCCGGCATCTTCAACGGCCTGGGCAAAGGCGGCGTTCTCGGCCAGGAAGCCATAGCCGGGGTGAACGGCCGCGGCGTGGGCGGTGCGGGCCGCGGCCATCACCGCGGGGATGGAGAGGTAATTTTGTCGGTCGCCCAGGGGCACGACTTCATCCGCGTAGCGCAGATGCAGGGCGTTTTGATCCACGTCGGTGTAGACCGCGACGGACGTCAACCCCAGCTCACGGCAGGCGCGGAAGATGCGCACGGCAATCTCTCCCCGGTTGGCTACCAACACTTTTGGCTGAAGATGGGTCATGAGTGCAATCCTTGATCAATAAGATAGAAAAAGTATAATAAATATCTCTGGCACGCTCAAAAGACCTGGATGGGAACCTTCTACAAGGGGATATTGCCGTGTTTGCGTGCGGGGGCGGGCTGTCTTTTTTCGCGCAGCGAGTCCAGCCCGGCGATGAGGCGCTGGCGGGTTTCGGCGGGCTGGAGGATGTCATCCAGATAGCCGCGCGAGGCTGCCACAAAGGGATTTGCCAACTCCTGGCGGTACTGCTGGGTCAGCTCGGCACGGCGGGCGGCGGGGTCGGAGGAGGCTTCCAGCTCTTTGCGGAAGACGATGTTAACCGCGCCCTCCGGCCCCATGACGGCGATTTCCGCGTTGGGCCAGGCCAGGTTCAGGTCCCCGCCGAGGTGTTTGGAGCTCATCACGATGTAGGCGCCGCCGTAGGCTTTGCGCAAAATGACGGAGAGCTTGGGGACGGTGGCTTCGGCGTAGGCGAAGATCATTTTTGCGCCGTGGCGAATGATGCCGTTGTGTTCCTGATCGGCGCCGGGGAGAAAGCCGGGGGTGTCCACCAGCGTGAGCAGGGGGATGTGGAAGGCGTCGCAAAAGCGGATAAAGCGGGCGGCCTTGTCGGAGGCGTCAATATCCAGCACGCCCGCCAAAAAGTCGGGCTGGTTGGCGATGACGCCCACCACGCTGCCGTTCAGGCGGCCCAGGCCGATGACGATGTTGCGGGCATATTCCGGCTGAATTTCCAGAAAGGCGCCGTCATCCAGCAGCACTTCCAGGACGCGGTGAATATCGTAGGGGTGTTGGGGATCGGCGGGGACGATTTCAGCCAGTTCTGGCGTGGCTCGCTCGGCCGGGTCCTGGGTGGGGATGGGGGCGGGCAGGGAGAGGTTATTGGACGGCAGGTAAGAAAGCAGCCAGCGCAGGCTTTGAAAGAGGCTGTCTTCGTCGGGGGCGGTGAAATGTGCCACGCCGCTGCGGGTGCTGTGGACGGCGGCTCCGCCCAGGTCTTCGGGGGTGATGTCCTGGTGGGTGACGGCGCGGATGACATCCGGGCCGGTGATGAACATGTTGGCGGTGTTTTCCACCATAAAGACGAAATCGGTGATGGCGGGCGAATAGACCGCGCCGCCCGCGCAGGGGCCGAGGATCACTGAGATTTGTGGGATGACGCCGGAGGCGCGTACATTGCGGAAGAAAATTTCACCGTACCCGGCCAGCGAGGCGACGCCTTCCTGAATGCGGGCACCGCCGGAATCGTTGATACCGATCAGGGGGGCGCCGTTTTGGAAGGCCAGGTCCTGCAGGCGGGCGATTTTTTGGGCGTGGGCTTCGCCCACCGAGCCGCCCAGCACGGTGAAATCCTGGGCAAAGACATACACCAGGCGGCCGTCTATCTTGCCGCTGCCGGTGACGACACCGTCACCCAGGGGGTGAGACTGCTCCATGCCCAGACCCACAGCGCGGTGGGTGACGAACATGCCGGTTTCCACAAAAGTCCCCGGATCGAGCAAGGTTTCGATCCGCTCCCGCGCGGTCAGCTTTCCTTTGGCGTGCTGGGCAGCGGTGCGTTGGGGGCCGCCGCCCTGGGCGGCTTCGCGGCGAAGTTGCTGCAGGCGTTCGAACGCAGAATGGCTCATACACAGGTTCCCGTTTCGAGCGAATTTTTCATGCGGCGCTGCGGCGAAGGAGCGGCGGGGATGCGGTCAGCGCGATGTTCTACAAGCAAGAAACCCCAGCCGTGCGGGAGAGTTACGCGGGTTGTGGGAATTTTTGAGAAGGGGGATGGATAACGGCGGTGCGGGTGAAGATTGTTATCTTGTTGGTTTACAGGGGTTTTGCTATGATTGCCTCTTGCAGGGGGGCTGATGAGACGGATAAGGAGCGGGTATGAAGATCCTGGTGACGGGCGGGAGCGGTTTTATTGGGAAACATCTGGTCGCACGCCTGGCGCGCACAGACCACACCGTGCGCTGCCTGGTGCGCAGCCCAGTGCGGGGCGCACGCCTGACGGGCTATGGGGTTGAATTAGCGTTTGGCGACGTGACGAGTCCAGAAACCTTGACCGAAGCCCTGCGGGGGATGGACTGTGTGATCCATTTAGCCAATGTGTACACCATGTGGACGCCGAACCCGGAAGAAATGTGGCATGTGAACGTGGAGGGGACGCGCAACCTGATGGAAGCCGCGGCACAAGCCGGGGTGAGCAAGGTGGTGTACGTCAGCACGGTGGCGGTGTATGGACAGCCGAAGGAAAAGCCGTTTCATGAAGACAGCACCCCCGGGCCGAAGTTTTTCAGCACCTACGCGCGCACCAAAGCGGAAGGCGACCGGATTGCCTGGGAGTATTACCATCAACGCGGACTGCCGCTGACGGTGCTGTACCCGGGGATTGTGTTGGGGGCGGGGGACGATAAGGCCAGCGGGGAGTATATTATGGACGTGATCCGCCGCCGAGTTCCCAGCACCATTTATCACCGCTCTGTTGCGACCTATGTGTATGTGGGGGATGTGGTGGAGGCTATTTTGCGCGCGGCGGAGACCCCTGCCAGCGTGGGGCGCAAATATTTAATCGGCAAGACGACCTTGAACGGCAAAGATTACGCGAGGATGATCAGCGCGGCGGCGGATGTGCGCCTGCCGCTGATCCCTTTCCCCGATTTTGTGGTGACGGCGGCGGCGTATTTGCAGACCTGGGCGGCGGCGGTGACGCATCAGCCCCCGCGCTGGGGATTATCCATTGACGCGGCCAAGACCTTGAAGAACGGCTTTGCTTTTGACGGCAGCCGTGCGGAAAGGGAATTGGGGCTGCGCTATACGCCCATTCGCCAGGCGCTGGCTGAGGCGGTGGCATGGTACCGCGAACAATGGGCAGCAGGGGAATAAAGCAAACAGGGCAGGCCGTCGGCCTGCCCTGATGTTTTACAGCGCTGTGCGCTGGTTTCGCGAATATCAGGCTTCTTTGCGGCGCTGGATGGCCTTCATGATCTCCAGGCTGAAGAACACCACCGTGCTGGAAACCAGGCTGATGGCCAACTGGGCGGGGGTGAGCGCCATGGTCTGGAAGATGTCCTGGAAGAAGGGCACGTAGATGACCATCATTTGCAGCACAAAGGTCAGCAGGACGGCGCCGAGGAGGGGCTTATTGCTGAGCAGGCCCACCTGGAAGAGGGAGTCCCGTTCGGTGCGGATGGCCAGTACGTGGCCCATCTGTGCCAGGGTGAGGGTGGTGAAGACCATCGTCTGCCAGGCGGCGACTTCCTGCTTGAAGAAGATGTACCCCATCGCCAGGGAGACGAGACCCATGAGCAAACCGACCCACAGGATTTCACGGGCCATGCCGCGGCCGAAGATATTTTCCTGGGGGTGGTGCGGCTTGCGCTTCATGGTGTTGCGCTCGGTGGGCTCCACGGTGAGGGCCAGACCGGGCAGGCCGTCGGTGACCAGGTTGATCCACAGAATTTGCAGCGGGGTGAGGGGCATGGGCATGCCCACGAAGGGGGCAATGAGCATGACCCAGATTTCACCGGCGTTGGAGGTCATGGTGTAGCGGATGAACTTGCGGATGTTGTCGTAGATGCGGCGGCCTTCTTCAACCGCGGCTACGATGGTGGCGAA
This sequence comes from Levilinea sp., assembly GCA_036751735.1. GTDB lineage: Bacteria > Chloroflexota > Anaerolineae > Anaerolineales > Anaerolineaceae > Levilinea. The sequence goes on along the minus strand of DAIOUB010000064.1, from coordinate 11,657 downwards.
GTTGTCATCCAGCAGGATCATATCGGAGGCTTCTTTGGAAACATCCGTGCCGGTGATGCCCATCGCCACACCGATATCGGCGCGCTTGAGCGCGGGGGCGTCGTTGACGCCGTCGCCGGTCATGGCCACGATGTGGCCTTTGGATTGGAGAGCCTGGACGATTTTCAGTTTATGTTCGGGCGACACGCGCGCATACACGGAGATGTCATCCACCTGAGCTTTCAGTTCCTCATCGCTCATGACGGCCAACTCCTGGCCAGTGACCACGCGGTGTTGGGTGGCGATGCCCAGCTCTTTGGCGATGGACAGGGCGGTGAGGGGGTGATCGCCGGTGATCATGATGGGGCGAATACCCGCGCCTTTGGCCACTGCCACGGCATCTTTCACTTCCGGGCGGGCGGGGTCAATCATGCCGGTCATGCCGATGAAGATCAGGTCTTTTTCAACCCCATCGGCGCTGATATCCGCAGGCACCTGGGCGTCCATATGCACGGCTACGCCGAGGACGCGCATACCTTTTTGTGCCATGGCGTTGTTGGCGGCCTGCACCCGTTCTTTCCAATGCTCGTTGAGCTGCTCAATGCGGCCGTCCACCCACACGCGCGAGGATACGTCCAGAAGACCGTCCACGGCGCCTTTGGTGACGGTGAGCACGGCTTCGGATTGGGCAGCGAGGGCGCGGGCATTCCATAAGGGCAGAATAGCCGCGGGAAGCTGGCTGATTTGGAAGCGGTGGAGGGTGGTCATGCGCTTGCGGTCGCTGTCAAAGGGGACTTCAGCAACGCGGAGCATGACTTGTTCCAGGTTGGGTTTGCGCAGGCCCACGCGGGCGGCGGCGATGACCAGGGC
>DAIOUB010000064.1:0-10708 GCA_036751735.1 Levilinea sp. | reverse complement strand
GTGCCCATGTAGAGCATGTTGCGGCGGTCGCCGAGGGCCAGGTTTTCACCCTTGAGGGGGTCGGTGTGCTTTTCGACCGCCTCCGATTCACCGGTGAGCACCGCCTCCTGCACACGCAAATTGACCGATTCGATCACACGGCTGTCGGCGGGGATGGCGCTGCCGGCTTCCAGCAGGATGACATCGCCGGGGACCAGATCGCGCGCAGACGCCTCCTGGACATGACCGCCGCGGCGAACGCGCACGTGGGGGACGGCCATTTTCTTCAGGGCGGCCATGGCCTGTTCGGCGCGGTATTCTTGAGTGAAGCCGAGGATGGAATTGAGTATGACGATGATCAAGATGACGACGGCGTCTTTATATTCGCCTAAGAGCGCCGAGATGACGGCAGAGACGATGAGGATAACGACCATGACCCCGGTGAGCTGTTCCAAGAGGATTTTCCAGGGGCTTTTGGTGCCGCGGTCAATTAACTCATTTGGCCCATACTGGGCCTGTCTGCGCTGCACCTCATCCACAGACAAGCCTTGCTGGATGTTAACTTCCAGGGTCTGCTCAAATTGGGGCAGATCCATCTCATGCCACTGCTGCGTGCCATTCTCTTTCATATGTCCGTCCTTTTTTCTCTAAACATCGGTTGTTTGTGGCAGGCGGTAGTGAAACAAAAGACCACCACACATGAACTGTGGTGGTCTTGCGAAACGCGATTTTGACGCGTTCAAACTGCCGGGAATTTTGGATTCCGTCATGACGACAGTTTGCCCTGCGAAGGGTGCTACTCCCCATCCGCAAAAAAGTGTAACCGGAATGTTGAGTGATGTCAAGGCGATTATCTGTGAGAAAGAACTAATACTCTTCTTCTTCCTCATCCAACCAAATGTCCTCGTCATCTTCTTCTTCATCTTCAAGCTCTTCCCATTCTTCCAACTCTTCTTCATCCTCCCAGTTTTCATCGGCGGGGACTTCGGAGGTGGGGGAATAGGTCTGGCAGCCGTCATCGGGGTTCACTTCTACCGCGGCGGCACTGCAAAAGCCGTCGTCCAGAAAAGCGCAGTCAATATAGTGGCATCGAATTCGGGGCATAAACTTCCCTCCTGATTAAGATTGAGCCTGATCGGCGAACAGGCGGTAAATGGTGAGTGCAAACAGCAAGGTAATAACCACAGCGGACACAACACAAAACGGGCAGATTGCCTGGAGTACCGCAATTTCTATGTAGGTCAGATACGCAGAATAGATCACGCCAATGAGAGTGGCGGCAAAGGTGAGATAGCGCCAGAAGAAGGCGCGCTGTTCCAGGAGGACCAGCACAATGAGGGCGGCATACGCAGCCGCCCCGATCACGGCGATGGGGATGCCCAGGATTTCGGAATAGACGCTTTGATTCACCGACCAGCAGTCTCCAATGCCCTCCAGGCACATCTGCCGGCTGGCGGTGAGCTTGGCGATGGTCAGATAAACCGAGTCCAGCAGTCCGATGACCGCCAGGACGATGAACCAGGTGCGTGTGGAAGAAGATTTCATCGTCATCCTAAGAAAAACCTGCGTGTAACCACCAGGCGGTAGCCTGCGCCTGAACAGGAAGCGATTTTACCCCAGAGGGGACAATCAGTAAAGCGTTTGCACGTACCAAAGACAGCAAGTTGCCGGAGCCTTGATGTTCGGCCAGGCGGGCGTGCCAGGCGCCGTCCTGCCAGGTGACCAGAGCGCGGGCGTAGGTCTCGCGGCCGTCTGATTCGATCGGCTCGGCAAGGGTCACCGTCACCTGAGGACGAGACTCTGCCGGTAAGCCCTGCAGGGTTTGCAGTACGGGGACAACAAACACCTGGAAAGTGACGAAGGCGGAAACAGGGTTGCCAGGCAGACCGATGACCGGGATACGCTGGTAGGAGCCAAAAGCCAACGGTTTGCCAGGGCGCATGTTCACCCGCCAGAGGGTGAGCTGGCCGTTGGATTGGATGCAGTCGCGCACGTAGTCAAAGGCGCCCACAGACACCCCGGCCGAGGTGAGCAGCAGGTCAGGATCCTGTTCCAGGGCGCGGGCGAACATTTCACGGATGGCCTGGGGCTCATCCGGCGCGGTACTTTGAAAGCAAACCTTCCCGCCGAACTGGCGCACGAGGGCGTTGAGCATGGCGGTGTTGGAATTGTGAATCTTGCCGGGGGGCAGGGGCAGCCCGGGTTCCACCAGTTCGTCGCCAGTGGAAAGCAGGGCCACACGGGGGCGGCGCACCACCTTGAGGGTGGTGAAGCCGAAGGAGGCCAGCAAGCCCAGGTCTTGGGCGCACAGACGGTGGCCCGCAGGAAGAATTTCTGCGCCGGCACGGACATCTTGCCCCAGAGGGCGAATGAAATCTCCGGGCTGAACCGATCGGCGGACGGTGATGGAATGGGGGAAGGCCTGTGCGGGATCAAAAGCGGGCTGGTCGGTCCACTCGATAGGGATGACCGCATCTGCGCCATCGGGCAGCATGGCGCCGGTCATGATGCGGGCAGCCTGGCCTGGGTGGAGCGTCAGATCAGGGGCCAGACCCGCAGGGATATCGCCGATGACGGTGAGGGGCTGCGGCGCGGGCTCTGTGTCGGCGGCGCGCACGGCGTAGCCGTCCATCCCGGAATTGGTGAAAGGGGGAAGATCGAGGGAGGCAGAGACGTCTTCGGCCAGAACCCGGCCCAGGGCGCGTGCGAGCGAGACATTTTCCGCGGGGAGGCGGTCGAAAGCGCTTAACAACTGCCCCAGTGCGTCTTTCACAGAAGTGAGTTCAGGCAACACTTTCTCCAAGTGAAGAAGTTTTGGCGCGCTGATTATACTTCAAATTAACCAGCGTGAACCCGATGAGCTTCCAGAACGTTGGGCAAGTTTTCGATGCGGGCAAGGATGCGGCTGAGCTGGGTGATGTCGCCGACTTCCACTGAGAGATAGATGGAGGCGAGGTTGTCGGTGACCTTGAGATTGATGCCGACCAGGTTGATATTTTCGTTGGTGAGGATATGGTAGATATCACCCACCAGATCCTGCCGGTCGTAGGCTTTGATTTCCAGACGGATGGGGTAGGTGCGTTGATTTTCTCCCCAGGAGACCTTGACAATGCGCTCACGGTCGGTGAGGCGCAGAATGTTGGGACAATCGGAGCGGTGGATGGTGGCGCCGCGTCCGCGGGTGATGTAGCCGACGATCTCATCACCGGGAACAGGGTTGCAGCAGCGGGCAAAGACGGTGAGCAAGCCTTTGAGGCCCAGAACGGAAACCGCGCTGTGGCTGGTCTTGGGTTCGATGGGCAGGGAGGGTTTGAGCAGCGGGTCGGGAGAATTCTTCTCCAGGTCGGTGAGCTTGGCGATGATGCGCCCAATGGAGAGATCGCCGCAGCCCAAGGCCACGTAGAGATCTTCCACATTGTGAATGTCCAGCGATACGGCCAGTTTTTCGAGATCAACATTGTTCAGTCCCAGGCGGCGCAGTTCGCGGTCCAACATGGCGCGGCCCTGGGCGAGGTTTTGCTCGCGGTCCTGGCGCTTGAACCATTGGCGGATTTTGCCCTGGGCGCGGGGGGTTTTGACCAGACCCAGGTTAGTGTTCAGCCAGTCGCGGCTGGGGCCACCGTGTTTGGCGGTGAGAATTTCCACCTGGTCGCCGGTTTTCAGACAGTAATCCAGGCTGACCAGTTTGCCGTTGATTTTCGCTCCGCGGCAGCGGTTGCCGATTTCGGTGTGTACCTGGTAGGCAAAATCAATGGGGGTCGAGCCGGCAGGCAGGTCAATGATATCGCCGCGGGGGGTGAAGACGTACACGCGGTCTTCGAAGATGTCGGTGCGCATGCCGTCAATGAATTCCTGGGCATCCTCAACATCTTTGTACCATTCCATCATCTGGCGCAGCCAGTTGATGCGCTGTTCGTAGGCCTGATCCGATTTACTGCTGCGTTCTTTATACCGCCAGTGCGAGGCGATGCCAAATTCGGCATGCTGGTTCATCTCTGGGGTGCGGATCTGCACTTCCAACGGCTTGCCGTCGTCGTAGATCACGGCGGTATGCAGAGATTGGTAATCGTTGTCTTTGGGGGCGGCGATGTAGTCATCGAATTCCATGGGGATGGGGCGCCATTGGCCGTGGATGATGCCGAGGGCGGCGTAGCAATCCTGCTTTTCAGGGACGATGAGACGCACACCGCGCAGGTCTCGAACCATATCAAAGGTTTTGCCTTTGTCGAGCATTTTGCGGTAGATGGAATAGATGTGCTTGGGGCGTCCGCTGATCTCGGCCTTAATGCCGGATTGTTCCATGAGCGCTTTCAGGCGTTCGATGATTTTTTGTACCTGGGTTTCCCGTTCGTTGCGGCGCTCGGCCAGGTTCTCAACGATTTCCTTGTAGCGGTCGGCGTTGGTATACCGAAAGCCGAGGTCTTCCAATTCCCATTTGATGCGCCAAATGCCCAGGCGGTTGGCCAGGGGGGCGTAAATGTCGAGGGTTTCCTGAGCGATGCGGCTGCGGCGCGGTTCGGGGATGTAGCTGAGGGTGCGCATATTGTGCAGCCGGTCGGCGAGCTTGATGATGACCACGCGGATGTCGTTGCCCATCGCCATGAAGGTTTTGCGCAGATTCTCGTTGCGCGCGTCTTTCTCGCGCTGAATTTCGCGGTCTTTCTTGGCGGTGCGGGGTGCTTCGCTGGCGGCGGCTGCTGTTGGCGCGGGTTTGGCCCCGTCGCCGTCCACGAGGATGGGCTCTTCATCCATCGAAACGGTGGGCAGTTTGCTGAGCTTGGTGACTCCATCTACCAATTGGGCCACCTCGTCACCAAATTCGCGCTTGAGGTCTTCCAGGGTGACGGGGGTATCCTCGACGGTGTCGTGCAGCAGGGCGGCGATGATCACCGGCGGGGGCAGGCGCAGTTCCACCAAAATTCCAGCAACCGCCAGACAATGCATGACATAGGGTTCACCGGAGGCACGTTTTTGGTTCTTGTGGGCGTTCTCGGCAAAGCGGTAGGCGCGCGTGACCAATTCGCGGTCCACGATGGAAAAATTGTCTGGCAGGTTTTCGATCAGCTCTTCAATTTTCATACACTGGCTGCGCCGCTGCTCCGCACTACCTGTTTGTACAACCCGGTAATTTCAGCACAAGTATAACCCCCGGAACTCCCTTCGCGCAAGTGCGTTGAGGCGGGGAAACCAACGAGCCCAAAAGGTGAAGGGGCTACCTGGAATGCCCGTTGAAGCGTTGGTTGAGCTTTTCGAGGGTGACTTCTTTCAGGCTGGGGACGACCCAATGGGCATGGCTGGTGTCCAGGTGGCGGGTGAGAGCATTGGGAACCGCTACCACATGACAACCGGCCGCAACCCCGGCAGTGATGCCGTTGGGGGAATCCTCAAAGACCACCGTTTCGGCAGGCTGCAAACCCAGGCGCTGACAGGCAGTAAGGTAGAGGGCGGGGTTGGGCTTTACCTGGGCCACGTCTTCGCGGGTGCAGATGGTTTCGAAATAGGCGGTAAGGCCCAGACGGCTGAGGTGGCCGCCGACCCAGGCACGGTCGGAGCTGGAGGCAACGGCCATTTTGATGCCGCTTTGGCGGGCGTGCTCCAAAAAGTCCGTGACGCCCGGAATAGGCGCGGACTGCAGAATGATGTCTAATGAAGCGGCGCGGTGGCGCTGCTCGACTTCGGAGACGTTGATCTCGCGGTTGGTTAAGGTTTGCAGATAGGCCGCGGGGTGAAAGGCGTCCAGCGAGGCGCCGACGGCACGTGCCCAAAGCTCCAGAGGCAGGCTTTGGCCAAATTCTTGAAAGATCTTGCACCACAAATCATATTCTGGGGTTTCGGTGTCTAAAATGAGACCGTCGAAATCAAAAAGAAGCCCTTGAATGGTCACGTATTCCTCCAAATAAAAGCGGAGCCGATGATACTGGCTCCGCTGATTGCGAAAACCGCTTTATTGTACCAGAAGGCCGGCAGTTTATTTCAGCAGTTCCTGGCTGGCAAACTGGCGGGTGGGTTTGAGGAAACTGAGGGTCTCGTGGTCGTTTTCGGTGAGCTGGTTTTGCACCAGGCGCAGGATCAATTCACCCAGACCCGGGCCGAGCATGTAGCCCTGGCCGCACATGCCGACAGCCAGCAGGAAGTTCTCGACCCCTTCAGCCCAACCCACGATGGGGAAGCCGTCAGGGGTCATGGGGTAGAGCCCGCGCCAGGTGCGGCGCACGCGCAGGTTCTTCAGGCGGGGCATGACTTCAACCATGCGGCGGGTGACCATGGGCAGAAATTCGCTGGTTTCTTCGGTGTCAAAGCCCCAAATATTGGGGCTGGGGGTGATGCAAAAGAAAATCTGGCCGGTGCGGTGCTGGTAGAAGTAGTAGTTGGAGGAACCGGGCATGGGGCGGATATCCACGATCATGGGCTTGAGGAAATCGGCCACGGCTTCGGTGACGGCGGATTCATGCGAATCGGGGTTGACGGGCACATCCACACCCACCAACTGCGCCACAGGGCGCGCCCAGGCTCCGGCGGCGTTGATGACGACATCGGCGCCGTAAGTTCCCGCGGGAGTTTCAACGCCAACGATCTTGCCGCTGCGGGTGATCATTTTAGTGACCGGCTCATGGAAATGGAATTCGGCTCCGGCGCGGCAGGCGTGTTCATAAAAACGGTGGGCAGAAAGCAGAGGCGAGGCGCTGCCGTCTTCGGGGGAGAAAGTGCCGCCCAGCAGGCCTTCGGGGTTGAGGTCGGGGACAATTCCCAGGAGCTGTTGGGGGTCATACCAGTCAATATTCAGGCCGTAGGACTTCTGGGTGACCAGCAGGTCTTTGAGAATTTTTTGCTCGCGCTCGCGGTAGGCCATAAACATGTAGCCGTTCTGCACCCACTCGATATCTTCGCCGTACCATTTTTCCCAATTGGAGAAAATTTCCAGGCTGCGCAGGCAAAGGCGGATTTTGGCCGGGTCGGAATGGGTGGCGCGGATGCCACCGATCGCTTTTTTATTGGAACCCTGACCGACGGAGGCGCCGGGATCGAGAACCAACACTTTGTAACCCGCTTCCGCCAGGTACATGGCGCTGGGGGTTCCTACGGAACCTGCGCCGAGGATGATGACATCATAGTGCGGGATGGAGGTCGGTTGGGTCATGCTGATTTATCCTCGGAAGGGGTTTCGCCTGCAAAGACGCCGATGGGCACTTCCATAAAGAGGGGACGCTTGGTGTTATCCACCACTTCGCTGTTGGTGATGCCTTCTTCGCGGAAGAGGCGGTGGATGAGGGAATTGCAGGTTTTGGAGCCGCAGGCGCCCATGCCCGCGCGGGTGACAGTTTTGATCTCGTTGATATCGCGCACGCCTTTACGGATCAGCTCGCGGATTTCGCCGACGGTGACGCGTTCACAGCGGCAGATGATGGTGTCGTTGTGCAGCTCGGTGACGTATTCATCCAGCGGTTCTGTGACCTTCTGGTCTTGAATGCGCAGACCGGCGATCTTTTTGGCATATTCCTTGGGGGCCTGCACCTGCACAATCAGGGTGCGGTCGCTGCGCTTGATTTGATGCACGCTGAGAACTTCGAGATCTCCGAGAGGATTGCCCTGGGTGTCGAGCACGGTGACGGAATCGCGCTGACGGATGGATTCACGGGTGAACTCGTAAGGGATGGAGACCAGGGGGAAATCGGCGTTGGAGCGGTAATCCAGAAGGGTGATGGCCAGTCCCGGGCAGCCCGCCACGCACTGTTCGCAGAGCTGGCAGCAGTAGTTGTTGCCCAGAAATTCGGGAACTTTGCGGATATCGCGGTCATCCACAAAAATGAGGCCGTTGGGGCACAAAGCCGCGCAGGGGTTGCAGGGGATTTCCTGGGTGCAGTGGATGACCGGAACGACCCCCACAGAGGCTTCGGGCAGGTGCTCGGAAAAGGTCTCGCCGGGTTTGGATTTGAGGATTTCGCCGGTGCGGTACCATTCGGTGGGGACGGGCGCGGCTTTGCGGCCCAGATGGAGGGCGATCTCGCGGCCTTTGATTTTGCCGGAGAACATGGCGGCGGAGGCTTCGGCGATCTCTTCGGCGTCGCCGCCCGCAAAGACGGGGATGCCGTACTGTTTGGCCTTGACGAAAAACTCATTGACCGGGTCGAGGCCGACGGCGATGAGGAGGCTGTCGCAGGCGAAGGATTTTTCGGTGCCGGGGATGGGCTGGAATTTTTCGTCCACCTGGGCGATGGTGACCGATTCAACGTAATCCTGGCCGTTGGCGCTCAGGACGGTGTGGGAGGTGTAGATGGGCACGCCCATGCGGACGAGCTTATCTTTGTGCACCTTGTAGCCGCCGCATTCAGGCAGGGCTTCTACCAGGCCGACGACGTTGATGTTGGCCTGCAGGGCGTGGTATCCGGCGATGAGGCCGACATTACCGCCGCCGACGATGAAGAGGTTTTCCGCTGGGCGCACCAGGTCGCGGTTGACCAGAGTTTGGAAAGCGCCTGCGCCGTATACACCGGGGAGGGTATTGCCTTTGAAGGCCAGGAACTTCTCGCGCGCGCCGGTGGCTACCAGAATGACCTTAGGCTTAACCAGGACGTATTGATTGCCGTTCCGCAGGATACCCACTTTTTGATCGCTGAACACCGCCAGGGCGGTGGATTGCAGCCAGATTTGAACCGAGGGGTACTGACGCAGATCGTTTTCCAGGCGGGTGGCGATATCAATGCCGCGCGTGCCGGCATACACCGCGGAGGAAGAACCGAAGAAGCGGTGGGTTTGCAGCACCAGTTTGCCGCCCAGACGGTGCTTATCATCTATCAGCAGGGTGGGGATGCCGAGTTTGCCCAGCTCACTGCCGGCCGAAAGCCCGGCCGGGCCGCCGCCCAGGATGAGGACTTCAACCTCGATTTCTTCAATGGGCTGCACTTTGGGCGATTGGGCGACCTTGGGCAGTTCGGGCAGGCCGTTGAGCGGTTCCAAATGCATGCCGGGCTGTACCAGTTCCATGCAGGACTTGACCGGTTTGTGGTCGGCCAAGACCATGCACTGCGAGCATTGTCCGTTGGCGCAGAAAATGCCCTGAGGTGATCCGTCTTTGGGGTGGTGGCCGAAGACGCGAATGCCGCTGGCAAAGAGGGCGGCGGAGATGGTTTCTCCCACCAAGGCCGGGATGGATTGGCCTTGCCAGAATATTTGAATTTCCTCCCGTTCTGGAATGGGTAGAATGGGGTGCTGCTCGATTCGGAGTCCTGTCATGGATTTTCCCTTCGATCTCCTGCGGCTAGATGAATGTCCGATGGTCTTAACCCAAGAAACCAAAACGGCCTGAGCGGGTGATGGGGATCAGGCGATGGTTTCCACGATACATTCTAGCAAAGCGCCTCTGGGTTGAATACTGCCATTCTGCCCGTTCTTTGGCTCTGAGTGTCATAAGCTTTTCCGAAATTCCGCGCGAGTCATTTTTCGGGGCTGGATGGGGGCGCAAGGATGGGCATTGGGGGTAAAATGGTAGGAAATTCATTTGTTTTCGCCATGATGAAAGGAGGGATGATGAAGCGAATTGGGGTTCTGACCAGCGGTGGGGACGCCCCAGGCATGAACGCAGCCATTCGGGCGGTGGTGCGCACGGCGGTAGATCGGGGGGCTGAGGTTTTCGGTGTGCGGCAGGGGTATCAGGGGCTGATTGACGGCCTGTTCACCCCGATGGGGGCGCGCGATGTGGGCGGTATTATTCAGCGCGGCGGCACGATTTTGGGCAGCGCGCGCAGCCTGGAATTTAAAACGCCGGAGGGTCAGCGCAAGGCGCTGCGGGCTTTAAACCAGGCGGGGGTGGAAGGTTTGGTAGTGATCGGCGGGAACGGATCGCAGACCGGCGCAAATGCTCTGCACCAACTGGGTTTTCCGGTGGTGGGCGTGGCTTCGACGATTGACAACGACCTGTTCGGCTCGGAGATCACCATCGGCGTGGATACGGCTTTGAATATCGCCTTGGAAGCGATTGACCGTCTGAAGATCACCGCCAGTTCACACCAGCGGGCCTTCTTGCTGGAGGTGATGGGGCGCGACTGCGGCTACCTGGCGCTGATGTCGGCCATCGCGGGTGGGGCGGAGGCGGTGGTGATTCCAGAGGTGGAAACCGAGCCGGAGCACGTGGCGGATGTGATCCGCGAGGCCTACGAGAAGGGCAAGGCCCATGCGATTGTGGTGGTGGCGGAGGGGGCGAAATATAACGCGGCGAAGCTGGACGCCTATTTCACCGAGCATCATGACCGCCTGGGGTTTGCCTTGCGCACGACAATTTTGGGTCATATTCAGCGCGGCGGCAATCCCGGGGCCTTTGACCGCATTTTGGCCAGCCGCCTGGGAGCTGGAGCGGTGGAGAGCCTGTTGGATGGGCAGTATGGGGTACTCAACGGCTGGGTGCGCAGCGAACTGACGCGCACGCCGCTGGAAACGGTGGTGAACAGCAAGAAGCCGTTGGATTTGTCGCTGTTCAAGCTGGCGCAAATTTTGGATTAGGGCTTTTGAATACAAAACAGCAGGCCGAACGCTGGATGGGTCGGCCTGCTGTTGATTTAATCAGGAGAAGCTAGACCGTTTTGTGGCGGAGAAAGGCTTCGATGAAGGAGTCAATTTCCCCATCCAGGACGGCTTGGGTATTGCCCATCTCGTGCTCGGTGCGGTGATCCTTGACCAGTTGGTAGGGGTGCAGCACGTACGAGCGAATCTGGCTGCCCCATTCGGCCTTGGTGTA
>DAIOUB010000063.1:14625-16628 GCA_036751735.1 Levilinea sp. | reverse complement strand
CCCCAGGAACGCGGCGTAGTGCTTTCGGTGGTATCTCCCGGCGGCGTGCGCAGCGAAGCCCTGCAGCCGGGTTTGAACTGGATCATCCCCTTTGCCGAGTCGGTGGTGCGTTACCCGGTCTACAAACAGACCTACACCATGTCCATCGCCGGGGCCGAAGGCAGCATCCAGGGGGATGACTCCATCGCCGCCCGCACCGCGGACGGGCAGGAAATTTATGTGGATGCCTCGGTGATCTACTCCATCAACCCGACCGAAGTTGTCAAAGTGCACATCGCCTGGCAGGACCGCTACACCGATGACCTGGTGCGCGCCCAGGCGCGCGGCATCATCCGCGACGCCGTCTCGCAGTATGGAGTGGAAGAGGTGGTCAGCAGCAAACGCTTTGATCTCGTCACCCAGATCCGCGAGGTGATGAGCAAGAAACTGGCCGATAACGGCCTGGTGATGGATGATTTTGTGCTGCGCAATATCGCTTTCTCGTCCGATTACGCCGCCTCGGTGGAGCAGAAGCAGATCGCCGAGCAGCAGTCGCAGCAGGCCAAGTTTGTGGTGGAACAGAAACGGCAGGAAGCTGACCAGGCCCGCGAAGTGGCCAAAGGCGCGGCGGATGCCTCGGTAACGCGGGCGCAGGGTGAGGCTCAGGCGGTGATCATCGCTGCCGAAGCGGACGCCAAGGCGCGCGTCATTCAGGCCCAGGCCGAGTCCGAAGCGCTGAAGCTGATCGCCGAAGCCCTGAAGACCAACCCCAACCTGTTGAGCTACCAGTACATCACCAAACTTTCGCCCAATGTGCAGGTGATGCTGCTGCCGGGCGGTGAAAACGCCAGCCCCTTCATCTTCACCCTGCCGGCCATCGGCCCCACCCCCGCCCCGGCGGTCACCACCCAGCCGTAAGCAGGGCAGTCACGTGAAATTCTCAGGGGGCGGGCTGATGATGCCCGCCCCCTGAACAAACTGAGGTTCACCATGAGCAACCCCACCCTGGCCCCCTCCGGCAAACAAATCCGCCTCACCAGCCTGTCCTCCTGCGCAGGTTGAGCGTCTAAATTAAGCGCGGAAGCGCTGGCGCAGGTTCTGCGCCCTATGAAAGACGTTTTTCAGCCCGCGGATTACCCCAGCCTGCTGGTCGGCCTGGATTCGCCGGACGACGCCGCCGTGTGGCAGTTGGACGCGGAGCGCGCCCTGGTGATCACCACCGATTTCTTCACGCCGGTGGTGGACGACGCCTACGATTACGGGGCTATCGCCGCGGCCAACAGCCTGTCGGACGTGTACGCCATGGGCGGGCAGCCCTTCCTGGCGCTCAACGTGGCGGCCCTGCCCCCGCATCTGGCTCCGGAGATCGGCGCGGAAATTCTGCGCGGGGCGGCCGAAAAAGCCCGCGAAGCCGGGGTGGTGATCGCTGGCGGGCACACCGTGCAGGATCAGGAGCCGAAATTTGGCCTGGTGGTGGTGGGCATGGTGCATCCGCAGCGCCTGATCACCAAACGCGGCGCCCGCGTGGGCGACCGGCTGGTGCTGAGCAAGCCCCTGGGCTTTGGCGTCACCACCACAGCCCTCAAGCGTCAGCAGGCCGCCCCCGAAGATGTGGCCGAGGTGGTGGGCTGGATGCAGCGCCTCAACCGCCAGGCGGGTGAACTGGCGCGCGAGTTTGACGTGCGCTCCGGCACCGACATCACCGGCTACAGCCTGCTGGGTCACGGCCTGGAGATGGCCGAGGCCAGCGGGGTGCGCTTCCAACTGGATTATGAGCGCATTCCCTTTGTCTCCTGCGCAGCCCGCTACGCCGCCGCCTACACCTTCCCCGGCGGGGCCGCCGACAACCGCCTGTATTTTCAGGAACGCGTGGACTTTGCCGAGGGCATCAGCGAAAACCAGATGATGCTGCTGTTCGATCCGCAAACCAGCGGCGGGCTGCTGATGGCGGTGGACGCCGAGCGCCTGCCCGACCTGCTGCGCCGCGCGCAGGAGGTGGGCCAGCCCCTGTGGGAAATCGGCGA
>DAIOUB010000063.1:0-14525 GCA_036751735.1 Levilinea sp. | reverse complement strand
TTGGCTCATCGCGACCTTCATGATCGTTTGGCTGAGCGCCTGCAGTGTTCTGCCCGCGCCTGTGCTCCCACCCGCCACCGCCGCACCAGAAACGGTGCAGATTCAGGCGGAGGATGCCGGAAGCACCTTCACCCTGCGCACCGGCGACCGCCTGGAAGTGGCGCTGAACGGAAATATGACCACGGGTTATGCCTGGGAGCCGCAAGACCTGGACACCCGCATTTTGCAGACGGAAGGTGAAATGGACTACACCAGCGACAGCCAGGCTTTGGGGGCCAGCGGAGTGTTCCGTTGGCGTTTTAAAGCCGCGGCCGCCGGGGAAACCGTGCTGAAAATGATCTATCACCGCTCATTCGAAACCGATACCCCCCCGCTGGAAACCTTTGAAGTTAAAATTGTGGTTCAGCCCTAAACCTTCACCAGCCCCTCTATTGTTCCTTCAGGAGAAACGTATGCTCAAATTGTCTCAGCACCACTTCTACACCCTGCGCGCCTGGGCGGTGCATCTATACACCAGCCTGGGGCTGATTGTGGCCCTCTTCGCCGTCGCAGCCGTGGCGCGTGGGGATGCCCTGCATACCTTTCTTCTGTTGGGCGTTGCCATGTTCATTGACGCCACCGACGGCGTTTTTGCGCGCCGCTGGAGTGTGACCACCTGGGCGGCGGGCCTGGACGGCCGCAAGCTGGATGACATCACCGATTACATCACCTATGCCTTCATCCCGGTGTTCTTCGCCTACCAGTTCAAAATGGTCGAAGGCCTGGGCGTAGCGGTTTTGGGGTTCGTGCTCATCTGCGCCGCCTACGGCTTTACTCAGAAGGTGGCCAAAACCACCGACGGTTTCTTCACCGGCTTTCCTAACTTCTGGAACCTGCTGGTGTTTTACCTGTTCCTCTTCCGCATGCCGCCCACCGTGACGGCTGTCATCATGCTCTTCTTTGCGCTGATGATCTTCGTGCCCATCAAGTACGTCAGCTACAGCACCAAATCGCTGCGGGCAGCCGCCTACCTGATCTCCCTGGTGTACGGCCTGTTCCTGGCGGCCATTTTGGCCACCTGGAACAACCTGGATATCCGCCTGGTGTGGGCCTCGCTGGCCTTCCCCCTGCTGTATGCCATCGTCTCGCTGCACCTGTACCTCAAGCAGGAAGGGCGCTCCATTTTTATGTTAGGAAAATAGCTCTGTGAAACTTCAAGGACAATCTATGGCCTGGGCGCTCCTGTTACTGGCGATCTTATTAGAAGTATCCGGCACGATCTGCATGAAGCTGTCGCAGGGGTTTACCCGTATGCTGCCCACCATTCTGATGTTTGTGTTTTATGGGTTGGGCTTTATCCCGCTGACGCTGGCCATCCGCGTGCTGGATCTGAGCGTGGCCTACGCCATCTGGTCGGGGGTCGGCACAGCCATCGTCAGCGTTGTGGGCATCACCCTGCTGAAAGAACAGGTTTCGCCCTGGAAAATCATCTTTCTGCTCATGATTGTGATCGGGGTGGTTGGGCTGCGCCTGATCACCGGCCAACGTTGAACCGTTCAGGAGAGCTCCGCGCATGATTTATCACATCACCACCCCCGCCGATTGGCAGGCCGCCCAAAGCAGCGGCCAGTACCAGGCCGCCAGCCTGAAAACCGAAGGTTTCATCCACTGTTCGCTGGCCGAACAGGTGGAGCGCTCGGCGAATCTGCATTTCGCAGGCCAACGCGTTTTAATCGTGCTGGAAGTGGACGAGCAAAAAGCGCAGTCCAAAGTGGTGTATGAAAACACCTCTGGCGGGCAGGAGCTTTTCCCACACCTTTATGGGCATCTGGAAACCGCGGCGGTGGTGCGCGTCTTGCCTTTGGAGCCAGACGCTGAGGGGCGCTTCCACTTTTCCGTTTAAGAACCGCATTTTACCCCACATTATAAAAAAAACCGCTCGGTGAGTTTGCCCACCAAGCGGTTTTCGTTTAATGAGTTAAGGGCTTATTCCGCCAGACCCACCGCGGCGCGCACATCGCGCATGGTGCTTTCGGCCAGTTCCCGCGCCCGCTTGGCGCCGTCGTGCAGCACATCCCACACCTGCTGGGGGTTCTGGTTGAGCGCCTCGCGCCGTGCGCGGAAGGGTTCCAGGTGGGCGTTGAGGTTTTTGGCCAGCAGCTTCTTGCAGTCCACACAGCCGATGCCCGCGCGGCGGCATTCCACGTTGATGTTGGCCACCTCGTCGGCGGAGGAAAAGATCTTGTGCAGGCTGAAGACGTTGCACACATCCGGGTTGCCGGGGTCGCTGCGGCGCATGCGCTGGGGGTCGGTGACCATCATCATCACCCGCTTTTGGGTTTCTTCGGGGGTGGAGGCCAGCTCAATGTGGTTATCCAGGCTCTTGCTCATCTTCTGCACGCCGTCAATCCCCAGCACCTTGGGCACTTCGGTGACCTTCATCTGCGGCTCGATCAGCACGTTGGTGTTGAAGCGGTAGTTGAAGGAGCGCACCGTTTCACGCGCAAATTCAATGTGCGGGCCTTGATCCACGCCAACGGGCACCAGCCCGGCGCGGTACAGGGCGATATCGGCGGTCATCAGCACGGGATACCCCACCAGGCCGTAATTGACGTTGTTGGGGTTCTGGCGCACTTTTTCTTTAAAGGTGGGCAAATCGGTCAGCTTGCCCAGCGGCGTGACCATCGAGAGGATGGTGTGCAGCTCGGTTACCTGGGGGACGTGCGACTGCACGAACATGATCGATTCATCCGGGCGGATGCCCACCGCCAGCCAATCCAATGCCATGTCGTAGGTGTTGGCGCGCAGTTCCTGGGTGGTTTCCACCGTGGTCAGCGCGTGGATGTCCACGATGCAGTAAATACATTCATAATCGTCTTGCAGCGCCACATAATTGCGCATGGCCCCCAGGTAATTGCCCAGGTGCTGGCGGCCGGTGGGGCGGGCGCCGGAAAAAACACGTCCCTTTTTGGTCATCGCTTCCCTTCTTTCAAATAAGTTTCCACCAGTTTTTCCACTTCGCCCGGTTCGGCGTGGCGGAAGGTGGACAGCTTGGAATAGATCAGATGGTCGTTTACCAGCACTTCATAGCGCCCCCCATCCGAGGGGATCAGGGTGATGGATTCAATCTCGGGTTCAAACTCTTTCAGCAAATTGGCGGCCAAACTGGTCGCGCGGCTGGTGTAGTGTCAAACCGTGCAGTATTCGATTGAGATTTTCAGCAGCATGGGTTCTTCTCCTGAGGGGCGAGCTTTTCTCTATTTTACCCCACCTGAGCGCAGCGCGCGAGGCAGACCGTGCTACAATTGCCCCATGCCCATGCGCCTCTTCCCCCGCGGCGTGCCGCCGCTCAAGCGCCTGTTTGACCTGCTGCTGACCCTGCCGGGGATCGTGCTGCTTTCGCCCGTGCTGGCGGGCATTGCCCTGCTGCTGCGCATTCAGCACGGGCCGCCGGTGCTTTTTCGCCAGCCGCGCCCTGGCCTGCGCGGGGAAATCTTCACCCTGATGAAATTTCGCACCATGCGCAGCGCGGTTGGCCTCGACGGCCAACCCCTGCCGGATGCGCAGCGCCTGTCGCCGTTGGGGCGCAGCCTGCGCTCGCTCAGCCTGGATGAGCTGCCGGAGCTGTTCAATGTGCTGCGCGGTGAGATGAGCCTGGTGGGGCCGCGCCCCTTGCTGGTGCAGTATCTGCCGCGCTACTCCCCCCAGCAGGCCCGCCGCCACGAATGCCTGCCAGGCATCACCGGCTGGGCGCAGGTGAACGGCCGCAACGCCCTGAGCTGGGAAGAAAAATTTGAGCTGGACGTGTGGTATGTGGATCACTGGTCGCTGTGGCTGGATGTGAAAATCCTGGCGCTGACGGTGTGGAAGGTGCTGCGGCGCGAGGGCATCAGCGCGCCGGGGCAGGCCACCGCCGAAGAGTTCATGGGCAGCCCGCCGCCCCCCAGCGCTGCCCCCTGAGGCGCAGCCTCACCCCGTCCTATCCATCCAAAAAACGGATCCCCACGCGAGGATCCGTTCTTTTTTGGGGTAAACCCGGCTCACTACTGCAAAGGCGGGGTGAAGGGCTCGACCCAGCCTTCGCCCAGCTCTTGGATCACCTTTTCCGCCATCCCCAGGCGCGCGGGGCTGATGAGGCCCGATTGGGTGTCCACCAGGCGCAGCCCGGCGTTCAGGGCCTGCCCGCCCTGGCCTGCCAGCACCTGAGGCAGGGCTTCCTGCAGGGGGGTGAGGATGTCAAACTGCAGGGTGGCCGCCCAGCGCGGCATGACTTCGGCCGGGGGCGTCTGCGCGCCGATGAGGATGATGTTCTGCGAGGCCAGATAGGGCAGAATGCGCACATCGCGCGCCGCTTCGGCCGAGACGTAATACAGGTAAATGTAGTTCTTATTCAGCTCATCCACCGCCGCCTGCCAGGCGACCGCGTCGCTGCTGGAGGGCAGCGAAATGGCCGCGGGGAAGCGCATGATGGGGCCGTAGACCGAATTGCAGATGCCGCAGAAATAGGCGCCGCCATTTTTATAGGCTTCTTCCAGGCGCGTGCCCAGGGGGCCGTCGTTGGGCAGCAGGGCCGCCGAACGCCAATCGGCGGCCGTGATGACCGACAGATAGCCGGCCACAAAGGCCTGAAATTCGGGCCGCACCCGCACCACGCTCAGGTTGCCAGCCGCCTGGGTGTCCTGTCCGGTGACGGCCAGGAACTGGGTTTGCGGGGCCGCCGCGGTCAGCTCGGCCAGGTTCTGTGGGGCGGATAAAAAGATGACCGCCTTCCATTCGGGGCCGATCTCGGCGGGCTGCACCTGTTCGCGCGTTTCGCTGAGCAGTCCGGCCGAAGCCGCCGCGGCAGAGAGCATCTCCGCGGCCTGCTGGGCGGTTTGCGCATCGGCCCCCGCGGTGATCAACACCGCCTTGGCCGGCAGGGGTGTGGGGGTCTGGGTGGGTTCGGGGGTGGGGGGCTGCGCCGGGGTTTCGGTGGCGGTTGGGGCGGTGGGGGTGGGCGCCGGGCTGCAGGCAGCCAGGACAGACAGGCAAAGCACGGCGGTCAGGGCAAGCCGGACCGCCCAAGAGGCAGCGGGGGGCAGGGTTCGCATCATGGCATGAATTTTACCCGAAATTTGGCCGGGGCGGGGGCCGCGGCGGCCCAGAAGCTGGACTGCCGTTTTTCGCTGGGGGGAAGTATAATAATCGTATGATTGAGCTGAACATCCCCGGTCGGGGCATACTGCGCCTGAACCATCTGGTGCTGGACGTGAACGGAACGCTGGCGCTGGACGGCGTGCTGCTGGACGGCGTGGCCAAATCGCTGGCCACCCTGCGCGACCGCCTGAACATCCATATGATCACCGCGGATACCCACGGCCGCCAACAGCGCATTGACGAGCAGCTCAACCTGCGGGCCGAACGCCTGATCCCTGGCGAAGACGAAGCCGCCCAAAAGGAACGATTCGTGCACCGTTTGGGGGCAGCCAATGTGGCGGCCGTGGGCCAGGGAGCCAACGACGCCCTGATGCTGTCCAGCGCTGCTTTGGGAATCGCCGTGCTCTCCCGCGAAGGATTGGCCGCCCAAACCCTGCAGGCTGCCGATCTGGTGGTGCCCGATATTTTGAGCGCTTTGGAATTGCTGGAAAAACCCTTGCGAATTGTAGCCACGCTGCGCACATGAGCCTACCCACCAGCCAACCCCTCCCCGGCGATGATGATTCCGCCCTGCCGCCTGCGCGCCGCCGCCGTCAGCGCCGTACCTTAGGCCCCGACGCGCCCCCCGCGGTGGAAGAACTGGCCCAATCGCTGATTCCCTCAGCCGATTTCTTCCTGTTCTCCGGCCTGGCGGGCGTCGCCCTGGGCCTGGGCATTTTGCTCAACGCCCCGGCTCTGTACGTGTTGGCGGCCCTGTTGGCGCCTTTCCTGACGCCGGCTGTGGGCCTGGGGCTGGCCACGGCCGCCGGTTCGGTGCGTTTTCTGCTGCAATGCCTGGGCGGCATCGGCATCGGCGGCGGGCTGGTGTGGGGGGCGGGGCTGGCCGCGGGCTGGATTGCGCGCCTCTTCCCGCAGTTGAGTTTCGATCAGGCCCGCCTGCACGCGGGCTTCACCTGGCCGGATCTGGCCGTCCTGACCCTGGGGATCACCATCACCACCTTGCTGCTGGCGCGCAGCGCCCGGCAGCGTTCGCTGCCGGCCAGCGCGGCCGTGGCCTACGAGCTGTACCTGCCGCTGGGCGTGGCCGGATTTGGACTGGGCCGCGGCGATATGGGTCTGGCGCTGGGCGGGCTGATGGTCTTCGCCGTGCATCTGGCCTGGACGGCCCTGCTGGGTATGCTGCTGCTGGTGCTGCGCGGCATGCGCCCGCGCAACGTGTTTGGCTACACCGTGGGCACCACCCTGGTGATGGCTGGCATCGCGGGTGTGGTGGTGCTCCTGGGAGTCGGCGCCACCCTGCGCGGCGGCCACAGCGCGCAGCCCTCCGCGGCGGTGCTGCAAGACACCCTGACGCCCAGCCCCAGCCCAACGGCCACCCTGACCCTGACTCCTGGGCCGGTGACCCCCACCCTGACCCCCACCAATACCCTGGTGCCTTCGCGCACGCCCACGCTGACCCTCAGCCCCGTGCCCACCCCTCTCTACGCCCGCATCAACGCGCGCGGCTCGGATGGGGCGGTGATCCGCGCGGAGCCGGACCAAACCTCCGCAGTGGTCAAAACTCTGCTGAACGGCATGCTGGTGGAAGTGACCGAACGCGTGGTGCAAAAGGGCACCAGCCTGTGGGTGTATGTGCGCACGGAGGACGGGGTGGAAGGGTGGATTTTGCGTTCTCTCCTGGCTACCGCCACGCCCGTTCCCGGCTGGTAGACCGCTAACTCTATTTGACTGAGGAGATCATTCCCTATGCCAATCCATTTTGGCACCGACGGCTGGCGTGCTGTCATTTCAGACACGTTCACCTTTAACAATCTGCGCATGGTCGCCCAGGCGATTGCCGACGCCATCGCATCGTCCACCTGGCACAACGGAAACCCGCCCAGCAATGGGTTTGACCCGCGCAAGATCGTGGTAGGGTTTGACACACGCTTCCTTTCCGACCGCTACGCCACGGACGTGGCCCGCGTGTTGGCGGCCAACGGCTTTAACGTGCTGCTGGCCCAGTCGGACGCGCCCACCCCGGCCATTTCGTACGCCGTTTATCAGCAAAAGGCGGTGGGCGGGGTGATGATCACCGCTTCGCACAACCCGCCGCGCTACAACGGCGTGAAGCTGAAGGCCGCCACCGGCAGCTCGGCCTCGCCGGAGCAGTGCCGCCAGGTGGAAGTGTACCTGAACGACAATGAAATTCAGAGCCGCGGGCCGAACCTGATGGATTACGACCAGGCCCTGCAAATGAAGCGCATCCAGCGCTTTAACCCCATCCCCTCCTACCTGGATCACGTGCGCCAACTGATCAATTTTGACGTCATCGCCGAAGGCAAGCTGCGCGTGGTGGTCGATTCGATGTACGGGTCGGGGCGCGGGGTCATCCGCGGGGCGCTGCAGGGCACGGGCTGTGAAGTCTACGAAATTCGCGGCGAGATGAACCCCGGCTTCGGCGGGGTACACCCAGAACCCATCGCCCGCTATCTGGCTCCCCTGGCAGGGGCCATCAGCTCCGGCTTTGGCGATTTTGGCCTGGCCACGGACGGCGACGCCGACCGCATTGGGGCTATGGACGGGCGCGGCAACTTCGTGGATCCGCACAAGATCATCGCCCTGTCGCTGCGCTATCTGGTGGAAAAGCGCGGCTGGCGCGGCGCAGTGGTGCGCACGGTGTCCACCTCGCGCATGGTAGACCGGCTGGCGGCGCGCTACGGGCTGCCCCTGTACGAAACCCCGGTGGGCTTCAACCACATCGCCGATTACATGATGAAAGAGGATGTGCTCATCGGCGGCGAGGAATCGGGCGGCATCTCCTTCAAGGGGCACATCCCCGAAGGCGACGGCCCCATCATGGGTTTGCTGCTGGCCGAGATCGTGGCTGCCGCGCGCGTGCCCCTCAACGAGCTGGTGGACGACCTGCTGGAAGACGTCGGCCCGGCCTTCTACGAGCGCAAAGATCTGCGCCTGCGCCACCCGGTGTCGAAATCAGCCATCACCCAGCGCCTGCGCGACGAAGCCCCCGCCGAAATCGGCGGGGAGGGCGTGGCCCAGGTGAGCACCCTGGACGGGGTCAAATACGTGATGAAGGATGACTCGTGGCTGCTGATCCGCCCGTCGGGGACGGAACCGGTGCTGCGCGTGTACGCCGAAGGGCGCAGTCAGGCGATGGTGAAGGCTTTGCTGGGCTTTGGCGAAGCCGTGGCCAACAGCGTGGCCTAGCCCACCTTGCATAGCAACCCAGGCCCCGCTTCGGCGGGGCTTTTTCTTTGCCGTTATGCCAACAAAAAACTTGGGCGCCGCGGTGGGCGCCCAAGCGAGGGAACATTCTTGATCTGCCGGCGCGGCACAGCGCCAGGGACCGGACAGCCTGAGAAGGGAGGGTCTTAGGATTGGTGGGCCGAGAAGCGCAGGCGGCGCGCCAGGAAGATGACCACAATCAGCAGCGCCGACAGGCCCAGCATGCCCGGCAGGCCGACTTCATCCATGAAGCCGGTATTGGGCAGGGCGGTGGGCGTGGGGCCGGCGACGGTGGGGGTGGTGCCCGCCGCGGCCTGAGTCAGCAAGGCCGCCACCGTCTGCGTGCGCGCCGAGGATTCCACCGCCGCCGCGTCTGCGGCTGCCAGCGGAGGCTCTTCGGTGGGCTGCGGGGTGTCCGTGGGGAAGACCACCACCGGCGTTTTGGTCGGTTCGGGCGTGGCGGTGGGCTGAGGGGTGTTGGTGGGAATGCGCATGAAGGCCTCGGTAGCCGCCACGCTGGTGGCTGCCATCGAAGTGGCCGTGTTCTGCGCGTTGATCTGCGCGGCCTGCTGCATGGCCGTGCCTGACCCGCCGGAACGCAGCGCCACCAACAAGATGCCGCCCACAATCACCACCAGAACGGTGACCGCGGCGATGATGCCCACGGCGATTAAGAACGTGCGGTTGCTTCCGCCGCCGCCGCCCTTACTTTCTTTGG
Source organism: Levilinea sp. (assembly GCA_036751735.1). GTDB lineage: Bacteria > Chloroflexota > Anaerolineae > Anaerolineales > Anaerolineaceae > Levilinea. Next base: position 5,467 of record DAIOUB010000063.1, on the reverse strand, counting down.
GGGCTTCGGGGGGCTCTTCTTCAAAACCCTCAAAAACGCTGTCGTCAAAGTTGCTCATGCTTGTCCTCCTCCAATTCAGGTTGCCGAACAGCCCCGCCCGGCGCGCTGCCAGGGCACGGCAGGCCCGTGCAAGATTATTCTAGCACATCCAGATTGCATAACGGCACGGCTAACTGCTCATCGTTTTCCAATTTGACCTGCGCCACACGGGTGCGCACGCCGTTGGGCAAATGCACCAGCTCCGCCGGCAGGGACACAATGATCCCCACCCGCGCAGCTTGCTGCATCCCCAAAATGCGCACGTGCAGGCCCTCTTTCAGGGTGACGGTTTCGGCGGGCACGCTGCCCGCGGCGGGCAGGGGGATAAGCACTTCGGGGCGCTCGCCGGTAAACGCGTTCCACACGGTGGCGTTGACCGCGGTGTCGCGCTTCTCATTGGTGGTCAAAATGCGGTGGGCGGCCATATTCATGGGAATGCGGCCGAAACCTTCGGTTAACAAAATGGGAAAAATCGCGGTTTGCAGGGCGGGCAGCAGATCCGCCGTGGCGCTGCCCAAAATCAAGCCGCGCAGGGGCAGTTCGTTGGCTGCGCGGATCGCATCGGCCTGGGCGCAGTGCCCGGCCACAACCACCGCGCCGCGCATGCTCACATCCAGGCGTTCGCGGGTGAGGATATCTTCGGGGGTGGCGGCCAGCGAAAGCAGCACGCCGGAATCGGTGCGCCCGTTGCCCCAGGCCCCCTGCACCAGCGCCCCGCTGGCTTCCAGGATGGCGCCGCGCTCGGGGATGATCTCGGTGATGATGCCCGCCAGCCCGGCGCGCAGTTGGAAGAGGGGGCTGTCCACCTCCATCACAATTCGCCCTCCGGCGATGATGGAGATTTGCCCGGCCACCGGCGCGCGCAGCACGCGCTTAAACAGGCCGCCGGAGCGCGCCAGCACGTCATCTGCCTCCACCTTGTCGCCTACGCGGCGTTCGATGGCCTGGCTGAGCTGTGCCGGGCGGGTGATGCCCAGCGCCTGACGCACGTCAAAGACCATGTGGCGCGGGTGCAGCACGGTTTCCGCGATCACATCGTTGGGCGTAACCTTTTGACCTTGCTTGACCAAGACTTTACCCGCCGCCGGAAGCAGTCGCGCCCGGCGCAGGTTGGTGAGGGCCAAAATGTGGGTGACAGGTGCTTGCATAGTGTTTAATCCCAAAGGATAAGATGCAATCTTTGTACCAACCCGCGCACCGGCCTAAAGGCCGAGCGCCAGGCTCCATTTCTTGATCATCTCGCGGCGGCGAGCCGAATCTTTGGGCAGAACCAGCGGCCGGCCGCGCGCGTCAATCACCGCACCGCAGGCCCCACCCACGATCTGGAATTTGGCCGGGCCGGGCTTGCCGCGCGGGTCAATTTGCACCCGGCGCAGGGGCTGAAGGTGCAGATTGGCCACCTGACCGTTTTGCAGGGGCAGAGTCACCAAAGAACCCTGGCGCACCTCCACCACATTTTCACCCCCGCGCTCATATTCCAGGCGGGCGCGCAGGATGGGCGTGCCGTAGCGGGCGTCGCTCACCGGGCAGATGACGGTGCCCAGGTTGAGCAGCGCGCCGGATTCGATCACCTGAACGGGCAGCAGCGAGTTGATCTGCGCGGCGGCCCCCAGGCTGGTGAGCAGCTCGTTTTGATCCAGGAACAGGGTGGTCACACCCACCGGCTGCAGGCCGTCTAAGAGCGCCAGAAGGGCGTGGGCCGGCTGGGGCGCCTGGGTCAGCACCGCCCCGCCCGCCAGAATGGGTTCATAGGCCAGGTTGTACAGCGGGTGGCGGGCCAGCATCTGCTGCATGGAAAGCCGCAGGGCCTGGCGCGTCAGCGCCAATTCCAGGGCCAGCGTCTCGCTGTTGGTGGGGATCACCTGGGGGTAAAGGGCTTTCTGCGCCAGATAGTCCCGCGCCACCACATCCGGCATGTGCATCGGCAGCCATTGGGTGATGTCTTCTAAGGCGCTGTGTTCCAATACCAAAGCGGCGCCGCGCCCGCTGCTGTAGGGGAAGACCTCCAGCGCCAGATTGCCGCCCTTACCCATCGCCAGGGTGGTGCTGCCGGAACCCAACTGCACGCCCAGCACGCCCTTCACCGCATCGCCGATGTGGCTGAGGAAGCGGATCATGCGCCCAAAGGCCAGCGAGCCCGGCAGGGGCAGGGCGCTGCTGATGGAGGCCCAATTTTGCAGGCCGCCGATCTGTCCGTAGCGGATATTGGCCGCCGCTTCGCTGAGGGCGCTTTCGGCGGGGGCCAGATCTTCAATGTCCACCGACGGGCGCACATTGGGAGCGGTCAGCGTGTGCACGGTGCGTTCCAGGCCCTCTTTGATCTTCTTGGCCAGGGCCTGATTGCCCGCGTAGAGCACATGCGGGCGCCGGTCGGGGGGCAGCACGCGGTAGGCCAGGCTGATCAGCTCGGCCAGTTTGAACACCGAGCGGCTGGCGCCGTTTTCACTGCCGCCTGCCAGCAGCAGCAGATCCGGCTCCGCCGCGATCATGGCCTGCATCTGCAAATCCAGGCTGCGGGTATCGTTGAGGCCCAGCGTTTCCACCACCTGCACCGGCAGGGTGGCCGCCAGATTGCGCGCGCTTTCCAGGGATACATCCGCCAGCAGCCCCGCCACCACCACGCGCAGCACCGGCCCGGCGGTGTAGGTGAGCACCAGCCGGTCCACGCCGCTGCTGTCGCTCTGCACCGGCAGAATCAGCTCGCCCTTGAGGTTCAAAAAGGTGCGGCCGGTGATTTCCTCCAGGCGGTTCACCGCCAGGTGAATGCCCTCCCCGGCTTCGCGGAAGGGGGCGTTGACCGTGCTGGGGGCGCTGCCCTGGGCGATGAAACGGTACTGCCCATCCACCACGTCGAACAAGAGCGCGCGGGTCGTGACCGTGCCAATTTCAACTGCCAGGATGGATTGAGCGTCAATGATCGAAGGGCTCATGGGCTACACTCAGAAAAGCGTTTGAACCGCACGGAAGAGAAAATCCGCACGGTCAATTAATGCGGCCAATGCCGTGGCGAACACCCCGGCAAACAAAGCGCCCAAAGTCACCGCCAGGAAGACCTGGCCGATGCCCGCCGTGAATTCCATCCATGCAGGTCGCCGGGCAGGCTGGTTGGGGCGCGACTTGACGCCAAAATGGAAGTACACCAGGGTGGAGACCGTGCCGATCAGGAATAAAACCGCTTCAAACAAGAGCACCATTGGGCTGGCCGTGCCCTGCAGGGCAAAGGCATCCACGGCCGCGCGGGTTTGGCCCAGCAGGGTTCCCAACACTGTGCCGCCCACCAGCACCCCCGCGCCCACGCCCACGATCACCCCCATCGAGAGGTTGCCCAGGCGGGTGAAGCGCGGAGAGAGCTTGAAGAGCAGCAAGACGCTCAGCACCAGGGGGATGACCAGCAGGCCGCGTTCGGCCAGCGAGCCTTGCAGCAAAGGCAGCACCAGGCGCGGCAGCAGCACCTGATAAATCAGAAGCACAGCCGCGTACCCCGCCGCCACACCCACAAACAGGGAGGTAGCCAGGCGGAAGAGCGGGTTATCCCCAAACAGATAGCTCAACACGCACACCGTCAGCAAAAAGCCCACCGCCGTCCAAATCCAATCCATTGACATCAGGGCCTCACGCTTTCCGGCGGGTGCTCAGGCGGATCAGCGCCTGAAGGATCACCCCCAAGAAGATCAGCACCACCGCCAGGAACAACCCGGCGCGGTAGCTGCCCCACCAACCCCCTAAACCAGCCGGCGTCTGCCCGGACAGCCCGGCGAACGCCATGCCGCCGGTGAAACCGGCCACCAATCCATCCGCCTGACCCTCGTTGACATAGGCCTGAAGCACCGGCGCCGCCTGGGCGCTGGAGACCAGCAGGAAGGGGCTTTCGCCGTAGAGGGGCTGCACCTGTTCCATCCAGGCCCGCCCGCCTTCCACCTGATCGGTCAGGACGATGATCGCGGAGAAATCCGTCAGGGCGTTCACATTCTGCACCGCGGGCCGGTCCCACATGCCTGGCCAGCGGACGGCGCGGCGCGGTTGGTTGGCAAATTCGCGCAGTGAGGCGATGCCGCCCGGCAAATAGCCCAGGTTGGCGCTTTGTTCATCGAAGTTAAAGCTGCCCGCGGGCAGCTCCGCCGCGGCGCTGCGCAGCAGATCCGCGCCCAGCACCGGCCCGGTCACCTGGGTGGACACCAGGGCCAACCGCAGGCCTTTTTCCATCAGCAGCTGCACCACCCGCGTGGCGGCCAGCCGCATTTCACCGGAATAAGCCGGGGCATAATCCACCGCCAGCAGCACGGTGCTGCCCGGCGGCAGCGCGCCCACGGCGTTGTTGAAGTGCAGCACCTCCACGGGCGCGGCGGGGTTGGCCGGGACGCTGCCGAACAGGTAAGTGAGCACCACCACCAGGATCAGCAGCAGGCCGATGCCGATGCGCATGACCCGCTGGGGGGCCTGCACAAATTCGCGCTGTACCTGCTGCGGCTGTGATTCGCCGGAGACGAGCGCGTCCAGCAGTTCGGCATGTTCGCGCTGTTTTTCGGAGGTTTTCAGTTTGGACGAATAGCGCGGGGGTTTACGGTATTGGCGGGTGAGGTCCAGCGTGGGCAAAATGCCCTGAATGCCGGCCAGCGGCCCGGCTTTTTCCACGCGGTCGCTTTCCACCAGCGCGCCTTCGGCCCCGGTCTGCATGACGGCTTCCACCGGGCGCATGGCCTGCAGCCAGGCGGGCAGCGCCGCCGGGGCAAGCCCGCCCGCGGGGACAGCGGCTTCTTCGGTCTCAGCCTCGGCTTCGCCGCTCAGTTCTACCCCGGCCTGGCTGGCCTTGTCGCGCAGCCAATCGGGGACCTGATCCGCGGAGGCCAGGGCGGCATCGCCGGAGGTGTCGCTTTCCAGATTCATCTCCGAAAGGTCGACTTCGGAGAGCCAATCGGGTAAATCGGCCCCATCCCCCAGGGAGAAGGCCGGAACCGGCTCGCCGCTGCTGGGGGTGGTGCCGCTGGGGGAGGTGAAGACGGTGCTGTCCTCGCTGGCAAAGGCGCGCAGCCAGTCGGCGGTCTCACCGGCGGGCGGCTGGCTCTCCGGCAGGTCAAACGCGCGGGTTTCATCCTGGAAAAGGCGCGTCCCATCCGGAGAAACGGGGGCGGGAGGTTCAGCAGCGTCCGGTGTTTCCTGGGCGGAAAAGTCGGACGCGAATTCTTTGAGCCAGTCGGGCGTTCCGTCCGCTGCTGCCGAGGCGGGAGCGGGGGTCTCTTCGGCAGGGGTCTCTGCCTCGAAGGCGCTCAGCCAATCGGGGGTGTCGCCCGCAGCGGCGGAAGCAGGGGTTTCTTCCGCGGGGGTCTCTGCCTCGAAGGCGCTCAGCCAATCGGGGGTGTCGCCCGCAGCGGCCGGAGCAGGGGTTTCTTCCGCGGGGGTCTCTGCCTCGAAGGCGCTCAGCCAATCGGGG
>DAIOUB010000062.1:0-16698 GCA_036751735.1 Levilinea sp. | reverse complement strand
TTTTTCGCAGACGTAAGGCTGCGGCCAAACCGCCCAAACCCGACCCAATCACCAGAGCTGTTTTCATGCCATTCACCTTTCCGATTCGATGCATTCACTAAGGTTGTGAAAATTATAACCACCGCTGCCTGGGTTTTCAATGCAAAGGTTGTAAAAACCTGCTACAATCCAAAAGGTAATTTGCAGCTTCCTCACAATTCCTTAACACCACTTGTAAGGACTTATCATCCCGATTATTATTTGATATAATTCTGCGCCTTGTGTAAGGGAATGTGCTTGCCTTTGGATTAAGCACGAATTTGAGAGCACCCATGAATATCGAAGAGAAGAACGGCACGACCGTGCTCAGGCGTACGCCTGAAAAAAAGCCTCCCAAAAATATCGGCACCTGGTTAATTGGCAGACCCCTGCCCACCGCGGATGCGCCGCACCAAACCATCGGCAAGGCCATTGGCCTGGCCGTTTTTGCTTCTGATGCGCTGTCCTCCACGGCATACGCCACCCAGGAAATGATGGTGATCCTGGCCATCGCCGGGATGAGCGCCATGAACTACTCCGTGCCGATCGCGGTGGGGATTGTGGCCCTGCTGGGCATTTTGACCCTGTCGTATGAGCAGGTGATCCACGCCTACCCCAACGGCGGCGGGGCCTACATTGTGGCGCGCGATAACCTGGGCGATATGGCTGCTCTAGTGGCGGGGGCGGCGCTGCTGACGGATTACATTCTGACGGTGTCCGTCTCCATTTCTTCCGGCGTGGCCCAAATCGTCTCCGCCTTCCCAGAATTGTTCCCCTGGCGAGTCGAAGTGGGTGTGCTGGCGGTAGCCTTTGTCACCCTCATCAATCTGCGCGGGGTACGCGAATCGGGCAAGGCTTTTGCCATCCCCACCTATTTCTTTGTGCTGATGATGGTGGCCACGGTGGGAACGGGGCTGATCCGCTACCTGACGGGCAGCCTGGGGGTGGTGCAGAACCCGCCGGAAATGGAAATGCTGCACGCGGCCCAGCCGGTGACCTTTTTCCTGATTCTGCGGGCTTTCTCCAACGGCACCTCGGCGGTGACCGGTGTGGAGGCCATTTCCAACGGCACCACCGCTTTTAAAGAGCCGCGCAGCCGCAACGCCGGCATCACCCTGATCTGGATGTCGGTCATTTTGGCAACCTTGCTGATGGCCATCACCTTTCTGGCGGTGCAGATCCAGGCGGTGCCTTCGGAAACTGAGACGATCATCTCGCAGATGGCGCGCACGGCCTTTGGCGGGCGCGGGATCTTGTACCTGGGCACGATTGTAGCCACCACAGTGATTTTGGTGATGGCGGCCAACACGGCTTTCGCCGGTTTCCCGCGCCTGAGCGCGCTGGTGGCCGAAGACAGTTATCTGCCGCGCCAGCTGACCTACCGCGGCAGCCGCCTGGTGTATTCGCGCGGGATTGTGGCCCTGGCGGTGATCGCCAGCCTGCTGATTGTGATTTTCCAGGCCAGCGTGACCAACCTGATCCCGCTGTATGCCATCGGTGTGTTCCTATCTTTTACCCTGGCCCAGGCGGGCATGGCCCTGCGCTGGTGGAAATGCGGCCAGTTGAAGCCGGGGCAGGAGATTGTGGAACGCGGCTCGGTATTGCGTGAAGACCGCGCCTGGCAGTTTAAGATGATCTCCAACGGGTTGGGGGCCATCACCACCTTCATCGTCATGATCGTGTTCGCGGTGACGAAATTCACCGACGGCGCCTGGATTGTGATCATCCTGACCCCCCTGTTGGTCTTCGGCTTCTTATCCATCCACCGGCATTACCGCCGCCTGGCGGAGAAGCTTTCGTTGGAGCATTTTGGCGCGCCCGGCCCCATCCAGCGCCACCGTGCCATTCTGCTCATCGGCGGGGTACACCGCGGCTCGTTGGCGGCCTTGCGCTATGCGCGCACGCTGACGGACGACATCACCGCCGTGCACGTTTCCATTGACGAAGAGGAAACGGCCAAATTACAGCGGAAATGGGAAACCTGGGGAGACGGGGTGCGGCTGGTGATTCTGGATTCGCCCTTCCGCACCTTTGTGGAGCCGCTGATTGAATACATTGAAGATTTGGACCAGCGGCGGCGGCCCAACGAGGTGGTGACGGTCATCGTCCCCCAGTTCATCGCCCGCCATTGGATGAGCAACGGGCTGCACGCCCGCGCGGCCGACACCCTGCGCCGGGTGCTGATTAACCGCGAAGGTTTGGTGATTACCGAAGTTCCCTATCAAGTGGGCGACCTGGCTTCGGAGGAGAAAAAAGAATGAAAGCAATTATTGTGGGCTGCGGACGCTTGGGCACCGAGCTGTCGGAGCGCCTGTTCAAGAACGGCCACGAGGTGGTGGTGATTGATCTGTCAGAGGAAGCTTTTAAAAACCTGCCCGGTAATTTTAAGGGACGACCTTTGCAGGGAGACGCGCTGAACCTGGACGTGCTCACGCGCGCGGGCATTGAAGAGGCGGATGCACTGGCCTGCGTGACCAACAACGATGCGCTCAATATGGTCATCTGCTACATTGCCCAGGAAACCTATCATATTCCGCGGGTGATCGCGCGCAATTACGACCCCTTCAGCCGCAGTCTATTTGAAGATTTCGGGGTGCAGGTGGTGGGCTCGGCTTCGTGGGGCGCGCAGCGCATTGAAGAGCTGCTCTATCACGAAGACATGCGCACCGTGTTCTCGGCGGGCAACGGCGAGGTGGAAATTTATGAAATTATCATCCCGGCGGCCTGCGAGGGCCAACGCCTGGGTGAGCTGATGACCACGGCCAACTGTGTGGCGGTTTCCATTTCGCGGGCGGGCCGCGCCCGGCTGCCCCAAGCGGATTTTGCGTTGGAGGCCGGGGATGTGCTGCACGTCAGCGCGACCTTTGAGGGCATTTCGGTGCTGCGCGATAAGATTTGCGGTTTTGGGAAGGAGGGTTAGGCCATGAAAGTGATCATCGCCGGAGGCGGCCGAACCGGGGCGCAGTTGGCCCGTTTTCTCATTGGTCAGAACCATGATGTGGCCGTGGTGGAAGACCGTAAGGAAGTGCTCTCGCGCATTCACCGCGAACTGCCCACGGAAATGATCGTGGAGGGTAATCCGGTTTCTCCGCAAATTTTGGAGGACGCCGGAATTCGGGAAGCCAACGTATTGGCGGCGGTGACCACCAGCGATGAGGTAAACCTGGTGCTGTGTTACATCGCCCGCAAACGCTACGGCGTGCGGCGCACGATTGCGCGGGTGAACAACCCGCGGGACGCCTGGCTGTTCACCGAGCAGTTCCATGTGGATGTGGCCGTGAACCAATCTGAGATTTTGGCGCGGCTGATTGAAGAAGAAATGTCTATGGGCGACATGATGACCCTGCTCAAACTGCGGCGGGGCAACTTTTCGCTGGTGGAAGAGAAGGTTCCCCCGGGCGCGAAGGTGCTGGGGGTGGAACTGCGCAACATGGATTTATCCCACTGCGTGATTGCGGCCATCATCCGCCACGGCGAAATGGTTGTGCCGCGCGGCGTGACCACCTTTGAGGTGGGGGATGAGGTGCTGGCGGTGGCCGACCCGCAAGGCGCGCGCCTGCTGGCCGATTGGCTGTCTCCGGCGGTCAAACCCTGAGCGCCGCGGCACTTTAAAGAAGAAATGGGGAGAGCGTTTGCAGCGCTGAGACGCTCTCTTTGTTTGCCGCCCCAAACTCACCGCCAAATTCCCCGCGGGGTGTTTGACCTGTAGGGGAGGTTCGGGTATAATTTGGGCTTGCGAATTTTACGTTGATGCTGAGAAAGCAGCGAAAGGATTAGAATGGTCAAACGTACTTATCAACCCAAGATCCGCCGCCGCATGCGCGTGCATGGTTTCCGCGAACGCATGTCGACTGCCGACGGCCGTGAGGTCTTAAAGCGCCGCCGCCTGAAGGGCCGCCACAAACTGACGGTTGTCATGAATAATCACGTTAAGAAGGTTCGCTGGTAAATCACCAGCCTGGGTTAGGCCTCAGCAGGCGTGCCTCGCGGACTCTATGCGGAGTTAGCCAGCAGGATCCGCCGTGAAAAGAAACTTTCGCCTGTCCCGATCTTCCGATTTCATGCGGGCGCGGCGTTCAGGAAAATCGTATGCCCATGCCCTTGTTGTGTTGATCGCTGATCCCAATCCGCAGGCAGAACTGCGGATTGGGATTGCGGCCAGCCATTCGGTCGGGAACGCTGTAGAGCGAAACCGCGCAAAACGCCGAATTCGGGCTTGTATGGACGATTTTTTGCCCTGCATCCCGGTGGGTTGGAATCTGGTTCTGATTGCTCGCCGTCCTTTGGTAGAAGCCCCATACGCGGCATTGAAGGCAGCCCTGCATCAGCTGCTGCGAAGGGCGAGCTTGCTGAGCGAACCAACCGAAAATGGAACCTGAACAGGGTGTCGTGATCCCCGAATTTGCCCCAGAGCCGCGCTTGCGGGATTTGCCGTTTAACCTCAAGAACCTGGCGCGCTACCCGCTGCTGGCTTTGATTCGCGCTTATCAGGCGGTGATTTCCCCCGCCTTGCCCCCGGATACCTGCCGCTTTTACCCGTCCTGCTCCCATTACGGCTATCAGGCCATTTACAAACATGGGGCCGTTCGCGGTTCAATCCTGGCGGTTTGGCGTGTACTGCGCTGCAACCCCTTTAACCCGGGCGGCTTTGACCCTGTGCCTTAAGCTGGGCGGGCGCAGATATTCGATTTTGGAGACCAACGGTTGTAGTCCATGAAATCCAAAAGAATCCTTTCCATTACCTTTGTACTTTTGGCTGCTTCTCTGCTGCTCAGCGCCTGCAGCGGGGGCCTGGCGGCCAGCTCCTGGCCGGGTGTCACGGTGGCGGGCGATGTGGCTTATGTGGCCTACGGACCTGAGATTGGGGCCGTGAACCTGAGCACTGGCAATTTGACCTGGCGTTACCCCGAAAAAGCGGATGCGCGCACCACCTATTACGCCGCGCCGCAGTTGGACGGCACGCAGCTTTTGGTGGGCGATTACGCCAACAAACTGCACAGCCTGGACGCTACCACCGGCACCCCGCAGTGGGCCTTTGAAGGCGCAGCCGGGCGTTATATCGCACCAGTGAAAATCCTCCCGGATGCCATCCTGGCCGCCAACGCTGATCATCACCTGTATGTGTTGGATCGCCAGGGCCAGCTGCGCTGGAAGTTCAAAACCCAACAGGGCGTTTGGGCACAGCCGGAAGCGGATGAGAAGTATGTGTACGTGGCGGGCATGGACCGCCAGATGTACGCGCTGCCCCTGGCGGGCGGCGAGCCGCGCTGGACGAAAGACCTGGGCGGTTCGGTGGTGTACGGGCTGGCGCTGGACGCGGATGGGGTGCTGTACGTTTCCACCATGGCCAAAGAGGTCATCGCCCTGCGCGCCGAAAACGGGCAGGAGCTGTGGCGCTTTGCCGCGCAGGGCGTCCTTTGGGCGCGCCCCGTGGTGAAGGACGGCAAGGTCTTTGTGGGCGACCTGACCGGCAAGTTCTACGGCATTGATGCCAAAAACGGCCAGGAGGTGTGGTCGGTGGATACCGGTGCGCCGGTGATTGCCGCGGCCGGCCAGACCCCCGAAAACCTGGTGGTGGTTAACGAAAAAGGCGACGTGATCTTTTTGACCCTGGACGGCTCGATTGTGTGGACGCGCACAGTTAATGGTAAACTGTATAGCAGCCCCGCGGTCGGTGAGAAACATATCGTCGTTGCCGCTCTGGAAGGCGAAAACCTCCTGGTGGCTTTCGATTTCCAGGGGAATCAAACCTGGCAGTTCCAGTTCCCCAAAAAATAAGGTAGGTTGAACCATGTGGGATGCGTTTGTCGGAATTTTCATTAACGTCCTGCTCTATATTTATCAGTTGGTGGGTAATTTCGGGGTGGCGATCATCCTCTTCACCATTCTGATCCGCCTGCTGACCCATCCGCTGACGGTGAGCCAGCTGAAGGGCACGCAGAAGATGCAGGACTTGCAGAAGGATAAGCGCTGGATCGAGATCCAGGCCAAACACAAGGGCGATAAGGAAAAGCTTTCGCAGGAACAGATGAAGCTGTACCAGGAGCTGGGGATTAACCCGCTCTCGTCCTGTCTGCCGACCCTGATCCAGTTCCCGATCATCATCGGCCTGTACCAGGCGGTGATTCAGGCGCTGGCCTCCACGCCGGTGGAACTGCTCAAGCTGACCGGGCATGTGTACCCCTGGCTGCTGAAAGTGGAATCCTTAATTCCGCTGAACAGCCAGTTCTTATGGATGGATTTGGGCTCGCCGGAACGGCTGAACCTGCCGTTTTTGTCTTTCGGCATTCCCGTGCTGGCCATCGTGGTCACGGCGTCCACCTATATTCAGTCCAAGCTGATGACGCCCCCCTCCAGCAGCCCCGGCGACCAGACGGCGATGATGTCGAACATGATGAACCTGTACATGCCGTTCTTGATGGGGTACCTGGCGCTGACGCTGGCTTCGGGCCTGTCGCTGTATTTCCTGGTGTCCAACATCATCGGTATTGCCCAATACGCCATCCTGGGTAAGGTCAACTGGCGCAACCTGCTGCCAACCCGCAAGCCCGCGGCGGACACCCCGGCTGCCAAAGGGAAAAAATAGACGGCTTGCTTTCAATCGAGGCGGACATGAGTGAAGAAAAAACAACGCTAGAAGTGATTGCCCCTACAGTTGATGAGGCCATCGCCAACGGCCTGGGCCAGTTGGGCCTGCCGCGCGAGATGGTGGATGTGGAAGTGTTGGATGCGGGCAGCCGCGGCCTGTTTGGGCTGGGCGGCCGCCAGGCGCGCGTGCGGTTGAGCATTCGCTGGGCGGAGGAAGGTCAAAGCAGCCCGGCCGCCCCTCAGACCGAAAGCCCCGCGCCGAAAAATGAAGAAGCCCCCGCGGCGACCGCTGCGCCCGTGCTTGCGCCCGCGCGCACCGAACCGGCGGGTGATGAAGAGACTCTGCGCATTGCCGTCCAGGTGGTTTCCGACCTGCTGGAGCGCATGAAGGTGCGCGCGCGGGTGACGGCGGATTATGTGCAGCCGGAAGAGGGCGGCGACCAGCCGACCGTGATGGTGGAGATTCAGGGCAACGATTTGAGCATCCTGATTGGCCGCCGCTCGGAGACCCTCAACGCCTTGCAGTACATCGCCAATTTGATCGTGGGCCGCGAGGCCGGACGCTGGGTGCCGCTGATGATTGATGTGCAGGGCTACCGCCAGCGCCGCGAGCGTCAGCTGCGCCAACTGGCCCGCCGCATGGCCGAGCAGGCTCTGCATACCGGCCGCCGCCAGGTGTTGGAACCCATGCCCGCCAACGAGCGGCGCGTCATTCACCTGGAGCTGCGCGAGCATGAGGATGTCAGCACCGAGAGCGTGGGCGAAGAGCCCAACCGCAAGGTGACCATCGTCCCCAAGAAATAAAGTCAACGTCTGACAGCCCCTTCGCGGGTTGAAGTAGGACAAACGAATGCAGCGCTGCCCCAGCCTTCCGGCTGCGGCAGCGCTGTGTTGATACTTTGGGTATAATCAAATTAAGACGGATTTCCCCGGCGCGGACGAGCCGCGCGGGGCCAGAAAGGGAGCCAATATGCGTGCGGTAGATATCATCATCAAAAAACGCGATCACGGAGAACTGAGCACAGCGGAAATTCGCTATTTTGTGGAAGGCTTCACGCGCGGCGATATTCCCGACTACCAGGCTTCGTCCTGGGCGATGGCGGTGCTGCTGAACGGCATGAGCGACCGCGAGGTGACCGACCTGACCCTGGCGATGGCCGATTCGGGCGAGGTGCTGGACCTCAGCCAGGTGGTGCCGATCGCGGTGGACAAGCATTCCACTGGCGGGGTGGGGGATAAAGTCACCATGACGGTGGCGCCCCTGGTGGCGGCCTGCGGGCTGGCGGTGGGCAAGATGTCGGGGCGCGGACTGGGCTTCAGCGGCGGGACGCTGGATAAGCTGGAATCGATCCCCGGCTACCGCGTGAACCTTTCACGCGAGGAGTTTATGGCGCAGCTGGCCCGCATTGGCATTGTGCTCACCGGCCAAAGCGGCGATCTGGCCCCCGCGGACGGCAAGATGTACGCCCTGCGGGATGTGACCGGCACGGTTCCCTCGATCCCGCTGATTGCCTCCTCGGTGATGAGCAAAAAAATCGCCGCGGGTGCGCAGGCGATTGTGCTGGATGTGAAGACCGGTAAGGGCGCTTTCATGGAAACCCTGGAGGACGCCCGTCATTTGGCCCGCCTGATGGCCGCCATCGGCCGCCTGAGCGGACGCAAGGTGGTGGCGCTGATTTCAGACATGAACCAGCCCCTGGGCGACGCGGTGGGCAACGCTTTGGAATTGCAGGAAGCCATCGCGGGGCTGCACGACCAGGGCCCGTCGGATTTCCGCGAGCACTGCCTGGTGGTGGCCAGCCATATGCTGGTGCTGGGCGAAACCGCCCCCGACCTGGACAGCGCCCGCCGCATGGCCGAGGATGCCCTGGTTTCAGGCCGCGGCTGGGACAAATTCCGTGAGTTGGTGGCAGCCCAGGGCGGCGATGTGGCTTACATTGATCACCCCGAAAAACTGCCCGCGGCGGCTTTGCGCCAACCCCTGCGCGCCGAGCGCGGCGGCTGGCTGGCTTCCCTGAACGCGCGCGAGGTGGGCGAGACGGCGGTGGATTTGGGCGCGGGGCGGGCCAAGAAAACGGATGTGATTGATTACGGCGTGGGCATGGTGCTGCACGCCAAGGTGGGCGACCGCGTGGAAGCCGGGCAGGAGCTGGTGACGGTGCACGCCAACAGCCCCGAACGCCTGCAGACGGCCCTGCAGCGCCTGGCGGGGGCCTTCACCCTCAGCGATGCGCCCTGCGACCCGCTGCCGCTGTTTTACGATGTGATTTCGTAAGGCGGGAAAAACCGGATCAGGCTTCGCGGACGGACACGCGCGTGCCCCACTGCGAAGCCTGCATCTGCTCCGGCGGCGCCCAGGGGATCGTCCAGCGGTAAATCCACAGGGCGTCGGCGTTGCGCAGGTTGATGCAGCCGTGGCTCATGCGCACGCCGAAGTTGTCGTGCCAATAGCAGCCGTGCAGGCTGAGACCAGTTTCGTGAAAGAAGGACACCCAGGGGACCCCCAGCAGTGCCCCGGAAAGGAGTTCATCGCTGAGCTTCTTATCCCCCATCGGGCGCGTGGGGGTCTTTACGGTGATATGGAAGTCGCCGATGAGGGTGTCGGTGGGAATTTCGCCGGGGGGCGGCGGCTCATTTTGCGGCATGCCGGAGGAGATGTCGGTTTCAAAGACGATCTGCCCCTCCTGGTAGGCGGTCAGAGTCTGCTGGCCGATGGAGATGAGGATATATTTATCCTTTGACTCCACCTGGGGGGCGATGGGGGTCAGTTCATGGGCGGGCACCGGGCGCAGATGCGCCGCGGCGGCCCAATAAACGCGCTCGTAAATGTCTTTCAACTGATACCAGGGGCTGCCGTCGGGGCCTTCTTCTACGGCGACGGCCCAATGGGTGCTGCCGTAATACAGGCGGTTGATGGGGAACCATTCGCCGCCGCGGGTGCGCTGGCAGGCGCGGGTGTAGGGCGTGCTGGTTTCCACCAGCTGACCGCTGGCGGGGATGGAGGTGAGGCAGGGCTGCAGGAGGGTCTGCACGCGCTGGGTGCGGGCGGAATGCACATAGCCGCCCCACACGCGGTACCACACCCGGTTGCGGCCGCTTTCTGCGTGAACGGTGTGATACACGTGCAGAAGCTCATCGCGGCGGCGGGTGGCCACGGCGCGGCCCTGGTAAGAGGGCTGGTCGTAGACGGTGACCCAATCCCCGGCCACGCGGATGAGGTCTTGACCCTCCAGGCCTTCCAGCCAGCGGCTGGCGGGCAGCAAGGCCAGCCCGGCCAGGGCCGTCAGGCCGCGCTGGATGAAGGCTCGGCGGGTGATCTTTTCGGACATGGGCTAACGGTAGAAAAGGTAGTTGTGATCGTCCAGCGAGAAGACGCGGTACCCGGCAGCGCGGATCTTATCCACGGCGCGGCGCGTGTCTTCAATGCTGTAATGCGGCACGGCGTGATGGTGAAATTCGATGAAGATTTGGTCAAAGGGGGCCAGATCACGCACATCCAACTGGGCGATGACCTCAAATTCGGCCCCTTCCAGGTCCAGCTTCAAATAATCCACCCGCTCGGCACCCACGCGTTCGGCCAGGGCCGAGATGGGCAGGGTTTCCACATCATATTGCAGGGTGGAATCGCGGCGCACGTTGGTGTGGTCGGTGTGAATGGAACCGCTTTCGAAGTGCTCGCTCTCGTAGAAGGTGATCGTTCCGGCGGCGGCGGTGATGGCCAGGGGCAGGTGGGTGAAGCGCCCGTTGGTCTGCTGTTCCAGGGTGTGCAGGGGGGCGCGGTGCTTGAGGGTGGGGTCAATGCCGAAGGCGCGCACCCCAAAGACGTTGATCAGATGGCGGGAAAATTCGGCCTCAAAGCCGCAGCCCGCGTCAATGATCACGCTTTGCTCTGAAAAGCGCGGGAAGTAGATGTAGTTGGGGGGTGAGAAGCGCAGCCCCAGGCGTTGGGCTTGCAGCTTGCGCCAGAAGATCTTCCAGGTGCGGCGTATGCGGCGCAGGGCGCGGGTGAAAAAAGACTTCATTTTCCCTCCAGGGGCAAACCCGCCAGAGCGCGTTGGGCGCGTGCCAGCCAGGTGTACGGTTCAGAATCGGCGCGGGCCTGCCGGCTGAGGGCGGCGATGCGCTCGGGGTCTTCGATCAGCGCGCCCAGGGCCGCGGCCCAGCCGTCCACATCTTCGGGCGGGCAGAACACGGCGTTGTGCGGATTGAGGACTTCGTGCAGCACGGGCAGGTCGCTGGTGAGGATGGCGCGTCCGGCGGCGAGGTAATCAAACATTTTCATGGGGGAGCAGATGCTGGCAGAATCGCCGCCGCTGCTGCCCGCGATCTTGCGTTCGTAGGGCATGAGGAGGATATCGGCCGCGGCCTGGTACAGGGGCAGGGCGCGCTGGGGGACGAAGCCGGTGAGGGTCACGTGGCTCAGTTGGGCGGCGCTGAGGCGCTCGCGCCAGGACTCCACATCCCGCGGGTTGCCGCCCACCCACAAAAAGTTCACCTGCGGAAAGCGCCGCGCCAGCTCGAAGAGCAGGTTCATGCCGCGCCCGGCGTAAAAATGGCCGGTGTAGCCCACGGTGAGGCCCTGGGGCAGCCCCAGTTGGGCGCGGGCGGTGGGGGCATCTGGCAATTGGGCGTATTGGGCGCGGTCGGCGGCGTTGGGGGCAATCTGCACGTCACTGCCGTGCAGCGGCAGGCCGTAGGCGGCTTCCAGCTCCTGGCGCAGGGCCTGGGTGATGAGCAGCAGGCGCTTGGACTTGGGGCTGCGCATGAAGCCGCGGAAGAGGCGCGGCCCCAGCTTGCCGGTGGGCGGGCCGTGCAGCTCCACCAACGTGGGCCAGCCCAGCCACAGACCCGGCAGGGCGGCCTGCAAGGCCCAGGTGTAGAGGGCCTGGGCGCCCCAGGCGCGGGCCTGCAGCAGAGCGCGCAGGGTGAAATCATAGCGGCGGAAGACCAGCGGGGCGGGGATCCAGCGCACGTCGAAGCGCGTTTCCAGTCCGTAGCGTTCCGCCAGGGCTTCCCAGGGGGCGGCGGCGCGCCCCGGAACCCACAGGCACACCTCATGCCCGGCCTGGGCCAGCGCCTGGCAGGCTTTCATCACCTGGATGCTGTTGGCGGTGCTGGAGGGGACAAGGGAGGTGGCGATTGCGGCGATTTTCAAAATAGCGGCTCCACGGGCGGTCTTGGGCTGATTGTACCATACCTGTTCGGGGCTGGGCTGGAGAGGAAAGCCTGGTCAACTGGGTGATTGACCCCCCTGGCAAAATATGGTAGTATCGAGGCAGTTTCGTGTAAAAAAAGCGATGATGGAAACGAGTAAGCCCACAGCAGGCTGACAGCGAACCCGGAACAGGTGAAAGCCGGGGCGGCGCGCGGGGCTGAAAATCCTTCCGGAGCTGCGACCTGAACCCCCCTTGGCGGGGTCAGTAGGGAAGCCGGGTTCGCCCCCCGTTAGCCGCGGCGCTGGTGTTCACCGCTCTTTGGCGCGCGCACCGGGCAAAGGTGCTGGCAGCTTGCCTGCCAGAATCAGGGTGGTACCGCGGATTGTCTTCCGTCCCTGTGTGGGATGGAAGTTTTTATTTTAACCCTGTGGGTTTGGAGGTTGTTTTGGCAGGTTTGCGCTCCATACGTCATTGGACCCCGCACTACATCTTCAGCCGCCTGGCCGAGAAGCGCGATCAGCGCGCCCACCCCGACCACCCCTGGCTGACGGCGGAGGCTGTGCGCTTTTTGGAAGGCTATTTGCGCCCCAGCGATACCGGCCTGGAGTTTGGGTCGGGCCGCTCCACCCTGTGGTTTGCCCGCCATCTGGGGCACCTGACCAGCGTGGAGCATGATTTGGCCTGGTCGGAGCGCGTGCGCCAGATGTTGGACACGGCCGGGGTGCGCAACGTGGACTACATACACATCCCCCTGGAGGCGCGCAGCGACCCCAGCGCCGCGCCGGATTACGTGCGCGCGGTGGAGCGCTTTGCCCCCGCCAGCCTGGATTTTGCGCTGGTGGACGGGCGGCTGCGGGATGAATGCGCCAACGCGGTGCTGCCCAAGATGCGCCCGGGGGGGCTTTTGGTGGTGGATAACGCCGATATTTATCTGCCCAGCCAGGTGCGCACGCCCAACGCGCGCCGTCCCCAGCAGGGGCCGGAAAACGCGGGCTGGGGCCAATTTTTGGAGGCGGTCTCCGGCTGGCGGCGGGTGTGGACCTGCAACGGCGTGTTTGCCACGGCTTTGTTCTTTGTACCTTGCTAAGCTGAATTTTTCGATCTTTTTTGGGATGAGGTGAACGATGTTTAAACCGGTTTCAGCCAAGTTAAATGTGACTCAGATGGAAGAAGGGGTGCTGAATTTTTGGACCCAGGAGGATATCTTCCACCGTTCCATGCGCGAACGCCAGGGCGGGCCTGAATACGTGTTCTTCGAGGGGCCGCCCACCGCCAACGGCAAGCCGGGCGTGCACCATGTGTTGGCGCGCGCCTTCAAGGACATCTTCCCGCGCTACAAGACCATGCGCGGCTACCACGTGTCGCGGCGCGGGGGCTGGGATACCCACGGCCTGCCGGTGGAAATTGAGGTGGAGAAGAAGCTGGGCTTCACCAACAAACAGCAGATCGAAAATTACGGCATCGCCCAGTTTAACCAACTGTGCCGCGAGTCGGCTTTCACCTACATTCAGGAATGGGAACGCCTGACCGACCGCATCGGCTATTGGGTGGATCTGGAGACCGCCTACGTCACCTACAAGAACGAGTACATCGAGTCGACCTGGTGGATTCTGAAGAATTTCTGGGATAAGGGCCTGCTGTATCAGGGCTTTAAGGTGGTTCCTTACTGCCCGCGCTGCGGCACGCCGCTTTCAGATCACGAGGTGGCGCTTGGCTACCGCGAAACCAGCGACCCGTCCATCTTTGTGCGCATGCCGCTGGTGGATCAGCCGGGCACGTCCCTGCTGGTGTGGACCACCACCCCCTGGACTCTGCCGGCCAACGTAGCCGTGGCAGCGGGGGCGGATGTGGAATATGTGGTGGTGGAGCGCGCCCTGGCCGAAGGCGGCACGGAGCGCCTGATCCTGGCGGAGGCGCTGGTGGCCAAGGTGTTTGGCGAAGAGCCGGTGACGGTGGTGGAGCGCATGAAGGGCAAGCAGCTCAAGGGCAAGCGTTACCAGCCGCTGTTCACCTTTATGCCCACCGAAAAGCCGGCGCATTTTGTGATCAACGGCGATTTCGTCACCACCGAAGACGGTTCGGGCCTGGTGCATATCGCCCCGGCCTTTGGCGCGGACGACATGCAGGTGGCGATGGACGCCGATCTGCCCATCCTGATGACGGTGGCCGGGGACGGCACCTTCCTGAGCGAAGTGCGCCCCTGGGCGGGCAAGTTCGTCAAGGACGCTGACCCCTTTATCACCCAGGACCTGGAAGCCCGCGGGCTGCTCTTCCGCGTGGAGACCTACACCCACACCTACCCCTTCTGCTGGCGCTGCACCACGCCGCTGCTGTATTACGCTTTGCCCACCTGGTACATCCGCACCAGCCAGTTTAAAGACCGCCTGGTGGAACTGAACGAGCGCATCAACTGGTACCCGGGGCACATCAAAAACGGGCGCTTTGGCAACTGGCTGGCCAACAATGTGGACTGGGCTTTGGGCCGCAACCGCTATTGGGGCACGCCCCTGCCGGTGTGGGAATGCGAAACCTGCCACACGCAGACCTGCGTGGGCTCGCTGAAGGAGCTTTCGGAGCTGGCCCATAAGGACCTTTCGGGGCTGGATCTGCACCGCCCGCATGTGGACGACGTGCGCCTGCACTGCCCGGACTGCGGCGGCTCGATGCAGCGCGTGCCGGAATTGATTGATGTGTGGTTCGACTCGGGTTCCATGCCGGTCTCGCAGTGGCATTACCCCTACGAGCATCAGGATGAGTTTAAGAAATACTTCCCCGCCGATTTCATCTGCGAGGCGGTGGATCAAACCCGCGGTTGGTTCTACTCGCTGCACGCCATCAGCACCCTGCTGTTCGATCAGGAGTGCTACAAGAACGTCATCTGCCTGGGGCTGATCCTTGACAAGGACGGCTACAAGATGTCTAAATCCCGCGGCAATATCGTCAGCCCGTGGGAGGTGCTGGAGGATAACGGGGCGGACGCCATGCGCTGGTACCTGTACACGGCCAGCCCGCCCGGACAGGAGCGCCGTTTCAGCAAGGACCTGGTGGCCGAGGTGGTGCGCAATTTCACCCTGACGCTGTGGAACACCTATTCCTTCTTCGTCACTTACGCCAATCTGGACGGGTGGAAGCCGGGTGAGGGGGCTGCGCCGGTGTACAGTCCGCTGGACCGCTGGCTGCGGTCGGCGCTGCACACCCTGGTGCGGGATGTGACCCAGGCGCTGGAGACCTACGACGTGCTGGGCGCGACCCGGCCGATTGAGGCCTTTGTGGATCAGCTTTCCAACTGGTATCTGCGCCGTTCGCGCCGCCGCTTCTGGAAGAGCGGCGCCGACGCCGACAAGCAAGCGGCTTATGCCACGCTGTACGAGGCGCTGACCACCCTCAGCAAGCTGCTGGCCCCCACCATGCCCTTCATCGCCGAAGAGCTGCACCAGAATCTGGTGCGGTCGGTGGATGAGAACGCGCCCCTTTCGGTGCATCTGGCGCAGTGGCCGGTGTTTGACGCGGAGGTGATGGATGAGAAGCTCAACCGCGATATGGCTCTGGTGATGCGCCTGGCCTCGCTGGGGCACGCCGCCCGCAACAAAGCCAACCGCAAAGTGCGCCAGCCCCTGGCCGAGGCGGCTTTCTCGGTGGGGTCGGCGGAGGAACGCGGGGTGCTGGCCGGGTACGCGGATCTGCTGGCGGATGAACTGAACGTGAAGCAGGTGCGCGCCCTGGACGCGGCCGGTGAGGCGGTGGACTACGCCTTGAACCCGCTGCCCAAGCAGTTGGGCCAGAAGTACGGCAGCCGTTTCCCCGCCATCCGCAAGGCTGTTCTGGCTTTGCCCGCGGAGGCAGCGGCTAAGACCCTGCTGGCGGGGGGGGCTGTGGCGGTTGCGGTGGATGGGGAGACGCTGGAAATTCTGCCGGAGGAAGTGGAAGTGCGCGCCAACGCCCGCAGCGGCTTTGCGGTGGCCTCCGAAGGCGCGTACCTGGCGGCCCTGGTGACCGAGCTGACGCCGGAACTGGTGCAGGAAGGCCTGGCGCGCGAAGTGGTGCGCCGCCTGCAGGACCTGCGCAAGTCGGCCGAGCTGGATATCGCCGACCGCATCCGCGTGGTGTTCCAGGCTTCGGCGGGGCTGGAGGCAGCCGTCGCCGCCTTCCGGCCGTACATCATGGGCGAAACCCTGGCGGTGGAGATGAGCGCGGGGACGCTGGACGAGGGGCTGCCGCTGGTGGAAGACAGCTTCGACGGCGAGACCTTCCGCGCCACCCTGCAAAAAGCGGCTTGAGGCCGGGGAAAAGACCGGATTTCAGAAAGAGGAGATTCTATGTGCGCGATTTCGGTTCAGGATTTTGTCCGTTCGAAGGCGCAGAACAACGCGGCCAATGCCTTGTTTGAATGCGAAAACCCCTACCTGCTGGAAGTGAATTTGAACGGGCGGGTGTGGGCCAAGGTGGGCGCGATGGTGGCCTATACCGGGCGGGTCAAGTTCACCCGCGAGGGGATGATGGAGCAGGGCCTGGAGAAAATGCTCAAGAAAATGGTCACCGGCGAGGGCACGGCGCTGATGAAGGCCGAGGGCCAGGGGCGCGTGTACCTGGCGGATAAGGGCAAGAAGGTGCAGGTGCTGCAGCTCAACAACGATGCGATCACGGTCAACGGCAACGACCTGCTGGCCTTTCAGGACGGCGTGCAGTGGGACATCACCATGATGCGCCGCGTGGCGGGCATGCTGGCGGGCGGGCTGTTTAATGTGCGCCTGTCGGGGACGGGCATGGTGGCGATCACCTCGCATTTTGACCCGCTGGCGCTGGAAGTGCTGCCGGGGCAGCCGGTGTTCACGGATCCCAACGCCACGGTGGCCTGGTCGGGCAATTTGAACCCGGACCTTCACACGGATCTGTCTTTCAAGACCTTTTTGGGGCGGGGCAGCGGTGAATCGATCCA
>DAIOUB010000061.1:5851-16889 GCA_036751735.1 Levilinea sp. | reverse complement strand
ACCTGGGGCAACCTGGCCAACCGCGTGCTGGGCTTTGCCAACAAGCATTGGGAAGGGCGCGTGCCCGACCCCGGCGAACTGACCGAGCGCGACCAGGAGCTGCTGGCGTTGGTGGAGGCCGGGTTTGAGAGCGTGGGCAAAGAGATGGAAGCGGTGCGGCTGCGCGGGGCGCTGGCCGAGGCCATGCGCATCGCCAGCGAAGTGAACCGCTACCTGGATCAGACCGCACCCTGGACGGCGGTGAAGACCGACAAGGCCGCGGCGGCGCGGGCGGTTTATACCGCTCTGCGGGCGATTGATTCGCTGAAGATCCTGCTGGCCCCCTTCCTGCCCTTCACCAGCGAGAAGCTGCACACCTTCCTGGGGTACGACCAGCCGCTGTTTGGGGAACAGGGCCTGGAAACCTACACGGACAACCTGGGGGCGCACACCGCCCTGCGCTATTACCCTGAAAAAGGCACGGGCCGCTGGCAGCCCAGCCAGCTTCAGGCCGGGCACCCCCTGCGCCAACCTGCTCCGCTGTTCAAGAAGTTGGAACCCACCGTGGTGGATGAGGAACGCGCCCGCCTGGGACAAACCGCATAGCTTTGGATTTATCCGCAAAACGCAACTGCCAGGGCCGCACAGCCCTGGCAGTTTTTTTGATGCATAGGGAGAATGCTTAGAGCAGCTTGGTGATGTGCTGGATGTGATCCATTTCGTGCCAGAGCACGCGCCGCAGCAGCTTGCGCGGTGACCAGAATTCGCCGTCTTTGCCCAACACCTGCTCCACCCCCACCAGGCCGCTGATCAGGGTGCCCAGCCGTGCGCGGGTGAACTCCAGCCGTTCGTAAGGGTCTTTGGGCAGATCGGCGCGCGGGCCGCCCTGGCCAAAACGGTCTAAATGCCACCATTCAGCCGTGGCCACATGCGCCAGAATGCCGCGGATGGACCAGCGCTCTTCGGAGTAGGTCTGATCCAGCTTTTCGGCGGGCAGCCCCTGGACGATGGCGAGCAGATCCTGGCGGGAATACCCCAGCAGGTCCAGCCCGTAGGTGACCTCCTCGGCCGTCAGAGGGCGCCAATCGTCGTGGAACCAGGCGTTGATGGGGACGCCCTGCGGATCCGGGTTAAAATCCTTGTTCAGGGTGTACACATCCCAGGTGTCGACCAGGCGCAGATCAAAATCACCGATCTGCACGCGTTCAAAACCGGCGTGGCGGTTGACCCAATGCTGATAGTGGATGAGGGCTTGCGGCAGGTTCATCACGGCTTCGCCGCTGTCCAGGCCGTAGGCAAACGCGCCGGGGTAATCCAACGCCCAGGCCTGACTGCGGCCCTGAAAACCGTTTTCGATGCCAATGCGAATGAGCATACGTCTCTCCAAGAAAGGTGCGGATGGGGACTAAGGTTTCTTTTTTCCAGGGGCCAGCAGATTTTCCTGCCAGTCCACGTGGAAGCGGGTGAGCAGATCAATGAGGGTCAGGCGGCCTGTGGCGCGGCTTTCCGCGGAGGGCGAGGGGCCTTTTTGGGCGGCGTCCCAGGCGAGCCGGGCGATGGTATAGGCCGCTTCGGGCTTGCCCACCGCACGGGCGTTTTGGGCAGCCTGGCGCAGTTCGCGCTGATCGTGCATCAGCCAGTGGGACAGGGTGCGCAGGACCTCCAAGGGGGTGGGGGCCAGCACGCCCGCCCCGTTGGCGGTGACGTACTCGGCGTTGCCGGTTTCCTGCCCAGGCAGGGCGTCTATCAAAATCATCGGCAAACCAGAGGCCAGAGCCTCGGTGACGATCAGTCCGCCGGCTTTGCAGATGAGCAGATCGGCGGCGCGCATCATGGTGGGCACGTTGGCGGCGTATTCGTAGATGTGGGCGGGCACATGCCAATCCACGGCCCGCAGCTGGGCGTACAGCTCAGCATCCCGCCCGGCAACGACGGCCACCTGCAAGGGGCTGCCGAAATGGTTGATGACATCCAGGGTTTCCAGCAGGTTATCCACCCGGCGGCTGCCGACCGCCAGCACGGTGGGCAGGTGCGGATCCCAGCCGAGGGATTGGCGCAGGGTGGTGCGGTCGCGGCGTTCGCGCAGAATTTCGGTGGAAACGGGCAGACCGGTGAGGATGACCTTCTCGGCGGGCAGCTCGTATTTGAGGGCCAGCTCGCACACTTCCGGCGTGGGCGCCAGGCACAGGCCGGCCGCGTTGTGAAACCAGACGCGGTGCACGGTGGCCAGGTCGGTGACGACCGTCAGCAGGGGGATCTGGAAATTGCGGACGGTAAAGACGGCGTCCAGCGGGGCCTGGTAAAGGGGGTAGGTGGTGATGATGGCATCCGGGCGGAAGCGGCTGAGTTCGTCGCGGATGACTTCGTAGAGCAAAACCGCCAGGGCGCTTTCCAGAATGGCATTGGGGACGGTGCTGTCGCTGGCGTCGTAGCCAAAGCGGTACAGCTCCGGCGCGTTGCGGATGATGGTGTCGTAGTCCGATTGAGAATCGCGCAGGAAAAACGGCGTGCGGCGGTCGTCCAGGGGGTTGCTGATCTCCACCTGGCACTGGTCGGGAAAAGCTTCTTCCAGGGCTGCTGCCACGGCGTTGGCCGCGCTGCGGTGGCCGAAACCGGCGTCCGCAGTTAGGATGAGGATTCTTTTTTTAGCGTTCATGACTCCTCAAAAGAACGATTCAAATCGCAGAAAGGTCAGTCCGTCTGAAGCGCGGCCCCATTGAGGTACTGCCAAAGAATGGATAAAGCCCGATCGGCGGTTTGATCTTTGATTTCAATGCGGCTGCCCTTGAATTGGTTGCGGAAGGCCCAGGTGCCGTCGGGGGCGCTGAGGGCGATCCACACCAGGCCAACGGGTTTGCCGGGCATGCCGCCGCCGGGGCCGGCGATGCCGCTGACAGCCAGGGAAACGGTGTGTTCCAGCGGGTAGCGGGATGCCAGCGCCTGACGCACACCCTGGGCCATCTCCAGCACGGTGGCTTTGCTGACGGCGCCGTGTTCCAGCAGGGTCTCGTGGCGCACCCCCAGGAATTCTTCTTTGGCGTCGTAGGCATAGGCCACTACGCCGCCGACAAAATATTCAGAGGATCCGGGGATATTGGTGACGCGGTGGCCGATGAGGCCGCCGGTGCAGGATTCGGCCAGGGCTAACATGAGCTGTTTTTGCCGCATGAGGTCGCCGATCTGATCTTCGAATTCAGGTTTCAATGGTAAGGCGCTCCTTTAAGGGTGTAAATGCCACCTTCCTATTATAATGCCTGAATATCGCCAAATTCGCCGAGCCAACCTCAATTCGACCTGGAGCCGCCGCATGAGCCTCAACGCACCCAACCGCAGCCTGACACGCCAGACCCAAGGTTATCTCATCGCCCTGCTGGGCACGGTGATTTGGTCCACCACCGCAATTTTGATCCGCTATCTGACCGAAAACTATGAGATTGCACCGCTGACCCTGGCTTTTTGGCGCGACTTGATGGCCTTTGCCACCCTGGCGGCGGCCTGGCGCGTTTTTCGGCCGGAGTGGCTGCGGGTGCGGCGTACGGATTGGGTGTTTATGGGGATTTATGGGGCGTTGATGGCGGTGTTTAACGGCTTGTGGACGGTTTCGGTGGCGCTGAACGGGGCGGCGGTGGCGACGGTGCTGGCCTATAATTCCAGCGCGTTCACGGCATTTTTGGGCTGGCGCCTGTTCGGAGAAAAATTAGGCCCGGCCAAGCTGCTGGCGGTGAGCTTGAGCCTGGTGGGCTGCATTCTGGTGGCGGGGGCGCACGACCCGGCCATGTGGCGCGGCAACGCCCTGGGGGTGATCTGCGGGTTGGGAGCGGGGCTGTGCTTTGCGGGCTACAGCCTGATGGGCCGCGAGGCCGCCCGGCGCGGCATCCCTTCCTGGACGGCCCTGACTTACGCCTTCGGTGGGGCGGCGGTGGTGCTGCTGGTGGGCAATGTGCTGCTGGCGCAGTCGCCTTTGCGGGTGGGCGGGACGTTCTTCCCGGCGATGGACGCCGCAGGGTGGGGAATCTTGTTCGCGCTGGCCGCCGGGCCGACCATCGGCGGGTATGGGTTTTACACGCTGAGCCTGGCGTATTTGCCCGCCAGCGTGGCTAACTTGATCGCGACGCTGGAGCCTTCGCTGACGGCGGTGCAGGCCTATGCCTTTTTGGGTGAATCCTTCACCCTGACGCAGATTGCGGGCAGCCTGATGGTGATCGCCGGGGTGGTGATTCTGCGGATCAGCGAGGCAGGCAAAGGCAATGCGGGTTCTTGACCGGCGTTGGCGGATATGTTATAAAGGTTTTTAGAGGAAATGAACCAATGAACGACATGGATACGCCATCGTCGCCGCGGCAAGATTACGACGGCGATGCGCCTACCGGGCCGGAGACGGCTGAATCCCCCCAGCGATCAAAAATGAATTGGGCCCAAATTTGGGAGAGCCTGCTGCGTGTGGGCCTGGGTGAAACCGCTTTACGCTTTGGTACGGCGCTTTCTTCGATTGTGCTGGTGCTGCTGGTGATCTGGGTGATGAGCACGTTTTACCTGCGCGGTGAGTTTAACACCGCCAGCGAAGTGGCCATCGCCGCACCGCAAGCCGCGCCCACCGCTTTGCTGAAACAGCCGCCCCTGCAGCCCATGCGCAGCGGGGCTTTTGACGGCGGCATCGCCCGCCTGCGCGAACTGCACACCTCGCTGCCGGTGCAGCCGCGCGGCGAATTGACCACCTATATCGTGCAAAAGGGCGATACCATTTTCGGCATCGCGGAAAAGTTTAACTTGAAGCCGGAGACGATCCTCTGGGGTAATTATTACACCCTGGTGGACGATCCCCACCGGCTGCAGCCCGGGCAGGAACTGGTGATTTTGCCGGTGGACGGCGTGTATTACCGCTGGAACGCGGGCGACGGGCTGAACGCTGTGGCGCGCTTTTACGGCGTGACCCCCGAAGACATCATCCAATGGCCGGGCAACCGCCTGAACCCCGATACGCTGGGCGATTGGGCCAGCCCGAACATTGAGCCGGGGACGTTCCTGGTGGTCCCCAACGGCCGCCGCGAATTTGTGACCTGGAGCGCGCCGCGCATCACCCGCCAGAACCCGGGTGTGGCCAAGATCTTTGGCCCTGGGGCCTGCGGCACGATCACGGATGGGCCGGTGGGCACGGGCACTTTTGTCTGGCCTTCGGTAGAACGCTACCTGTCCGGCTTTGATTATTCGCCGGAGACCAACCACCGCGGGATTGACGTGGCCGGTAAGATGGGCAACGCCATCTTTGCCGCGGACAGCGGTGTGGTGGTGTACGCGGGTTGGAACGATTGGGGCTACGGCAACGTGGTGGTGATTGACCACGGCAACGGCTGGCAGACCCTGTATGCCCATTTGAGCACGCTCAACGTGGCCTGCGGCTCCTACGTGTATCAGGGAGATGCGATCGCCGGGATGGGCAGCACGGGTAACTCCTCCGGCCCCCACCTGCATTATGAAATGCTGAGCGATGAATACGGCAAAGTGAACCCCTGGAATTTCCTGCAGTAAGCTTCAATGTGGTAAACCTGTCCCTCCGCAGCCGCGGAGGGATTTTTTATTTTAGGGGTTAAGCGGCTCGCTGGGCTGCACCACCAGCAGCACGGCGACCATGCCTTCTTCAGCTAGAGGCGGGGCAGCAATCACGTCATATTCACCGGCGGCCTGGGGGGAGGTGAACAACCACAGCAGCGACTCTCCGGCGGGGACCTCCACCGAGGCAATCACCGCTGCGCGGTCGGCTTCGTCCCAGGGGGAGGCGTAGCTGCGGGAGAGGACATACAGGGTGTGCGCCTGCGGATCTTCATTTTTCACGGTGACGGACAGCAATTGGTTGGCGGGCACGCGCCACTGAGCGGGACGGATGGAATGATCCACCAGGGTGACCTCCCATTCCGTAGCGCCAGGGGCGATGGGAGCCGCGGAGGCGCAGGCCGTCAGCGCGGCGCTGAGGCACAGCACAGCCAAAAGGGCGAAAAAGTGGCGCATGATCCTCCTTGAATAAATAGAACAAATATACTATAATGAGTGTCACAGCCGATTGGAACTGGTTTTAGATGAGGAACACGACATGAACTCAGCGCGCGGATGTATCTTCCCTGGAATTGTACTCGGATGTTTGCTGCTGGTGGGTTTTTCCAGCCTGGCGATTGTTTCGGAGCCGGTGTCGGCGCAGGCCGAGGTGCGCGCGCCCGCTGCCGCCCCCAAAGCGGAGAAGTCTGCGCGGGGGTGCGGGCTGAACGCGGCTGTCCCCGAAGAGATTCGCCAGTGGTGCCAGCTGATCGAAAGCGCCGCGCAGGAGCAGGGGCTGGACCCGGCGCTGATCGCGGCGGTAATCACCCAGGAAAGCAGCGGCGACCCGTCTTCCTATTCCTCCAGCGGGGCGGTGGGGCTGATGCAGGTAATGCCCAAAGACGGCCTGGCGGCCAGTTTCCAATGCATCCACGGGCCGTGCTTCGCGGCGCGCCCGACCATGGACGAGCTGTTTGACCCGCATTTCAACGTGCAGTACGGCACGCAGATGTTGGCGGGGCTGGTGCACAAATACGGCAACCTGCGCGACGCGCTGCGCGCCTACGGGCCGATGGATGTGGGCTACATGTATGCGGATTTGGTGTTGGGGATATACGCGGGCTATCAGGCCGGGTCAGAGGGGTAAGACGGGCCGCTGCGCAGGCGCCGCACGATGTATTCCTGGCCGCGGCGGATATAGCGTTCAATCTGAGCGGCGGTCTTATGGAAGGCATCGGGCGGGCCGCCCATCGGGTCGTCAATGGTCACCTGCGCCCCAGACATTTCACTGAGCAGGTAAATGCGTCCGGCCAGATGAGAAAACTCCACCTGGAGCGCCTCTTTCTGGCCGGTTTCCATAGTTAAGATCAGGTCAAATTGTTCCAGCAGGTCCTGGCTGACCTCGCGCGAACGGTGGCGGGTGATGTCAATACCGCGTTCGGCCATCACCTGCCGCGCCAAAAGGGCGGCGGGGCGGCCGGGGGTGGTCCAGGTGCCTGCGGATTCCACCCGCCAGTCCAGCCAGTTGGGGTCCAGTTCGGGCAGGCGGGCGGTGAAGAAGGCCGCGGCCATGGGCGAGCGGCAGATATTGCCGGTGCAGACGAACAACACCGACGGCATCGCTTTTAGCGCTCCATGCTGACGACTTGTGATTCCCAGCGGTGCCAGCCGCCAAATTTATCCTGCAAAATGCTGCGGCCTTCGCCGGGGCAGGGCAGCCCCGCCAGTTCCAGATCGGCATCCACCATGATGCGCACCAATTCGTGGAAGCGCACTTTGGGTTCCCAGCCCAACTGCTGGCTGGATTCGGCGGCGTCCGCCAGGAGGTAATCCACTTCGGTGGGGCGGAAGTAGCGCGGGTCAATGCGCACGTAGGCTTCCCAATCCAGGTTGAGGTAGCTGAAGGCCTCGGTCAAAAATTCGCGCACGGTGTGGGCTTCGCCTGTGCCGATGACGAAATCGCCGGGCTGTTCCAGTTGGAGCATGTTCCACATGGCCTCCACGTATTCGGGGGCGTAGCCCCAGTCGCGCCGGGAGTCCAGATTGCCCAGGTAGAGGTACTGCTGCTTCTTGGCCACGATTTGGGCCAGCGCGCGGGTGATCTTGCGGGTGACGAAGGTTTCGCCGCGGCGGGGGGATTCGTGGTTAAAGAGGATCCCGTTGGAGGCGAACATTTGATAGCCTTCGCGGTAGTTGCGCGTGACCCAATAGGCGTACACTTTGGCGGCGGCGTAGGGGCTGCGCGGCTCAAAGGGGGTGTTCAGGCCCTGAGGGGGCTTGGCGGCGCCGAACATCTCGCTGGAAGAGGCCTGGTAAAAACGGGTCTCAATTTTGCTCTTGCGGATGGATTCGAGCAGGCGGATGGTGCCCAGGCCGGTGGTGTCGCCGGTGTATTCGGGCATGTCAAAGCTGACGCGCACATGCGACTGGGCGGCGAGATTGTAAATTTCATCGGGGCGCACGTTGTAGATCACGTCGCTGATGGTTTCACCCACGGAGATGTCGCCGTAATGCAGGTGCAGATGGACTTTTTCGCCGTTGTTGTGGGGGTCGTGGTAGATGTGATCAATGCGGCGGGTGTTAAAAGTGGATCCGCGGCGGATAATGCCGTGGACTTCATACCCTTTGGCCAGCAGCAGTTCCGCCAGATACGAGCCGTCCTGGCCGGTGATGCCGGTGATGAGTGCTTTTTTCAAGATTTCCTCCTGTCAGATCCTGCCGCGTTGGCGGGGTGGAAACGGGAGGTTTCCAGCGCCAACCCCCTGGTCGAACCGCGGCGGGACTTTCGATGCGTGTGATTAAAAGTTAAGGCGAGCGCCAACCAGGGGCGCGCAGCCTGGGATAGTATACCACGAGGGAAAAAAGACGTGGGGAGGATGGAGGCCCGCGGCGTGGGGTGAAAATCTGGTAGAATCGGGGGCAGCGAGGTAAACGTTGAGACGACGGACTGGAAATATCCTGCGCTGGATTGCGCTGGTGATGGTTTTTGCGGCAGCTTTGTTATTGGTGATGCAGCTGGTGATCTTCAGCCGCATCCGTTCCGCGTTTCCGGCGGGGCTGATGGTGGCGGGGGTTCCGGTGGGGGGGCTGACCCAGCAGCAGGCGGCCGACCGGCTGACGCAGGCTTACGGCGTGCCGGTGGAGCTGCGCTACGGCGAGGCTGGCATTCAAATTAAACCCAACACGGTGGGTTTTGAATTGGACTTGCAGGGCATGTTGGCCGCGGCCGATTTGCAGCGCATTGAGCAGCCGTTCTGGTCGGCTTTTTGGAGCTATTTATGGGGGCGCACCAATCCGCCGCAGGCCATTCCGCTGCGTTCCAGCCTTTCGGAAGACCGGCTGCGGGAATTCCTAAAGGATGAGATCGCCGAGCGCTACGACCGCCCGCCTTCCGAGCCGGTGCCTGTGCCCGGGACGACCGATTTTGCCCAGGGTGATCCCGGTTCGACCCTGGATGTGGACCGCGCGGTGATTTTGATCGGCGACGCGCTGCGCTCGCCTGGGGTGCGGGTGGTGAATCTGTCCTTTAACCGCGTGGGGTCGCTGCGGCCTTCTCTGGCCAATTTGGAAGTGCTGCTGAAGCAAACCATTGACCTTTCGGGCTTCCCCGGCGAAGTGGAACTCTATATGTTGGATTTGCAGACCGAGCGCGAGGTGTACTTTGCCCGCGGCGGCGGGCAAGACCTGACCCCCGGAATTGCCTTCACCGCGGCCAGCACGATGAAGATCCCCATCATGGTGTCGGTGTTTTCCCGTGTGGGCGAACCGACCCCGCCGGGGGTGACGGATCTGCTGGAGCTGATGATTGAACGCTCCGAAAACGACCCGGCGGACCGCCTGATGGAAACGGTGATGGATAAGAACCTGGGGCCGCTGCGCGTGACGGATGATTTAAAAGAAATGGGGCTGGAAAACACCTTCCTGGCCGGGTATTTTTACCCGGGGGCGCCGCTGCTGGTGCGCTTTCAGACCCCGGCCAATTCGCGGACGGATGTTTTTTCGGGGCCTGACCCGTACAACCAGACCACGCCCCTGGAAATGGGCATGGTGCTGCGGGATATTTATCAGTGCGCGGATAAGGGCGGGGGGACGCTGATAGCGGCCTTCCCCGGCAAGATCTCGCAGGCCGAGTGCCAGACGATGCTGACCTACCTGACCCGCAACCGCATTGGGGTGCTGATGCAGGCGGGGCTGCCGGACGGCACGCGCATCGCCAACAAACACGGCTGGATCACCGAGAACGACGGTCTGCTGCACACCATGGGCGATGCGGGGATCATCTATACCCCCGGCGGCAACTACATCCTGTCCATTTACATCCACAACACCCAGCAGCTGGTGTTTGATGACGGCAACCGCCTGATCGCTGATCTGACGCGCGCCACCTACAACTACTTTAATATGCCGCAGTGATGCGGATTTGCCCACCAATAACCCCCGCCGGTCATGGGAACGGCGGGGGTTGTTTTTTGAACCGAAGGTCAGGCGGAGGGCGCGTTGAAGGCTTCGCGCAGGCGCGGGATGAGCTGATCGGTGGGGAAACCCGCTGCGGCGCAAATTTCTTCCTGCAGAGCCTGTAACGGCCCCTGCAGGTGATCCAGGTGCTGCGGGTCAATCTGGTAGCGCTGTTTGAGAGCGGCGATGCGCTCGGACAGCGGGGTGATCTGCCCGCCTTCCACCAGTTTGTCGGCAAAATAAACCAGCTTTTCTTCCCAGGTGGTGGGAATGAACTGCGGGTCGAGCAGGGTGAACATGGTGTGCCGCCGGACGATTTCGGCCAGGACGGGTTGGCCCTTCTCTGCCAGGATGCGTCCGCCCAGCTCGCCGTGGTTGAGGTTTTGGGCGCGGGCGGCCAGTTTGGCGATATCGTGCAGCAAGCCGCCGCGGTGGGTGAGCACCGGGCTGACCGTTTCTCCGCGGGCGCGCAGCCAGAGAGCCAGTTGATAGGCCGCGGCGGCGACCAACTGCACATGGTTGAGCAGATTGAAGGAAAAAGGCTGTTCCCACAGCCAGCCCAGGCAGGTTTCAACGCTGGGCGGCAGACCGGCGGCCAGGGCCTGCGGCAGATCCGACAGGTGGGTGAGATCGGCATCCTGCAGGGGCGTCAGGCTGGCGGCTGGGCGCGAGGTGGGGTTGTACCAGACACTGCGCCAACCGGCCCGGTGCGCGCCGAGGACGTCGTTTTTCCATTCGTCGCCCACCATCGCGATGTGCTCGGCGGGGACTTGAATGTGAGCGGCGAGGTTGTGAAAGAACTGGGGCTGGGGTTTGCGCGCGCCCAATTCGGCGTAGGTGAAAATGCCGTCCAGGTACTGCGCCAGGCCCACCCGCCCCAGGGCGGCGCGCACCTGATCGGCGCTGGAGGCCTGGGCGTTGGTGCCCACATACAGAGCGCAGCTGCCGTGCAGGGCTTGGAGGGCGGCGGCGATGCCGTCCACAGCCTGCACCTGGGGCCAGTCGGCCATCGGCCCGTCGTATTGGGTGAAGTTGACCATGAGGGTGTCGCCCCAGTCAAAAACCAGGGCGCGCGGAG
>DAIOUB010000061.1:4645-5751 GCA_036751735.1 Levilinea sp. | reverse complement strand
GCCGCGCCGGTGGAGCCGACGGTGGACGCGAATATGATTTACACCCAGGCGGCCCAAACCGTTGAGGCGCAGCTCACCCTGACGGCGGCGGCCCAGCCGACCGCCACGGCAACGCCCGAACCCACCGCCACACCGGAGCCGACGGCCACCCCCGAACTGCCCACGGCCACGCCCACCCTGGACCCCACCGCGTTGGCTTTGACGCCGCTCAGCGGGTCGCCCACGGCGGCGGTCTTGGTTCCGCCCACCCAGGCGGCAGCCCCCACGCAGGAAAGCGGGCCGAAGCCGGGCGATAACGCCACATTCCTGTACAACGTGCCCGCAGATGGGAAGAAATTTTCCCCCCGAGAAGAATTCTTGTTCGCGGTGGGTTGGAAGAACAGCGGCACGACCACCTGGAATTCCAACTACGGCATGGTGTATTTGGGCGGCACGCTGATCGCGACCTACACCAGTATCAAGATGGACAAGGATGTGAAACCCGGCGAAAAGTACGAGTTTAACATGCGCATGTACGCTCCGGAAAAACCGGGGAAATACATCACCCGCTGGAAGCTGGTGAACCCGCAGGGGGTGTACATGAACGAATTCTATTTCCAGTTCACCGTCGAATAGACCCTACAAATGTGAGATCAAGCCCTGACGGCTTCCGCGAGGAGGCCGCCAGGGTTTTTGATTTAACCGCAAGGCCGGGAGGTGGGACTTGTCAGATCAGCCACTTTCAAGGATAATCAAGCCTGTTGGATTGGATACCTGAATTCACCCTCAAGATGGAAAGACCTTTCTATGGAACAACAAATGCGAACAGCTCCATCCTGGTTTGACCGGCCGATCACCTGGCTGTCAACCTGGAATGTCGAAAAAATTCTGGTGGTGATCATTCTGCTGCTGGCGGTTGCCAGCCGCTTCTACATGGTGGGGGCGCGGGTGATGAGCCACGATGAGGTCAACCATGTGGTGCCGGCCTATGAGCTTTTCCAGGGGAACGGTTACCGGCATGACCCCGTGACGCACGGGCCCATGCAGTTCCACCTGCTGGCACTGTCGTATTTCCTGCTGGGCGACAGCGATTTCAGCTCCCGCGTTCCGGCGGCGCTGTTCAGCGC
>DAIOUB010000061.1:0-4545 GCA_036751735.1 Levilinea sp. | reverse complement strand
ATGGGGCTGCACTTCACCACCAAAGAGACGGCCTTTATTTACATGGCCCAACTGCTGCTGTTCAGCTTTTTGGTGTTCTTGTGGCGGGTGATCCAGCAAAGCTGGCCCTCAGAGCAGACGCGCAAACGCTTTATCCTGCTGATGATTTTGGCTTTGGGGGCCTTGGTGGCAGCCCTGGGGCTGGCCATTTGGAACGCGGCCCTGCAAAACCCGCCGGAAGATGGGGCGGCCACCATGACGCAGGCCTCAGAAGCCGCGGCGCAGACGCTGCAGCTCACGCCGCAATTGGCGGGCGAGGTGGTGGCGCTGGCCCTGGCGGCGGCGCTGGCGCTGGCGGGCGCGGTGGTGCTGATCCGTAATTTGGGATGGGAGGCCATCCGCTCGGAACGCTCGTTTGATATTTTGATCATGATGGGCACGGTGACCTTGCCGCAGCTGACCCCCTTCATGGTCAGCATCATCGGCGGCGACCCACTGAATTACGAATGGCCGGGCGTTTTGGTAACGGCCGTGGTGGCGGCGATATTCTTTGGCATTTCCATCGTCATCGGCCTGTACTGGAAGCCCAAGGTGTGGTTGGGCAACGCAGCTTTGTTCTGGGTGGTCTTTGCGGTTCTGTACACGACATTCTTCACCAACGGGCGCGGGTTCGTGACCGGTTTGGTGGGTTCGCTGGGGTATTGGCTGTCGCAGCAGGGGGTCGAGCGGGGCAGCCAGCCGCTGTATTACTATGCTTTGATCCAGGTTCCGATTTATGAATACCTGGCCGCGCTGGGCACGCTCCTGGCGCTCTATTTTGGCGTGCGCTACGGGCGCTTCTGGCAGGAGGCGGGCCGCGCTCCGGCGGATATTCCCTTGCCGGAAGTTCCGCCGATGGAGCCGGAGCTTGAATCTGGAGAAGAAGCCCCGGCAGAAATCGAAGTCAAAGCCGTTCAAATCGTGGAGCCGGCGGCTTTGGAATCGGACGAAGGTGTGGAGCGGCTGCCGGTGTTGGCGCTGCTGCTGTTCTGGAGTGTCACCAGTCTGGCGGCCTATTCCTTCGCCGGGGAGAAAATGCCCTGGCTGACTGTGCACATCGCCCTGCCGCTGCTTTTGACGGCGGGCTGGGGCCTGGGCTTTTTGGTGGATACAACCCCCTGGAAGCGGGTGTTGGAGCGCAGCGGTCTGCTGGCGCTGGCGCTGACGCCGGTGTTCATCACCAGCCTGGCGTCTGTGTTCGGCAGCATCCTGGGGGCCACGCCGCCTTTCCAGGGCAAGGAACTGGTGCAGTTGGAATCCACCAACACCTTCCTGCTGGGGACCCTGATGGCGGGTCTGACCGGTTGGGCGATCCTGCGCTTCTTAAAAGACTGGCGCTGGGGCGACCTGCTGCGGTTGGTGACGGTGACCTTCTTCGTGATTTTGGGCGTGCTGACGGCGCGCACGGCGGTGACGGCTTCGTTTGTGAACTATGACAACGCCAAGGAATTCCTGGTGTATGCCCACGCGGCTTCGGGGCCGAAAGAGGTGCTGCGCCAGGTGGAAGAGATTTCGCGACGCACCACGGGCGGCAAGAATATCGTGGTGGCCTACGACAATGACGCACTCTATCCCTACTGGTGGTACTTCCGCGATTATCCCAACAAGCGCTGGTTCACGGATAAACCTTCGCGCGATTTGCGGGATGCGCCTGTGATCATTTCGGGCGAATCGACCATGGGCAAGCTGGATCCGATCGTCAAGGGGGATTACGTCAAATACAGCTATATGCGCCTGTGGTGGCCGATGCAGGATTATTTCAACCTGACCTGGGAGCGCATTGCCCCGGCGCTGACCGACCCGAAAATGCGCGCAGCCCTGTGGCAGATCTGGCTGAACCGCGATTACACCCAATTTGCCGCGGTGACGGGCAGCCAGACGCTGACCCTGGAAAACTGGCAGCCGAGCAGCCGCATGGATGTGTTCATCCGTAAGGATGTGGTGGGGCAGATCTGGAATTACGGGGCGGTTCCCGTGACCACCGGCGAGATTGAAACCGACCCCTATGAGGGCAAGGTGGCGCCGCTGACGCCGGATTTGCAGATCGGCGCGCCGGGGATGGAACCGGGGCAGCTTCAGGCCCCGCGCGGCATCGCAGCGGCGGCGGACGGCTCGATTTATGTGGCGGATTCGCGCAACCACCGCATTCAGCATTTCAGCCCGGAAGGTGAACTGCTGCATGTGTGGGGCTCCTTTGAGGATGCCACGGCAGCCAATGCGGAAGCCCCCGGCGGGACCTTCAACGAGCCGTGGGGGGTGGCTGTGGGGCCGGATGGGTCGGTGTACGTGGCCGACACCTGGAATCACCGCGTGCAGAAATTTACGGCGGAGGGCCAGTTCGTGACCATGTGGGGTTATTTTGGCCAGGCGGAGAACCCAGACGCCTTCTGGGGCCCGCGGGATGTGGCTGTGGATGCGCAGGGGCGGGTGTACGTGACCGATACGGGCAACAAGCGCATCGCCGTGTTTGACGCGAACGGCGAGTTCATCACCCAATTCGGCGAGGCCGGCATGGATCCGGGGCAGTTTGACGAACAGGTAGGCATTGCCCTGGGGGCTGACGGCCTGGCGTTCATCACCGATACCTGGAACCAGCGTGTGCAGGTGTTTGCGGCCGAGCCGGGAACGACCAACTTCACGCCGCTGACCACCTGGGAGGTGTACGGCTGGTTTGGGCAGTCGCTGGACAACAAGCCTTACATCGCCGTGGATTCTGCCAACAATGTGTATGTGACCGACCCCGAAGGGCCGCGCGTGCTGAAATTTGACCTGAACGGCAAATTCCTGGCGGCCTGGGGCGATTATGCCGTGGATGCCGGCGCCGGGACGCTGTATTCGGGGGTGGCGGTGGACGCGGAGCGCGGCGTGCTGTGGATCACCGACGCCAACGGCGGGCGGGTGCTGCGCATGCCCTTAGAGGCGCTGCCTTTGCCCTAAGCGGGCTGAAGGATCATCGCTGAAAGATCATCAACGATAAAGAACCAGGGCGTTTCGGTCATGAAACGCCCTGGTGTTTATTTAACCACGGGTTGAGCAGGGTGGCGTGCGGCTTAGCTGGCGCGGCGGCGGTGATCCCGCGAGTCACGCAGGAGGGCGTTCAGGAAGAAGCTGACCACGCTGACGATGAGCGCGCCCCAGAAGGCCGGCCAGAACCCAGCCACCGTGAAGCCCACGCCGAAGTTGGCGCCCAACAGGCCGGAGAGGTAGAACAGCAGGGTGTTGATGAGCAGTGCGCCCAGGCCCAGGGTCAGGATGACCAGCGGGCAGCCGACGATGTGCAGGATGGGCTTGAGAACGGCGTTGACCACACCAAAGATGAGGGCTAACCAGATGAAAGACAGCCAGTTGTCACTCTGGGGGGTGATCCCGCGGCCGTTGAGCAAAGCCACTGCGGCGTATAAAGCCACCGCATTGATGAGTAAACGAAGCAAGAATTTTTTCATTTTTATCTCCTCTCTTCTGAGTCTATCTACGTGTGATGGATAGAAAAAGTTGCAGAAGTGGGGTACAGAACGCTTTGCGGCAGCTTCATCCAGGTGAGCGTGTTTTGCAGGGCAAATCCGGCCTGCTGAAAGGCGGCGTCGAGGCGCTGGGCGGGGTAGTTGAGCAGAACGCCGCGGTGGCCGCCGCGCCGGTGCAGCACCGCCGCCAGCAGCGAGGGCGCGGCCTGTGCTTCGCTTTCGGGGTCCAGTGCCAGCCACAAGAAATCCAGCTTGTGGCCGGAGCCGTCCAGCGTGGCGGCACCCAGGTAGCGGTTCTCCAGCCGGGCAGCCCACTGGTGGATGACTTCGCCGTTCATCCAGCGCGAGAGCGAAGCTAACATACCGGGGCGGAAGCGCTCGGGGACCAGGGGCAAATTCCAGCGGATGTCGGCGGGGTAGGTGTGGTTGAAAAAGCGCAGCTGCTCCGGCCAATCGCTGTTGCGGCTGGGGGTGATGAGCGTGGGGGAGGCGGGGGCGGTCGGCGGGGATGCATAGGAGGGCAGCCGCCAGTTGGAACGGACGGCCTGGGTTTCAAAGCCCAGCGAGCGGTAAAGCTCCTCGGCAGAGGGGTTGTCGTCGCGCACTTGCAGCCACAGGGCGCTGACGCGGTGGTCGCGGGCGTGCTGGATGCCGCGCTGGGTGAGGGCGCGGCCGATGCCCAGGCGGCGGTAGTCGGGGTGGACAGCTACATTGGCGATGAGATAGATCCACTGTCCGTCGCGCTGGTGGGGGATGAGGGTCACATTGCCGACCACGCGGTTGTCCTGCACCCACACGTAGCCGTGCAGGGGGTAGGCGACGCGTTCACCGGAGCCGGAGAGCCATTGGACGTAATGCGAATCGTGTCCGGCGCGGCGGATGTGGGTGAGGTATTCGCGGCCCTCTTCGTCCATGGTGGAGAAGAAGCAGGTTTCGATGAGATCGGAAACCGGCAGCAAGTCGCGGCGCGGATCCAGAGGGCGCAGCGTGCCGGAATGCACGGAGGTCAGGACGCTCATAGGCTAATTTTACTTGATTCAAGCCTGCTGGCGCGAAAACTGCACGG
>DAIOUB010000060.1:0-16930 GCA_036751735.1 Levilinea sp. | reverse complement strand
GCGCTGGAGAGGACTTGAACCTCCACGGGTCTCCCCACATGGCCCTCAACCATGCCTGTCTGCCAGTTCCAGCACCAGCGCGAGTAACCCTATTATAATCGGGCCTATAGAAATGTGTCAATAAAAAAGGAGAAATTATGGCGATTGTTTTAGATGGAATGGGAAGCGACACCTATCCTGCGCCTGAGATCGAGGCCGCCGTGCTGGCAGCCGAAGAACTGGGCGAAGAAATCATCCTCGTCGGTCAGCAGGAACTTCTTGAACCGCGCCTCAAGGCCGCCAACCCCCGCGGTCTGCCCGTGCGCATTGTTCACGCCCCCGATGTTCTGGAGATGGGCGACAAGGCCGTAGAATCCACCCGCAAGAAACCCAATAATTCCATGGCAATCGGTATGGAATTGGTTCGCACGGGTGAAGCCCAGGCTTTTGTCACCGCCGGCTCCACCGGGGCAGCCATGTTCAACGCCATCAAGATCCTGCGCCGCATGCAGGGCGTCCTGCGTCCCGCCCTCGTCACCCCCATCCCCACCCGTACGGGGCGCTGTGCATTTCTCGATACCGGCGCCAACGCCGACTGCCGGCCCGAATTCTTCACCGAGTTTGGCATCATGGGCAGTCTCTACGCCAAACACGTCCTCCAGGTGGAAAACCCCCGCATTGGCATCCTCTCTAATGGAGAAGAGGCCGGCAAAGGCAACCAGTTGGTCAAAGAGGCCTATCCTCTGCTGGCTAACGCTGGCCTCAATTTTGTGGGCAATGTCGAGCCGAAAGAGGTTTACAACGGCCACGCCGATGTGGTCGTGGCAGACGGTTTCACCGGTAACATCTTCATCAAGACCTCTGAATCCGTCGCTAAACTGATCACCGACGTTCTCCGTGAGGAGATTTCCACCAGCTTCATCCGCAAAATGGGCTACCTGCTGGTTAAACCGGCTTTCCGCCGCTTGAAAAAAATGATGGATCCCTCCGAAGTCGGCGCCGCCCTGCTGGTGGGCATCAACGGCTACGTCTTCATCGGTCACGGCCGCTCGGATGCCCGCGCCCTGGTCAGCGCCTTGCGCCTGGCCCAACAGGCTACCAAGGCCAATATGTTAGACGCGCTGCGCGCCGCCATCCAGTCGCAGTTAGCCTCGTCTGCCCCCGAATCCTAACCCCCCAAAGAGGTTTTTCATGAAAGTCGTCACCAACGATAAATTGATCAAGCGCAATCAGAAGATCGGCAACATCAGCAGCCTGGCCAGTCTGGGTATTTTGGTGCTGGGGTTTGTCCTGTCTTTCAATCCCGACCAGCTCACCTGGGCATTTGCCGCCCTTCTGCTGGGCTTCATCGTCTCGCAGGTGGGCCTCTTTTTTGGGGCGCGCTTTGGCCGCTCACCGCGCCCCGATGAACATTTGACCGCCGCCCTCAAAGGCCTGGAAAACCGCTACACCCTCTATCATTACACGACCCCCGTTTCCCATCTGCTCGTCGGCCCCTCCGGCGCGTGGGTGCTGCTGCCCTACAGTCAGGGCGGGGTCATTCGCTTTGATGAGAAGAAACAGCGCTGGCAGCAAAAAGGCGGCAACCTCTACCTCAAAATCTTTGCCCAAGACAGCCTCGGCCGCCCCGATCTGGACGTCAAAGGCAGCCTGACCGACGCGCAGAAATTCCTCAACGAAAAATTGGGCCAAAGTGTCCAGGTGGAAGTCAAAGCTGCCCTGGTGTTCACCAATCCCAAAGTCACCATCGAAGCCGCCGAAGCCCCCATTCCCACCCTTACCGCCGAAAAGCTCAAAGATTTCATCCGCAAGCAGGCCAAAGATAACGCCTTCCCCAACGAAAGCTTTCTGGCCATTCAGCAAGCCCTGCCGACCGAATCGGTCGAAGCCTGAGTCACCAGCTTTCTTGTGATCAAAAAAGGATCAGTTTTTGGCTGATCCTTTTTTCTTACTCTATGAATGCTTCTCAGCGTTTGGGCCGGCTGGGCCGCGGGGAACGAGATGCAGGCCGGGCGCTGCCGTCCCCGCGTCCAAATGGGCGTTCACCCGAACCTGGGCGGTCGCTGCTGCGCGTCGCAGGCCGAGCGCTGCCGTCTCCACGCCCAAAGGGGCGTTCACCCGAACCTGGGCGGTCGCTGCTGCGAGTTCGCCCGCCGCGGCTGGCGCCTGCCTCTGGCCTCGCCCCGCGTTCACTTCGTGATTTTTGCGCCGGAGGACCGCCGCGCCGCC
Source organism: Levilinea sp. (assembly GCA_036751735.1). GTDB lineage: Bacteria > Chloroflexota > Anaerolineae > Anaerolineales > Anaerolineaceae > Levilinea. Next base: position 14,722 of record DAIOUB010000060.1, on the reverse strand, counting down.
CCCCTGCGCTCTCCGTTTCGCCCCCACTGCCCCATTTGGGCTTCAAATTCCTGCGCGGATCGGGCCGCCGTGGGCCGGCCTCTTGACCGCCGGTCTTCTTGAGCTGCCGCACCTCGTCCGCGTTTAAGTCCCGCCATTCCCGCTCGCGCAAGTTCCCCAGCAGCAGCGAACCTATCCGCACGCGGATAATGCGCTGTACCGGCAGCCCGATGCGCGTGCCAACCTCGCGAATCTGGCGTTTTCGGCCTTCGCGCAGAATCACCCGCAGCCAGGAACCTTTGGTGGCCGTGCCGTCCAACTGCACCACCGCGGGAGCTGTCTTATACCCATCCTCCAAAACCACACCTCGCCGCCAGGTCTCCAGTTGTTCCGCGTCTGGCTTGGTCGCCACCAAAACCCGGTACTCTTTTTCGTGCCCATAGCGCGGGTGCGTCAGCCGGTTGGCCAGTTCACCGTCGTTGGTAAGCAAAATCAAGCCTTCGCTGTCCAAATCCAGCCGCCCAACCGCGTACAAATGGCCGTGCACCGGCACCAAGTCGCGCACCGTGGGCCGCGGATCCGCCGGGTCTACATCCGAAAGCACTCCGCGCGGCTTATGCAAGGCGATGTAGCGCTTGGGCTCTTCCTTGGGGATCAAATTGCCGTCCACCGTGAGGGTATCCTTGCTGGCCTCTGCCTTCATGCCCAATTCGGCCAACTTCCCGTTCACCCGCACCCGGCCTGCCGTGATCAACTCTTCGCATGACCGGCGCGAGCCAAAACCCGCCCGGGACAAAATTTTCTGTATGCGCTCTTCCATAAATTCCTCTTCCTATTCTTAATCCTTAAGCAGCCGGTTGCCTTCAGCCTCACCCTCAGCGAATGTCTCCAACTCGAACGGAGGCAGTTCTGCGATAGAAGATAATCCAAAATGCTGCAAAAATTCAGATGTCGTGCTGTACAGAATGGGCCGCCCAGGGCCTTCGGCTCGTCCCACTTCCTGCAGCAGCCCCTTGCTCAGCAAACTCTTCATTACGCCGTCGCTGTTCACTCCGCGGATCGCATCTACCCCTGGCCGGGTGATTGGCTGCCGGTAGGCGATGATCGCCAGCGTCTCCAAAGCCGCCCGGCTCAGCCGCGCCGTAGCCTCCAGGCCCAGATAGCGCTCAATCAAAGGGGCCAGTTCCGGCGCCGTGGTCAACTGCACCCTTCCAGCATGCCATTGCAAACGCAGCCCGCGCGCCGCCAGAGTCACCTCCAACTGGTGGAGCCCCTCTTCAACCTCCTGCGGCTTCAACCCCAGCGCTTCACCCAATTGCACCACCATCACCGACCCAGGGGACACAAACAGCATCCCCTCCAGGCAGGCTTCAAGATTTAACGGCAGAGAAGTTTCAACGGTATCACTCATGCTATAATAGAGCCTGTTGTCCTCGCGAGTTTTGGTAAACCGGTTCCAATCTCGGACTGCACCGCTTGAATAACCGGAAACGAAAGCAGCTTCTGCTTAACCATTATAAGGTACTGTGATGAAAAATAAACCCTTCCGTATACTCATGGGCCTCACCGCCCTGGTGCTTGCCGCGCTGGCCTGCAACCTGCCTTCGCGTCAGGCGGCCACGCCCACCCCGCAGCCCATTCCGGTTTCCCAAGAAGCCGCCGACAGCCTCGAGGCCACCGTCATCGCCGCCTTCGAGCAGGCCCAGTCTGGAGGGCCCGTCACGGTGGTGCTGGATGAAACCCAGATCACTTCGTATGTCAGCGTCTTTTTCGCCGCCAACCCCGATTTGGGGCTTTCCGCTCCGCAGGTGTTTTTACGCGACGGCCAGGTTCTGGTCAACGCGCAATATGTGCAGGGGCCGATCAAATCGCCGGTGGAATTAGCCCTCTCCCTCAGCACCTCGGCAGACGGCAGCGTTCAGGCTGCTCTCACCACCGTCAAACTGGGCAGCATCAACGCCCCAGACAGCATGAAAGAGACAATCTCGGCCGTGGTCAATCAAGCTTTATCCGGCAGCTTTGGCGCTTCCGCCACCGGCCTGCGTGTCACCAGCGTTGCCGTCGGCAGCGGCACCCTATCGCTGACGGGCGTCCGCCAATAGGCGAAACCTGATTATACTCGATTTGATTTGAAATTCCGGGAACGAACTATGGGGCAGACCATCCACAACCGCAACTTCAAACCCACCCCCAGACTGTGGCTCTGGTTCTGCCTCTTCATTTTCATCTTAACCCTCGCGGGCTGCACCCCTGCCGCTCAGTCAGCCGAACCCGCCGCCATCTCGGTCACCATCATGGCTGACGGCCAGCAAAAACAGGTCAGCCTTCCGGCTGGGGCCACCGTGCAGACCGCCCTCGAAAAAGCCGGCGTCGCCCTGGGCACGCTGGACCGCGTCGAGCCGCCCACCTTCACCGCCCTCACCAGCGCTGCATCCATTCAGGTCACCCGCGTGCGCGAAGAGTTTGAGGTGGAAGAGACCACCATCGCCTTCGAGACCCAAACCGTTTACAATGAATCCCTGCCCGACGGCCAGACCATGCAAATCCAGCCTGGGCAAAACGGTGTCCAGCAAATTACCTACCGCCGCGTTTTTGAAAACGATGTAGAAATCTCCCGCACCATTTTTAAAACGCTGGTGCTTTCCGAAGCCCGCCCCGAAATCCTCATGGTCGGCGTGCAGACCCCCTTCATCCCCATCACCATCTCCGGCCGCCTGGCTTACCTCACCGCCGGAAACGCCTGGGTCATGGAAGGCACCACCGGCACCCGCCGCCCCGTGGTCACCAGCGGAGATTTGGACGGGCGTGTTTTTGCGCTTTCTGCGAACGGTGAATGGCTCCTCTACACCCGAAAAACCGCGCCCAATCCCGCCGCCGAAACCCAGGACATCAACAGCCTGTGGGTGGTGCGCGTCACCGATGAAAACCCTGTACCCGTGGATCTCAAAGCCAAAAATGTCATCCATTTTGCCGATTGGGTCCCCTATAGCCAGCTGTCCGTGGTCTATTCCACGGTGGAACCCCGTTCCACTGCCCCTGGCTGGCAGGCCAACAACGACTTACAGCGCGTCTCTTTCAATAATTCGGGCCGGGTGGTCAAGCAGGAAGAGATCCTTCCCGCCAGTTCCGGCGGCATTTATGGTTGGTGGGGAACCACGTACGCCTGGTCGCCGCAAGGAAAAGAACTGGCCTACGCCCGCCCCGACAGCGTGGGTCTGGTGGATGTGGACACCCAGCAATTGATCCCCCTGGTAGATATCATCCCCTTCCAAACCCGCGGGGATTGGGCCTGGGTTCCCGGCCTGGGGTGGTCCTCCGACAGCCGCGTTCTGTTTACCGTGGTACACACCCCCCTGCCCGGCCTTTCCAGCGATGAAGCCTCGCCCCTTTTCGATCTCACCGCCCTGGTGGTCAATCGTTCTCAGGCCCAGGCCATTCCGATGGTATCTCCCAGCGGCATGTTCGCCTACCCCACACCCTACACCGGTGAAAACCCCCGCCTCCAGGGCCAGGTCGCCTATTTGCAGGCCATATTCACCGAACAAAGCGATTCCAGCCGTTACCGTCTGGTGATCATGGATCGTGACGGCTCCAATAAAACCACCCTCTTCCCAGATTCTGGCTCTCCCGGCCTGGATCCCCAAAAAGCAGTTTGGGGTCCTCAGCCGCAGGGCGACTCAGATCCCTGGGTTGCAGTCTACTATCAAGGCAATTTACATTTGGTCAATCCACTGACCGGCCAAAGCCAGCAAGTGACCGGGGATGGATCCATCGGTCGGATTGATTGGAAGTAACCTACAAAAAGGAGCAGGATATGCGAGTTCTCATCACTGGCGCGGCTGGCTTCCTCGGTTCTCATCTTTGTGAGCGTCTGCTGCAAGAAGGGCACAGCGTGATCGGTATGGACAATTTCGTCACCGGCAGCCCCGACAATCTCGCCCACCTCACGGGCGACCCTCATTTTGAATTCATCCGTCATGATGTATCCAATTTCATCTTTGTCCCCGGAAAAGTGGATGCGGTTCTGCATTTTGCCTCCCCTGCCAGCCCCAATCCGGCCTCTCCCTTCGGCTATGTCAATCTTCCGATCCAGACCATGAAAGCCGGCGCCCTCGGCACGCACAACACCCTCGGCGTTGCTCGCGCCCATAACGCCCGCTACCTGCTGGCATCCACCAGCGAAATTTACGGCGATCCCGAAGAACACCCGCAAAAAGAGACCTACTGGGGCCACTGCGACCCCACCGGCATCCGCTCCGTGTATGACGAGGCCAAACGCTTTGCCGAAGCGCTTACGACCGCCTACCACCGCTATCACAACATTGACACCCGCATCGTGCGCATCTTCAACACCTACGGCCCCCGCATGCGCCAGGATGACGGCCGCGTCGTCCCCAACTTCATCCAGCAGGCCCTGCGCGGCGAGCCGCTGACCATTTACGGCGAAGGTAAACAAACCCGCTCCTTCTGCTTCGTCAGCGACCTCATCGAAGGTATCTACCGCCTCCTGCTTTCGGATGAGCACATGCCCGTAAACATCGGCAACCCCTCTGAATTAAGCATCCTGGAATTTGCCCGCACCATTAACGAGATCATTGGCAACAAAGCCGGCATCACCCACATGCCCACCCTCCGCGTTCAACATGATCCCGAAATGCGGCAGCCCGATATCACCCGTGCAAAGGAAATTCTCAAATGGAATCCAGAAGTATCGCTGGACGAAGGCATTCGCAAGACGGTGCCGTACTTCCAAAGAAAAATGGGCTTGGCGTGATCGTCAAGAATCCAAAAGAACGCAGCCGTTTCATCCGCTTTGCCATCGTCGGCGCCATCGGTGCTGTGGTGGATTTTGGATTTTTTAACCTCCTGGTCGGCCTCACCCCCATCGCCGCTATCTGGGCCTCGGCAGCCTCTTTTACCGCCGCCGTGATCAGCAACTTCGTCTGGAACCGCTACTGGACCTATCCGGATTCGCGCAGCAAACCCATCGCCAAGCAGCTCACCCAATTCGTCATCGTTTCCGTTTTTGGCCTGGGCATTCGCGTGATCATGTTTGCCCTTCTGGAGATTCCCCTCATCCAGCTTAGCGCTCAGTTCTTCCCGGCAGATTTCTTCCTCAGCGCCACCACCATCGGCCACAATGTCACTCTGGCCCTGGCCATTCTGGTGGTCATGTTCTGGAATTTCCTGGCAAATCGCTATTGGACCTATTCAGACATCGCCGCCTAGAACCCAATCGGCTTTTTCGACCTTATGGATCCGTTTCTTTGCTACAATGAGGTCAGGAAACCGTCCGCAGCCTGACCCAGTTGAGGTGAAAAATGCCAGACTTGAACCCGTCTGACCGGCCCCAAACCTACCCGCCCGACCAGCCGCAGCCCACCCCTTCCGTGCGCTCTCTGAAGGAACTCATGGATCTGGTATCGGGCAAATCCGTGGCCACCGAGCAGCCGCAGCAGGAATCAGGTCTGGCCGAGGCCCTTCCCTTCCCCTTCCTGGGCCTGGTTGGGCAAACTGAGATGAAGCTGGCCTTGCTTCTTTCGGTCATCAACCCCCTGGTAGGCGGTGTGTTGCTGGTCGGCCCGCGCGGCACCGGTAAAACCACCGCAGTGCGCAGTCTGTTGAATCTTCTTCCCGACATCGAACGCAGTTCCTGTTTTTACGGCTGCCTGCCCGAAGATGTCGAGGCGGGCGGCATAGACGCCGTCTGCCCCGACTGTTCCCGCAAGTACGCCGAAGGCCGGTCTCTGGTGGTTAAAGAACCAGTTCGTCTGGTGGAACTCCCTCTCAATTCCCGTATTGAAGATGTGGTCGGCGGGCTGGACGAGCGCGCCGTCATCCACGACCGGATGCGGCTCAAGCGCGGCATTCTGGCCCACGCCGACCAGAACATCCTCTACGTGGATGAAGTCAACCTGCTGGATGACGAAATTGTAGATGCCATTCTAGATGCCGCCGCATTGGGAACCTACACCGTCCGCCGCGGCCCCATCACCGCCTCTTACAACGCCCGCTTCACCCTCATCGGCTCCATGAATCCAGAGGAGGGCCGCCTGCGCCCCCAAATCTTAGACCGCTTTGGCCTGCGAGTCATCGTGCGCGGCCTCAGCGAGGCCCAGGAACGGCTGGAAGCCTACCGCCGCACGCGCGCCTACCGTATTCAGCCACGCCAGTTTATCCAACAGTACAATCAGGAAACCCTCATCGCCCGCGATGAAGTCACTTACGCCCGCGGCATGCTTCGCCAGGTCGAAATTCCCCCGCCGGTTGCCGAAGCCGGCATCCGCCTCATCCAAAAACTGCGCATTGATTCGCTTCGCGCTGAGATCACCTTATTTGAAGCTGCGCGCGCCCTGGCCGCCGCTGATTCGCGCACAACCGTCACCCTCGACGACCTGCGAACAGTCAGCCCCATGGCCCTGCGCCTGCGCCGCTCGCCTTTCATGGAAGATTATTTCGCCGAACGCAAACGCGAGGATGCCCAGCTCTACAAATTTCTGCACACGCTGGATCCTCGCACAGATTCAGAATAGCTGCCTTACGCACCACCAGGAGGGAAACCTATGCCTACCCCAGCAGCCACTCACCGAGACCGTTTGGAGACCTGTCTCAACGGTCAAACCCCCGATCAAGTCCCCGTCGCTTTATGGCGGCACTTCCCTGTGGATGACCAGACGCCCGAAGGTCTGGCCGCCGCGGTGATCCACTTTCAAAACACCTACGACTTCGATCTGATCAAAGTTACCCCGGCCTCCTCTTTTTGCGTTACCGACTGGGGCGCACGAGATGAATGGCGCGGTAACCCCGAAGGCACGCGTGAATACACTCGCTACCCCATCCGTTTTCCCGAAGATTGGGCCAGAGTTCGTCCGCTCGATCCCCGGCAAGGCAGCCTCAACGATCAAATCACCTGCCTGCGTCTGCTCGTTGCCGAATATCATCATGCCACCCCCATCCTGCAAACCGTCTTCAGCCCGCTTTCTCAGGCCAAGAATTTGCTCGGAAAACAGAACCTGACGGCCTTTTTACGCGAATACCCCCAGGCCCTCCACGCCGGGCTGGAAATGATCACCCAAACCACCCTGCAGTTCATTGAAGAAGCCGCCAAAACAGGCATAGACGGCATTTTCTACGCCGTCCAGTACGCCCAGTACGGTCTCTTATCCGAAGAAGAATTCAATACCTTTGGCAAATTCTATGATCTGCAAGTGCTCGAAGCCGTCCGCGGTTTATGGGCCAATATGCTCCACCTGCACGGGGAGCATGTGATGTTCGACGCCGTTCAGGATTACCCCGTCCAAATCATCAACTGGCACGACCGTTCCACCCCGCCCACCCTGGCCATCGCCAAGAATAAATTCCCTGGCGTGGTCTGCGGCGGCCTGCGCCAGGGGGACAGCATGGTTTTAGGAACTCCCCGCCAGGTGCATGAAGAAGCCCGTATGGCCATTTCTGAAACCCAGGGGCAGCGCTTTATCCTCGGCACAGGCTGCGTCTTGCCCATTACCGCCCCTCATGGTAACATCCTGGCTGCACGCCGCAGTGTGTTAAAAAATACAACTGGTTCTCTGGGAGCATAGGTTTGAGCGCACCTCGCATCATCGCTGGAAAAGCCCGCGGCATCCGTTTGCAGGATGTCCCAGGTGACATCACGCGCCCCATCACCGACCGGGTGAAAGAAGCCCTGTTTAACATCCTCGGGGTGGATATTCAGGAAGCCTCCTTGCTGGATCTGTTTGGTGGAACAGGCAGCGTGGGGCTCGAGGCCCTCAGCCGCGGCGCCGGTTATGTGCGCTTTATTGACCTGCACCGCGCCGCCATCCAGACCATCCGCACCAATATCGAACGTACGCGTCTGAATCAGGGCGCTGAGGTGCTTCAGACCGATGCCTTTGCCCACCTGCGCCAGCACCCCGACCGTGCCTTCGATTTTATCTTCATTGCTCCCCCTCAATACAAGGGCTTATGGGTACAGGCCATGCAGGCCCTGGAAGGTCAGCCTGCCTGGCTTCATCCTCAGGGCTGGATCATCGTCCAGATTGATCCGGTGGAATATCAGGCGGTCGAATCCGCTCATTTTGTAGAAATTGACCAGCGCCGTTACGGCAGCACCCTGCTCGTCTTCTACGAAACCATCCAATCCTCACCGCAGACCGAAGCCTGATTTAGCTCGTCACGCCTCCGGCGGTTCAGAAATCGCCACCACCAGCTGATCCTGGCCGTCATAGTACGACCGGGCGTGAAACGGCGGCTCGGTCGGCTTGTGGCGCAGCACCCGCGGCACCAGTACACGCAAGTCGTCCACCAGCGCGTATTGATCCAGCCGCCCCGCCTCAACCCAGGTCAGCTCCCCCTCGCTGGAAGGCCGCACCTCTCCCCCTCCGTATTCCCCTCGGAAAATAAACACCCCCACACCGATGTGGTCATCCGCATCCACCATCACCGTTCCGCACAGGCGCAGGTTCTGGGCCTCCAACCCGGCCTCCTCCATCAATTCCCGCCTCGCCGCCGCGAACAGGTCTTCACCGCGCTCCACATGCCCACCGATTCCGTTGTAACGGTTGGCCCACAGCCTCTTGCTGGGCGCACCCTTTAATAGCAGCACCCGCTCACCGTCCACAACAAAAATCAGCGTGCGTGGAATCACTGTATAGCGGCGCACATTCACGCCCTGATCGCTCTTTGGCATAGTAAACTCCTGTCAATAAAAGCTCTGCCCGTGAGTTCTGACTTCACGGGCAGAGCTTATGTTTCCAACGTTTAGAGACTAAAGTCCCAACATCTTGCGCACGGCGTCGAGCTGCCCGCTGCTGCCCAGCTTGTCATTCTTAGCAGCGATGAACTTGGCATACTCCGCCATGAACACCTTTCCTGGCGGCCGCAGGTCGAAGTTCTCAGGATGCTCCTGGAAATACTCCCGATGCACGCGCGTCCACACCAGACGGCCGTCCGTATCAATATTGATTTTGGTCACACCCAGCTCCGCTGCGCGCAGGAACTGCTCCGCATCCACGCCCTTGGCACCTTTCAAGGCGCCGCCCGCGGCGTTAATCCGCGCTACTTCTTCCTGCGGGACGCTGCTGCTGCCGTGCATCACCAGCGGGAAACCCGGCAAGCGCCGCTGAATTTCAGACAGCACATCAAAACGCAGAGCCTGATTGCCCGAGAATTTGAACGCGCCGTGGCTGGTGCCAATGGCCACTGCCAGCGAATCGCAGCCGCTGCGTTCCACAAATTCTTTGGCGGTGTCGGGGTCAGTCAGCTTCGCATCCGCTTCACTTACGCTGACATGCTCTTCCACCCCGCCCAACTGCCCCAGCTCCGATTCGACCACAATCCCGCGCGCATGGGCCGCATCCACGATTTTCTTCGTGATGGCGATATTGGTATCGAAATCTTCGTGGCTGGCGTCAATCATCACGGAGCTGTAGAACCCGCTCTCAATGCATTCCATGCAGGTCTGTTCATCACCGTGATCCAGATGCACCGCGAACACCGCTTCGGGGAAGATTTCGTCCGCCGTGCGGATCATCGCTTCCAGCATTTTCTTGTGGGTGTACGTGCGGGCGCCCTTCGAAATCTGGATGATAAAAGGAGCCCGGCTCATCAAACATCCCTGGAAAAGGCCCATCGTCTGTTCCAGGTTGTTGATGTTGTAGGCGCCGATGGCATATTTGCCGTAAGCAGCCTCAAACAATTTTTTGGTGGTAACGATCATGGTAAACTCCTCCGAAAGTCCAGCCTCACAACAAGTCCCCGAAATTAGCTCAGGAACATCGGAACGCCCATGAAGTCTTTGATCTTCGGGCGGTACGCATCAATATCATAGAACGCGGGCACATCCACGCGCTTTTTTCCAGCCAAAACCATCCCCACCGGGACGGTCGTGTACTTCCCGCCGTGCAGGGCCACCATCTTGCCCGTCTCGCGCCGCTGGATCAACTGGACTGCCAGGTGGCCAAAGGACATCGCCACCATCCGATCCAGCGAATCGGGCGCGCCCGAGCGCATTAAATACGCCAGTTGCTGATACATCACGTCTTGGCCGGTGCGCTTCTTGACTTCGTAAGCCACCATCTCGCCCACGCCGCCCAGCTTGCGGTGGCCGTAAGCGTCCGCCTCGCCCGTCTCGACCACATCTCCGCCTTCCATAATGGCGCCTTCAGAGATCGTCATCATGGTGTAATTCGAGGGATTGTTGCGCTTGTCTTCCATCAGCATCCCGCACAGGCGGTCAATCTCAAAAGGAACCTCGGTGATAATCGCCCGATCCACATAGGCCAGATAGGCGGTGATCAGGCTGGTCTCACCCGAGTTGCGGCCGAACAGTTCCACAATCCCGATGCGTTCATGCGAGCCTACCGAGGTGCGCATGTTGGTGATGAAATCAACGCTGCGGGTCACTGCCGTGGAAAAGCCGATGCAGTAATCCGTCCCAAAAACGTCGTTATCCATTGTTTTGGGGATGGCTACCACCGGCATGCCCTCTTTATCCAACCGCACGGTGTAGCTGAGGGTGTCGTCACCCCCAATCGTCGCCATCACGTCAATCCCCAAATGCTCCAGCACTTTGAGAACATGCGCGGTGTAATCCATCGTGCCTTCGTCGTCAATGGATTTACCCAGCGGCGAATTCTGCAAAAAAGCTGGAATCGCCTTAGGTTTGACCCGCTGAGGGTTGGTGCGCGAGGTGTGCAGGAACGTACCGCCAGTGCGGTCAATGGTGCGCACATCATCCCGCGTCAGTTCCCGAACATTGTATTCGTACGTAGAGGGTTCATCCAGGTTGTAATTCAACAGCCCGGCCCACCCGCGCCGGATGCCAATCACCCGGTAATCATTCTCCAGTGCGCTTAAAACCAGTGCTTTCATGCACGGGTTCAAGCCTGGAACATCCCCACCACCTGTCAGCAAACCGATTGTCTTCTTTGGCATAGAAAGCTCCTCAATAAATTAAAATAGCGTCTGCATGCTGCCGTTATACCAGCCCAGGTTCAATCGCCGGCACCTGGAAGGATACTTTTGCACCCTTCCCAATGGCCGTATCCATCTCAAATATCCCGCCCAAGATCTCCACTCGCTCACGGATCAGCTTCAAACCAATCGAATCGGGCCGTAAGGCAGTCTGCGGGTCAAAGCCCTTACCGTTATCCGAAACGACCACCTTCACCATCGTATCGTCCAGGATCACCATCACGTTCACCTGCACCCGAACGGGGTGATCTGCATTGTGTTTGGTGGCGTTGGTGATCAGCTCCTGCACCGCACGGAAAATCATCACTTCCAGGTACGACTCCAATCGGCGCTGCTGTCCTTTCAGCGTCAGATTGATGTCGCAGTTATTCGAGTCTTTGAAATCCTTCACATATTTGTCCAGAGTCGGCATCAACCCCAGGTCATCCAGCATCATCGGGCGCAGCTCCGAAATAAACCCTTTCACTTGCTGGAAGGTGGACATAGCCGACGAGCGCAAATTGGTCAGCTCTTCTCTGGCCCGGTTCGGGTCCATTTCAAAAGAGCGCGTGGCGATATCCAACTGCAGGATAAAATTGGTCAGCGCCTGCGCGGGGCCGTTGTGAATCTGGGTCGAGAGCCGCTGCCGCACCGCTTCCTGCGCATTGATCACCATTTCCAAAGTGGCCGCCGCGCTCCCTCTGGCTCGCCCCTGCCCAATCTGCCCAAATTCATCTTCCAAAAAAGCGTGCACCCGCTCCAATGTTTGCAGGGCCCGCTTGTAATTGGTCTGATCGCTTTGCAGTTTTTCCAGCTGCCCCCGCATCACCAACAGCCGCTGCTGCACATCCAGGGCTGCCGCGTATGCGCTGCGGATATCCGCTCTCGGAACGCTGTCAAACTGGGTCTGCACCTGCTGTAAATGTCCGTTGATCGCCGCGTTGCGCTGAGTCAGCTTGGCCAGTTCCGCCTGGCTTTGCTCTAACAGGAGGGTCACTTCCTTCAGCGACCGGCGAGTTTGCTCTACTTCACTTTGGATCTCATCTGGGAACTCTTTCCATTGATTTTCCGACGGGTCGCCTGGGATCACCATATTCTCTCCTCCTGTTCAAGAACATACCTTTGTGGGTATGGTTAGCCGTGTCTGCGGGAGCCTTCCAACCATTAAGTATAGCATAGACTTGTCCACACAGGCAGTGAAGTTTTCCGTTTTTCCGATTTATCGCCAGCGGTACACCGTCATATTTTCACCGCCAGCCTTCGGTGCGTAAATTCCCGGGCTGCGGTACACAACCTCTTTCCCATTTTCCAGGCTCTCATACCAATTCGGGAACACCACCAGGTAATCCACCTGCTGATCATCCAAATAAGCGCGCAGCCGCTCATCGTCCCGTAGGAACGGAATCAGTTCGGGTGTCACCAGCCCCGCCAGGTCCACAATGCGCCGCTCGCTGAAATAACCCACCGCACCGATATCATGCACCGCGATCAGCGCATCAGCCTCCGTGGTGGCTCGTATCCACACAGCGGTGTCCACCATTTCCGTCTCAATGATCGCCACATCTTCGGCGTAGCTGCGCGCCCCCAAAACCACAAATCCCAGCAAAACCCCCGCTGTCAGCGCTCCCCAGGCAAACCGCACCAGCGAGAATTTAGCAAAGGCGGTTGCCATCCGCTTCGCCAGCGAGCGCATCCCCCAAAAGCCCACCGTCCAAATCACCGGCATGGCCGGAATCAAGTAGCGCGCATGTTGGTACACCACTGGCAAACGCCAGGCGTACAGCCCGGTGTACCCCAGCCACCAAATCAGCCCCGCCAAAACCACCCACTGCCGCCGTTTCCACCCTCCCAACGCATAGACTGCCCCCGGCAGGAGCAGCAGTCCCGCCCCCACCCACGGCATGGCCGCCATCTGCAGCAGCCGCCCGCCGTAGGGCTGAGCTAACAGGCTGGCATATTCTGCCTGTTTGGCATAAAACGTGTTCGGCCAAATGCTCCCCGCCGTCAGCAGATTAAACCCCAAATACAGGGCGAACACCGCCCCGAATCCTGTCCCCACGGCCAGCATACGTTTGAGGATCGTACTGCCAGACCCTCCCATCCCAAGCAATACCAATCCCACCGGCCCCAGCAGTGTCAGCGCGTCCGGCCGAATCCACACCCCCACCCCCGCCGCCGCGCCCAGCCAGGCCCATTTCGGTTCTGCGCGGGTCAGCCCAGCGAATACAGCCAGAATCAGCCCTGCGTACAGCAGGGTTTCCATCCCAGACCCAGCCGCCCAACTGATGTGCCACTCCAAAATCAAGAACAATCCCAACCACGGCACCCCCCCTCTGCTGCCTCCATCAGCCTGCGCCAGCCGGTCGTACCAGCGCTGGCCCATCCACCCCGTCAAAAACAGGCACAGCCCGCCCAGGATCTGTGTCCACACCCACGCCGCACCGGCCAGAAATTGTCCCGGAACCAGCAGCAAAGTCCACAAAGGGCTGGTAGAGCCGCCGCTCACCGTTCCCGGCAGGAATGCCCATTCTCCCCGCTGCGCCAGGCTCCTGGCAAACGTCTGATGAATCCAGGCGTCATCCAACGGGTATCCCGCCGAATGGGTGGCCGCACTCGTTGCCAGATAAATTCCCTGAACTGCCGCCGCGCACAGCAGCAGCAGCCCCCAGCGCACCCCTTTTCTTCCCCACACAGCCGCCGCCTGAGCTTCACTCCGGGAGGATTTCATAAATCACCACCTCCTCCGAGGCATAGCCCAGCCGCAGCCCATCCCGATTTTCCGGCTGTTGGAATAATTCTTCCAACGGTTCCGGCACATTCTCATCCAGCACCAACCAGCGCGCCTGATAGCGCCGCGCCGCCTCCAACGTGACTGCCGCCGGTTCGTTCGGCACCGAGATGGCTGCCTGCCGGTTGGCCGCTGCGTACCCCGGCGGGTTGTTAACCATCACCACATCCTGAGGCTCGCCCCCCTGCTCTTGAATCAAAGCAGCCGTCTGGAGGGCGTCTTCCCAACTGCGGCTCCACTTCGGTTGGCTGGCGTCCTCCCCAATCACATTGGCCGCATACAGGCTTGCGCTGACCGCCAGATTAATGATCACCAGCCCGCCGCCCAAAACCATCACCGCCTGCCGTGGGTTCCAGCGCCGTTTCCTTGCAGCCCACCTCACCGCGGCGTCCAATCCTACCGCGCTCAACCCCCAGATCAGCGGCTGCAGCGCCGCTCCAGAGTGGAAGAATCCACCGCGGCTGCCCGCGAAGGGAAACACCACCGTCATCATGCCCAGGGTCGTCAGCCACATCAGCCCGCCCACCTGTGCTTCTCGTTTCTGTCGTACGCGCCAAAAACCCCAAACCGCCAGCGGCAGCAGCACAATTTGAAACTGCACCCCCAGGGCGGTCTGCAAATTCATTTTCAGCGCATCCCAGCGGGCCTCCAGTAAATTTCCCCATCCTTGCGAAAGCCAGCGCTCCGGCGTCAGTTGGCCCGCCGGGTACGAATAGGTTTCGTCATACGCCGTAATCCACAGCGCCCGCGAGCCCCCTGGCGGCATCCACTGTCCAAACACGTTCAGATTCCTCCCGAACCACACCCCCATCACCACGCCGTACAAAGCCGCCGCCAGCAGCAATTGGGTCGCGATTTTCCATCCTCGCTGCCGCGCCCGCCAGCCCTCCCATGTGATCCACGCCAGGCAGCCCCCCAGCCACAGGAGCCCATCCGCGCGCGCCAGGTGCATGCCCCCGGCCAGCGCCCCCAGCCCCGCCGCCCGCTTCCAGCCCATCTCCC
>DAIOUB010000059.1:0-16992 GCA_036751735.1 Levilinea sp. | reverse complement strand
AGAGATTGCTTCGCCCCCCAAGTGCGGGGGCTCGACCCCAAAAAGCGGGGGCAAGCAATGACAGCTTAATGGAATGTTCTTGAGGCCGCGCTAAATATCCAGATTGGCCACTTCTTTGGCGTGGGTCTGGATGAAGCGCGTGCGCGGGGGGACTTCTTCGCCCATGAGCATGTCGAAGGTGCGGTCGGCGGCGGCGGCGTCTTCAATATTGACGCGCAGCAGGGTGCGGTTTTCGGGGTTCATGGTGGTGTCCCACAACTGTTCGGGGTTCATTTCGCCCAGACCTTTGTAGCGCGAGATGCTGGCTTTGTCGGCGCTGATGCCCAGCTCGCTCAGGATGGCTTCTTTTTGCGGGTCGCTGTAGGCATACTGCACCTGGCTGCGGTAGGCGATGCGGTAGAGGGGCGGCTGGGCGATGTAGAGATGGCCCTGCTCGATGAGGGCGGGCATGTAGCGGAAGAAGAAGGTCAGCAGCAGGGTGCGGATGTGGCTGCCGTCCACGTCGGCATCCGTCATGATGATGATGCGGTGGTAGCGCAGGTTGGTCAGGTCGAATGAATCGCCGATGTTGGCGCCGATGGCGGAGATGAGGGCTTTGACTTCGTTGTTGGAGAGGATTTTATCCAGGCGGGCGCGTTCGGTGTTGAGGATTTTGCCGCGCAGGGGCAGAATGGCCTGGAAATGACGGTCGCGGCCTTGCTTGGCCGAGCCGCCAGCGGAATCACCCTCAACGATGTAGAGTTCGGTCTTTTTGGGGTCGCGCTCCGAGCAGTCGGCCAGCTTGCCGGGGAGGGTCATGCTCTCCAGGGCGGATTTGCGGATGACCAGATCGCGGGCCTTGCGGGCGGCGTCGCGGGCGCGGGCGGAGGTGAGGCATTTCTGCACGATGGCGCGCCCGGCGTTGGGATTCTCGACCAGGAAGGCGGTGAAGGCTTCGCCCACGGCCTGCTGCACGCCGATTTGGGCTTCGGGGTTCATCAGCTTGACCTTGGTCTGGCTTTCAAACTGCGGGTCGGGGTGTTTGATGCTGACGATGGCGGTCAGGCCTTCGCGGGTGTCGTCGCCGGAGAAGTTGGGGTCGGATTCTTTGATGAGGTTGTAGCGGCGGGCGTAATCGTTGATCACACGGGTGATGGCGGCGCGCAGGCCGGTGAGGTGGGTGCCGCCGTCCACGGTGTTGATGGTGTTGGCGAAGGAATACACCGTTTCGGTGTAGGCGTCGGTGAACTGGATGGCGGCTTCAATGCTCATGCCCTCCAGCTCTTTTTCGGCGTAGACCACGGGGTGCAGGGTTTCGCGCGAGCGGTTGAGATAGCGCACAAAGGAGACGATGCCGCCGTCAAAGTAGAAGGAGGCTTCGCGGTGGTTCAGTTCGTCCACCAACTGAATGCGCACCTTGCGGGTGACGAAAGCCATTTCACGGAAGCGCTGGGCCAGGGTGTCGAAGCGGAATTCGACCTCTTCTTTGAAAATCTCAGGGTCGTAGCGGAAGGTGGTGCGGGTTCCGGTGACTTCGGGGGGGCATTCGCCCACGGCGCGCACGGGGAACTGGGGGATGCCGCGTTCGTAGCGCTGCATGTACACGATGCCGTCGCGGCGCACTTCCACCTCACACCAGGCCGAAAGGGCGTTGACCGCCGAGACACCTACACCGTGCAGACCGCCGGAGACCTTGTAGCCGCCGCCGCCAAATTTGCCTCCGGCGTGCAGCACGGTCATGACCACTTCGAGGGCGGAAATTTTCTTTTCGGGGTGGGGATCCACGGGGATGCCGCGGCCGTTGTCTTCCACCATGACGGAGCCGTCTTCGCGCAGCACGATGAGGATATGGTCGCAGGTGCCGGCCAGGGCTTCGTCAATGGAGTTGTCCACCACTTCGTAAACCAGATGATGGAGGGCCTTTTGATCGGTACCGCCCACATACATGCCGGGGCGGCGGCGCACGGCTTCGAGGCCTTCCAAAATCTGAATATTGCTGGCGTTATACGAGGCGGCGTTCGGTTTGGTGGATTCCACAGCGCGATCCTTAGACGGGTAAGAGCCTCTCCACCGGTTAAGCCCGGGTGGGGGAGGAAGGTTGCATGATTTTTTTCAGATTGGCCTGCATCCATTCGATGCCGCCGCGGTAATAGACGAAGCTGGCGGCGATGAGGCTGCTGGAGATGAAGGCGTGCCCGCCCAGACCCAGCAGGAGCATCCACGAATCGCTGGGCGGGATGCGCCAGATGATATCCAGGCCCTGGCTGATGACGAAGAGCACCACCAGGAAGAGGCTTGCGCCGGGGAGGAAGAAGCGCACCAGGCGCAGGCTGGTGAGGGTGGCGGAGACCACGTTTTGACGCAGGGCGAAGACGCCGTGCGGGGCGAACACCAGGGGGAAGAGCAGCCAGATGAGCACCAGGCCCATGAGGAAGAGTGCAATCTGGGCCAGATCGGGGTTGATGGCGGCCAGCAGGGTGGTGGCCAGGGCGATGGGGAAGAGCAGCACCATCAGCAGGAAGATGAGGGCCAGATTGAAGATCAGAATCTGCATGAACTGCCAGAAGAGCGCGCGCAGGGTGTCTTGACGCTGGGTGGGGAAGGCCAGACGGGCGATGCGGCCGAAGAACAGGCTGCCGATGAAGAGGCCTGCCAGCAGCAGCAGCAGCCAAAGGCCCAAAGCGCCCGCGGCGGTGATCATTTCATATTCCTGTGAAGGCCCCAGCGGGGTTTGGGCCACGCCGTTGACCGACATCAGGCTGGGTACGCCGATGGGGTAGGTGCGCAGCACGCCCAGCAGGTTGAACGATTCGAGGGTTTTTTGCCAGGTTTCGGTGATGCGCTGGATCAGCACGGCTGATTCGGGGGCGGCGGTGGGGGGCAGCTGGCTGAAAAAGTCGGTGACCCAGGGCAGCAGCAGGGCTTTCAGACGCAGTTTAGGGCCGAACCACAGCCAAAGATCCAGCACCAGGGGCAGCAGGATGATCCAGACGTTGGCGGCGATGAGGTTGAAACCCGCGGTGACGGCTGGGATGAGGCGGGGCGGGGCGGCCAGGGTGCTTTCGGAATTCGCGTCCATATGGCTCTAATTTTACCACAGGCGGGGGCGCGCCGGGCGGGGTCGAAGATATGACCCCGGTGTGACTTTGGTGACTTGGCAGCGCGCCAGCACAGGGTTAAAATGAAAGGGATGATTGAATCGCCTGCCCCAGCCGCTTTGAGCAGTGAGGAGCACCCCGCCTGGCCGGACGTGAACCGGCTGAGCGTGCTGACATCTACGATTCTGCTGGCCTATGCCCTGACCCCGCTGGTGGACACGCAGGAACGGGTGTGGAACCTGACCCTGCCGGGGGCGGTGTTTGCGTTCAGCTTTGACCTGGGCACCCTGGTGGCTTTTGCGGTGGCGGGGCTGGCGGCGGTGGGGTGCGAATGGCTGCTGCGCGGGCATCCGCGTCTGGGGGAAGGCAGCACGCTGCCGCATTGGCTGGTGCCGATGATGACGGCCTGGGCCATTGGGGTGACGCTGAACACCCTGGAAGTGGGGGTGGAATGGTGGGCCATGCTGGCTTTGGGGGCGCTGCTGCTGATCCTGGTGTTCATTGCGGAATACGTGGTGGTAGATTTATCCGGCGCGCTGTTTGCCCCGGCCATGGTGGGGCTGACGGCGGTGGCCTTTGCTTTGTTTTTGATCCTTTCCATCGCCATGCGAGCGGCGGAACTGCGCCTGTACCTTCAGCTTCCGGCCATGGTGCTAGCGCTGTTTCTGGTGGTGCTGCGCGCCCTGTACTTGCGGCTGGGGGGGCGCTGGGCCTGGGGCTGGGCGGCAGGCATCGCCCTGGTCACCGGCCAGATGGCGATTGGGCTGCATTACCTGCCCCTGCGGCCGATTGCCTACGGCCTGATCCTGCTGGGGACGGCCTACGCGCTGACCAGCGCGGCGGGGGCCTGGGAAGAGGGGCGCCCCAAGGCGACTTTGTGGATTGAACCGGCGCTGATGCTGACGGTGCTGTGGGCGCTGGCGTTTTGGTGGAGTTAGGGCGCGTGGGGCGGCTGCGGTTTCCCGCGGCGCTGTGGCATGCCATGATCCGGCACGTGGAAAGCTGTTTGCCGGAGGAAGGCTGCGGTCTGGTGGGGGGGACAGACGGCACGGCGAAGGTGGTTTTGCCGGTGGAAAACGCGGCGCACAGCCCGGTGCGTTTTCGGATGGAGCCGCAGGCGCAGTATGACGCTATGATGCAGTTGGAGGCGGCCGGGCAGGAGATTTTGGCCATTTTCCATTCGCATCCCAGCGGCCCCGACTGCCCTTCGGAGACGGATGAGCGCGAGTTCGCTTATCCCGATTCGGCGGTGCTGATTTTTTCACCGGCGGCGGAGGGCTGGCGCATGCGGGCTTTCGCGGCGGCGGAGGGGCAGGGCTTTTTGGAACTGGATTGGGAAGTTTTGCCGGAAGCGCAACCCGGCGGGATGATTGGGGTTTAACATTTCGACAGGCGGAGGCATGTGAAGATGGAGATTCTACGGATTTTATCGGTTCTGCTGTTGGCCTACCTGGTAGGTTCAATCCCAAGCGGCTGGATTGTGGTGAAAATTGCGACGGGCAAAGACGTGCTCAAGGTGGAGAGCGGCCGCACGGGCGGCACCAACGCCATGCGCGCGGCGGGCTTTTTTGCCGGGTTGGTGACGGCCCTTCTGGACGTGCTGAAGGGTGTGTCCACCGGCTGGATTGTGAGCTGGCTGATGCCGGGGGATGTGTGGCTGCAAGTGCTGGCGGCGGTATTGGCCATCCTCGGCCACAACTATTCGGTGTTTTTGCTGAAACTGGATGACAACGGCAAGCTGCGCTTCCGCGGCGGGGCCGGAGGGGCCACTGCCCTGGGCGGTGCAATCGCATTATGGCCGCAAGCCTGGATGGTGATTTTGCCGCTGGCGGTGCTGGTGTTCCTGCTGGTGGGCTACGCCTCGGTGACCACCATCAGCATCGCCGCTTCGGCGCTGCTGGTGTTTATCTACCGCGCGGCGGTGGGCACATCCCCCTGGGTGTACGTGCTCTACGGCGCGCTGGCGCTGGCGATTGTGGTGATTGCCCTGCGCCCCAATTTGGAACGCTTGAAGCGGGGCACGGAACGCATGGTGGGGCTGCGGGCTTACCTGCTGAAGAAGGCCGGGCGCAAGCCGTAGTCTGACCCATCTCTCAACGAAAAATAAGATCACCCCGCGATGATGTGGGGTGATCTTTTGATTTCCGGGGAAAGGGGAGGTTAGACGTCCTCTTCGTATTCCTGTTCCTGCTGGGCGATGGCCACGATGGCGGCCAGATCGATGCCTTCGGCCTCGGCGATCTGCTTGAGCACGGCGCGCAGGTTGCGGCGGTGGAGGTCTTCGGCCAGCCCGCCGAGATAGACACGGCTCTTGCCGCAGGCGGAGATATCCACCTGGGAGAGGGCTTCCAGGGGGTTACGGCGTTTGAGGGCGGCCTTGACCGATTTGCGCACGGCGCTGAGGTAGGCGATGTTTTCTTTGACAGCGTTGTCAATCTCGCCGCGCAGGATGATATCCCCGTGGCCCTGGATGATATTTTCCAGGCCCATCTTGCCCAGGGATTTCATGGTCTCGCTGAGCTGATCCAGGTTGCCGTCCACCACGTAGGGGACGGGCATGAAGGCGTCCCCCGCGAAGAGCACGCGGTCTTCTTCCACGAGAACGGAAATGCCGTCGCGGCTGTGGCCGGGGGTAGAAAAGAGCACCAGGTTTTTCTTGCCCACACGCAGGGTGATCTGGCCTTCATCAAAGGTGAGGTGAGGCAGGACGATTTTGACGTTCTTGAAGGCCGGGTTCTGCTTGCGGGCGGCTTCCAGGGCGGTTTGGCCTCGTTCGGCCATGATCTGGCCGGTGAGGCTGTGGGCGATGATCGTGGCGCCGGGGAAGAAGCAGTTGCCCCAGGTGTGGTCGGCGTGGTTGTGGGTGTTGATGATGTAGCGGACAGGAACGCTGAGTTCTTCCTCGATGAAGGAGCGCATGGCCAGAGTTTCATCGGGAAGGGCCAGGGTGTCAATGACGACGGCCCATTGGGGGCCTGTGATCACCCCGGCGGTCACCTGTGCATAGACATCACTTTGAAACCAGTACACATTTTCGGAGACGCGTTCGCGCTGCATGGAGCCTTCCTGTTCTTGGAAAAACCGGTCTGGTCAACCGGCGGTATGCGAAGATATTCGAAGAGTATTAATAGCACAATTGAAGGCAAATGTCAAAAAATGCGCCGCAGCAAATGTAGAAGGTGGCGCGGGCAAAAAGTGCGCCCCGCATGAAAATGCGGGGCGCGGTTGGGGAGGAACGGAGGAATAGCGAAGGTTAAAGCACCCGGGAGAGGAATTCTTTGGTGCGTTCCTGGGTGGGGTTGGAAAAGAGGATGTTGGGCGGCGCTTCTTCCACAATTTGGCCGCTGTCCATGAGGATGGCGCGGTTGGCAGCGGCGCGGGCAAAGCCCATTTCGTGCGACACCACCACCATGGTCATGCCTTCCTGGGCCAGGTTCATCATCACATCCAGCACTTCCTGGATCATTTCGGGGTCGAGGGCGCTGGTGGGCTCGTCGAAGAGCATGATCTTGGGGTTCATGGCCAGGGCGCGGGCGATGGCCACGCGCTGCTGCTGGCCGCCGGAGAGCTGGCCGGGGAGGGCTTTGGCCTTTTCGGGGATGCCCACCTTGTTGAGCAGCTGCATGGCGATCTCATCCGCCTCGGCTTTATTCCGTTTGCGGATGATGCGCTGGGCCAGGGTGATGTTATCCATCACCGAGAGGTGGGGGAAGAGGTTGAACTGCTGGAAGACCATGCCCACCTCGGTGCGCACGGCGTTGATGTTTTCGGCGCTGTCGAGGGGGATACCGTCCACCACGATGCTGCCTTCGTTGAACTCTTCCAGGCGGTTGATGCAGCGCAGCAGGGTGGATTTGCCAGAGCCGGAGGGGCCGATGATGACTACCACCTCGCCGCGTTCGACATCCAGGCTGACGCCGCGCAGGGCGTGGACGGAGCCAAAGCGCTTGTGAACGTTTTTGATTTGAATGATGGGAGCCATAGGGTTACCTCTCCAGGCGGGACTTGCGCTCGATGAAGGTGACAAGGCGCGCGGCGAGCAGGGTCATGACCAGATAGAGCAGGGCGATCATGCTCCAGGTTTCCACCGGAATGAAGTTGGCGGCCATGAATTCCCGTCCGCGGCGGGTCATATCGGCCACGGCGACCACGCTGACCAGGGACGAATCCTTGAGGATGGAGATGAATTCGTTGCCCACCGGAGGGAGGATGACGCGCACGGCCTGCGGGAGGATGACGTAGCGCATGGCCTGGACGTAAGACATGCCCAGGCTGCGGGCGGCTTCCATTTGGCCTTTGGAGATGGACTGAATGCCGGCGCGGTAAATTTCGCTCATGTAGGCGGCATAGCAGAAGGTGATGCCGAGAATGGCCATGCCCACCGGGTTGGCGAGGTAATTTTTGAGGGCTTCAATATTCAGCGCGCTGCCGATGCCCTGGATGACAGAGGGGAAGGCGAAGTACCAGAAGAGCAGCTGCACCAGCAGCGGGATGCCGCGAACGATCTCGACATACACGGTGGCGATGCCGCTGAGGATGCGGCTGTGGGAGATGCGCCCCAGGGCGGCGATCAGACCGACGATGAGCACCAGGAAGAAAGAGATGATCGTGGTCTGGATGGTGACCCCAATGCCGTCGCGGACGAACAGCAGGATGCGCATGAAGGGGTCCGGGCGGGTGGTGATGAGCAGGATGATCATGCCGATGACGGCAAACACAAGCCACCACCAGGGATCGAAATAACCCTTACGGTCGGCTCCAGCAGAGGCTGGGGCGGTTTCGGTCTTTTTCTTCTCTTGAAGGTCCATGATGGATGAGGGGTGAGAAAACGCCTGCGGGACACAAGGCCCCGCAGGCGCATAGAGGGTGGATTACTGGCCCGCGAGCCACTTCAATTCGAGTTTCTGGACGGTGCCGTCGGCTTTGATGGCGGCCAACCCGTCGTTGATCTTCTTGAGCAGGTCGGTGTTCTTCTTGCACACGGCGATGCCGTAGGATTCATCCGTGAAGACCTCGCCTACGGTGGTGAGCTTGTCAGAATTCTGGCCGATGAAACCCAGGGCGGTGGGGTAGTCAGCGATGACGGCGTCAATCTGACCGTTGGCCAGGTCTAAGAAGGCCAGGTCGTAGGAATCGTAGGTTTTCAGTTCCACACCGGCGATCTTCTCGGCTTCAATGGCGCCGGTGGTGCCCAATTGGGCGCCGACTTTCTTGCCAGCCAGGCTGTCGGGGCCGGTGATTTCGGTGTTGGATTTGTTCACGGAGATGATTTGACCGGCGTTGATGTAAGGCTCCGAGAAGAGCATGTCTTTCTTGCGGTCTTCGGTGATGGTGATGGCGGCGATGGCGACATCATACTGGCACTGGCTGAGGCCCGCAAGCATAGGATCAAAGCCGATGTTGACCCATTCGATTTCAATGCCGGCCTTGGCGGCCAGGGCGTTCATTAATTCGACATCAAAACCGGTCAGCTCTTTGGTGGCTTCGTCCACGGTTTCGAAGGGGGGGAAGGTGGCATCCGTGGCCACGCGCACTTTGGTGCTGGCAGGCTGGCAGGCGGTCAGCGCGATGCTGAGCAATACCAAGACAGATACAATGATCAGGCTCGTGCGTTTCACTTCTTTTCTCCTCATTATGATATTTGGGTGCTGCCGGTTTAATGCGTGAATTTGTGCAGGTGTGAAGCGGTGATGACGGGGCGACAGAACGCGAACCGGCATGGGTACCAACTTATGACCTTAATTGTATTATATACGGGTTTTGGCCTCTTTGACACAGAAAAGGACATTTTGGGTACAAACGTCACCCCCTCAGCGCTGCTGGCAGCACAAAAGAGGCTGTGGGAGGGCGGGCGTGATGCTCTGCTGGGTTTCATGTTAGAATCCATTTGCCCGGCGGTGAGGATTGATTCGGTCCGGCGTCCAGGAGGAGGTCATGCTGCGAGGGTTTTTCATTCTGCTATCCAAAGTCCCGTGGGCGCAGCGGGTGATCACACATTGGGGGGTGGCGAGGCGCGCGGCGCGGCGGTTTGTGGCCGGAGATACGATTGCGGACGCGCTGCAGGCGGCTTTGGCCTTGAATCAGGCGGGCATGCAGGTGAGTCTGGACCCTTTGGGCGAAAATACCACCCACGCCGAGGGAGCCGAGGCGGCGGCACAAGAGATCCTGACCCTCTTGGACAGCCTGCACGCCCACGACCTGCGCGCCAACGTTTCGATTAAATTATCCCAACTGGGTCTGGCGCTGGATGTGGAGCTGTGCCGCCGGCTTTTGGGAAAAATCCTGGCGCGGGCCGGGGAGCGCGGCGTGTTCATCCGCATTGATATGGAAGACGCCAGCCTGACAGAGCGCACGCTGGAGATGTTTGATTGGGCCCGCCAGCAGAGCGAGGGCGTGGGGGTGGTGATTCAGGCCTATTTGTACCGCAGTGAGGCGGATTTGATGCGCCTGCGCGAGGTGCAGGGAAAGGTGCGGCTGTGCAAGGGGGCTTACCGTGAAGCGGCGGATGTGGCGTTCCCGCAGAAGCCAGCGGTGAACCGCAACTACGATCATCTGGTGAAGGTGTTGTTTGAAAGCGCTCGGGCGGCGGGCACGCCGCTGTTGAGCGCGGATGGGCGCACCCCGCCGCTGGCAGCGGTGGCCACGCATGACCCGGCGCGCATCGCCTTTGCCGAGGCCGAAATGCTGCGCCAGGGGCTGCCCAAAGGCTCGGTGGAATTTCAGATGCTGTACGGCATCCGGCGGGATTTGCAGGAAACCCTGGTGCGCCAGGGGCACGCCGTGCGCGTGTATGTGCCCTACGGGACGCATTGGTATCCCTATTTCATGCGGCGGCTGGCCGAACGGCCGGAAAACGTGCGCTTTTTCCTTTCGAACCTGTTCCGAAAATGAACCCAGAACCGCTCCCTTCAGATGAACGCATGCCTTTGGCGGTGGTGACCGGCGCTGGTCAGCGCCTGGGGCGGGCGATTGCCCTGGGGCTGGCGGCGCGCGGCTACGCCGTGGGGCTGCATTATCACGCCTCAGCCCAGGCGGCGGAGGAGACCGCGGCAGAGATACGCGCCCAGGGCGGGCAGGCTTTTCTGGCCCAGGCCGATCTGCGCGACGCGGAGCAGATTGCGCGGCTGTTTGCGCAGGTGGACGGCTGGGGTTGCCCGCTGCGTGTGTGGGTCAATTCGGCGGCGGTCATGCCCGCGCAGGACGCGGACACGATGGCGGCTGAGGAGTGGGACGCGGTGATGGACTTAAATCTGCGCGCGCCGTTCTTATGCGCGCAGCAGGCCGCGCAGCGCATGGAGAGCGGAGGGGTGATCATTAACCTGTCGGATTCAGGGGCGGTGAAGGCCTGGAGCGGGTTCCCGGCGTACACCGTCAGCAAGGCGGGCGTGGAGGCGCTGACGCGGGTGCTGGCGCGGCGCTGGGGCCCGCGGGTGCGTGTGAACGCAGTTGCGCCCGGGCTGATCCTGCGCGGCGAGATGACCTCGGCGGAGGAGTGGCAAAGTCTGACGGGGCGGCTGCCGATGCGCACGGGCGGCGGCCCGCAGGATGTGGTGCGGGCGGTTGCATTCTTGATTGAAAACGCGTATATTACGGGCGAAACGTTGGTGGTGGACGGCGGTTATCGCTTGATCTAGGCAGAGGCATATGCAGACACCCAAACTCTCCATTTTTCAAATCTTTGCACGGGCAGCCCGACCCTGGATGTTGGCGGCGGTGACGCTGTTTTACCTGCTGGGGCTGGGGACGGCGGTGTATTTGGGCGAGCTGATTCGCTGGCAGATCGCCGCCACGGGGTGGGGCGCGGCTGTGTTCTTGATGGTGAGCAGCTTTTGGCTGAAGGCCTATTTTGACCGACTGGCGGACCCGCTGGGCAAGCGCAGGGGAGAGGACAGCCCAGAGCAGCGCCTGGAACCGGGGCTGTGGCTGCAAATGGCGGTGACGGCATTGGCCGCGGGGGCGGCTTTGACCGTGGCGCTGATTTTTCAGGGCGCTTTGAGCCTGACGGGCTGGCTGGTGTTGGGCCTGGCCTTTGCGCTGGCCTTCTTCTACGCGGTCCCGCCGCTGCGCCTGTCGGAGACGGCCTGGGGTGAGATGACGCAGGCCCTCTTGGCGGCTAACCTGATCCCGGCGCTGGCTTTTGTGCTGCAAATGGGTGAAATTCACCGCCTGATCGCCATGCTGACCTTCAGCCTGACGGCCTGGACGCTGGCGGCCTTTCTGGCTTTGGGGCTGAAAGATTACGCCCGCGATTTGAAATGGGGGCGCAAGACCCTGCTGCTGACCCTGGGCTGGCAGCGCGGGATGGTGCTGCACAATGTGCTGATCATGAGCGGCTACCTGCTGCTGGTGACGGCATCGGCGGCGGGGCTGCCCTGGCGCCTGACCTGGCCGGTGCTGCTGACTCTGCCGCTGGGCCTGTTTGAAATCTGGCAGGTGGTTCAGATTAATAACGGCGCCAAACCGCGCTGGCCGCTTTTGGATTTGACGGCGCGCGGGCTGGTGGGGATCAGCGCTTATTTGCTGGCGATTTCGGTTTGGTTGGGATAAAAAACGATGCCTGAATTCCTGGAATTGATGCCTCCTCAAGAGGCTTTGGCGGTGTGGCTGCGGGCTGTGCCGGAGCCGCGGATTGGGGTGGAAGTCATCCCCAGCGCGCAGGCCCTTGGCCGGGTGACGGCCGAGGCGGTGCGCTCGCCGGAGGCTCTGCCGGGGTTCGCGCGTTCCACCGTAGACGGTTACGCCGTGCAGGCGCGCAGCACCCACGGGGCCAGCGACAGCCTGCCGGCCTATCTGGAGCTGGTGGGCGAAGTGCCGATGGGGGCTGCCCCGGGCTTTGCCGTGGGGCTGGGGCAGGCCGCTGTGATTCACACCGGCGGGATGCTGCCGCAGGGGGCCGACAGCGTGGTGATGTTGGAACTGACCCAGACCGCGCGGGCCGGGGAGATTGAGATTTTCAAGGCGGTTGCCGCGGGCGAAAATGTGCTCAAGGCCGGGGAAGACGTGGGCATGGGCGAAGAAGTCCTGGGCCGGGGGGTGCGGCTGGACGCGGCGGCCATCGGCGGGTTGATGGCCCTGGGGCTGACCGAGGTGACGGCGGCGCGCAGGCCGGTGGCGGCTGTCCTTTCCAGCGGGGATGAGGTCATCCCGCCGGATCGGACGGCGGGGCCGGGGCAGGTGCGGGATGTGAACAGCTACGCGCTGGCGGCGCTGGTGGAAAGCTGCGGCGGGGCGGCGCGCTTGTACGGCATTGTGCCGGATCGGGCCGAGGCGCTGCGGGCGGCGCTGCGCCGGGCGCTGGATGAGGCGGATTTTGTGGTGATCACGGCCGGGTCTTCGGCCAGCGCGCGCGATTTGACCGCCGAGGTCATCCGTGAAAGCGGCGCACCGGGGGTGCTGGTGCATGGGGTCAACGTGCGTCCGGGGAAACCTACCATCCTGGGGGTGTGCGACGGCAAACCGGTGGTGGGGCTGCCGGGCAACCCGGTGAGCGCGTTGGTGATTGCGCGCCTGTTCGTGCGTCCGCTGGTGACGCGCCTGTTGGGGGCTGCTCCTGGCAAACCGGAGGCGGCCGTGCCGGCGCGGCTGAGCCTGAACCTGGCTTCGCAGGCCGGACGGGAGGATTGGGTCCCCGTGCGGCTGCGGCGCGAGGGGCAGGGTTGGACGGCTGAGCCGATCTTTTACAAGAGTAATCTGATCTTTTCGCTGGCGCATGCTGACGGTCTGGTGCGCATCCCGCCGGACGCCACCGGTTTGGAGGTAGGCGCGGCGGTGGAAGTGGTGCTGCTGTGATGTATGCTCTAAAGCGCAGATGGAAACGCGGCGGTCTGTGGCTGGCCGCTGTGCTGGTGGGCCTGGGACTGGCGGCCTGTGAGCTGGGCGGCTGGAGCGGTCTGCCTGGGGGGGCGGGCGGAATGAGCGCGGCCGCTGCCCCGCCGGTGAGCGCGGCGGTAACTGAAACGGTGACGCCTTTCCTGCCGGAGCCGGTCACTTTTACGCCGACGGCTTCGCGTACCCCCACGGTGACGCGCACCCCGCGCCACAGCCCCACCCCCAGCAGCAGCCCTACCCCCGAAAATACCCCCACCCCCGCGTGGGATTTTCACCCGGCGGGTGAGCTGACCGCGCCGGTGCTGCTGTATCATCACGTTAACGACCAGGAATCCAACCTGTACACGGTGACGACCACGGATTTTCGCAACCAGATGAAGGTGCTGGCCGAGCGCGGTTACACCGCCATCCCCATCTCTTTGCTGGTGCGGGCGGTGCGGGACGGGGCGCCGCTGCCGCCGAAACCGCTGGTGATCACCTTTGACGACGGCAACCGGGATGTGTACACACGCGCCTACCCCATTTTGCAGGAATTTGGGTTCACCGCCACGGTGTATCTGGTGGTTAATTATCTGGATCGCGGCGAGAGCATTCTCAGCCATGAGCAGATTGACGAACTGCTGGCGGCGGGCTGGGAATTTGGCAGCCACAGCATGTCGCATACCGAGCTGACCCGCGATTACAGCAACCTGTGGTATGAGGTCAGCCGTTCCCGCTATGAGTTGGAGGAGTATTTGGGGACGGATGTGATCACCTTCGCCTACCCCTATGGGGTGATGGACACCGTGGTGCAGCGCTCGGTGCGCGAAACGTTTGAGGCGGGGTTGGGGCTGGGCACTTCCAGCCTGCACACGCCCGACAGTCTGTATTATTTGAGCCGCATTGAGGTGCGGCGGACGACAACGCTGGCCGATTTTAAGGGGCTCATTCCTTGATGCTTTGGGAGGCTGTATGAAACGAGTTTTGTTTTTCGCATGGGTGTTGATGTTTTTGCTGGCGGCCTGCGGCCCGCAGACCCCGGCCGAGGACCCCAACCTGATGTACACCCAGGCCGCGGGGACGGTGGTGGCGCAGTTGACGGCGGTTTCCGCGCTGACTCCCTCGGTGACGCCCTCGCCGACCCCGGAGCCGACCGCCACGGTGACCGAGACGCCGGTGCCCACCGAGACCCCCGCCCCTTCGCCCACCCCCAGCCCCACCTGGATCTGGAATCCGGCGGGTAAGGCCACCGCGCCGATTCTGGCTTACGGCACGGTGGGTGAAGGCTCCAGCGCGGAGGACGACACGCCCGTGGAGGTGTTTGATCAGCATTTGCTGACCTTGCAGCAGGCAGGCTATACCCCCATCACCCTGGCGCAGCTGAGCGAGGCGGTGTATAAGGGCGCCAATCTGCCCCAGCGGCCGGTGGTGATCACCTTTGATAAGAATTCGGCCGGCATTTATACTCAGGCCTTCCCGCGGCTGCAAAAATACGGCTATGTGGCCACGGTCTTCACGGTGGTGAACGAAATTGACACCAACGGCAAACTGACCACGCAGCAGCTGAAGGATCTGGCCGCGGCGGGCTGGGAGATTGGCAGCAGCGGCATGAGCCGCATCAATTTGACCGGTATGCCCGAATTGCTCAGCCAGGAGATCGCCGGATCGCGGGAAGAGCTGCAAAAGAAACTGGGTGTGCCCATCACTTCATTTGCTTACCCCGGTGGGGCGGTGAACGATTTTGTGGCGGCGCGGGTGGCGAATTACGGCTATTATGCCGGGGCGACCCTGCTGGCGACTTTTGACCACTACGCCGGCTCCCTGTTTTATCTGGGCCGTTTCGCGGTGCGCAACAACCAGGATATGACCAATTTCCTGGCGATGCTGCCGTGGAAACCGGCCAACCCCTAAAGACCAAGGACGGCGGCATGGCTGTATATCTGCATGATATCCCATTAGATCAGGCGCAAGCCCGGCTGCGAGAAGCCTTAGAAGAGGCGGGGCTGGGGGGTGTGTTGGCCGAGGAATGCATCGCGCTGGACGAACACGCCGTGGGGCGGGTGCTTTCAAGGGCGGTGTGGGCGCGCATTTCTTCGCCGCATTACCACGCATCAGCCATGGACGGCTTTGCGCTGCGCTCCGCGGAGACGCGCGAGGCCATGCCGACCGCGCCGGTGAGCCTGCTCTTGGGCAGCCAGGCGCAGTACGTGGATACGGGCGACCCGCTGCCGGATTGGGCGGACGCGGTGGTGCCGATTGAGCAGGTGGAGGCTCTGGACAGCGCCGATCAGCCCGCCGCGGACCCGCGCAAACCGAACGCCATCCGCCTGCGGGCGGGCCTGCCGCCGTGGGCGCATGTGCGCCCGATGGGCGAGGATATTGTGGCTACGCAGCTGGTGCTTCCGGCGGGCCACACCGTGCGGCCGGTGGATTTGGGGGCGGCGGCTGCCAGCGGGCACACCCACCTGTGGGCGGCGCGTAAGCCGCGGGTGGCGGTGCTGCCTTCGGGCACGGAGCTGATCCCAGTGGGTCAGGATGTGCGCCGGGGGGACATCATCGAGTTTAATTCCATCGTGCTGGCCGGGCAGGTGAACACCTGGGGCGGCGAGGCGCTGCGTTTCCCCATCACCCCGGATGATTTTGAGCTGCTGTGCGCGCGCGTGCAGCAGGCGGCGGATGAGAACGACCTGGTGCTGCTGAACGCGGGTTCTTCGGCGGGGTCGGAGGATTTTTCGGCGCGGGTGGTGGAACGCCTGGGTGAGCTTTTGGTGCACGGCGTGGCCGTGCGGCCGGGGCACCCGGTGATTTTGGGGATGCTGCGGCGCTCAGCGGACGCAGCCCAGCCCGAACGGCGCGTGCCGGTGGTGGGCGTGCCGGGCTATCCCGTTTCGGCGGCGCTGACGGGTGAAATCTTCGTGGAGCCGCTGCTCTCCCGCTGGCTGGGGCGCGGGGCATTTCAACCCATCGAGGTGGAGGCAGCCCTGACGCGCAAGGTGACCTCACCGGCGGGGGATGATGATTTTATGCGCGTGGTGGTGGGCCGGGTGGGAACCCGGCTGCTGGCGGCGCCGCTCTCGCGCGGGGCGGGGGTGATCACCTCGCTGGTGCGGGCGGACGGCATCGCGCTGCTGCCGCGCGGCGTGCAGGGGTTGGAGGCCGGATCTGCGGTGCGCGTGCGGCTGTACCGCGCGCCGGAAGAGTTGGAGCGCACGGTCTTCGTGATTGGCTCGCATGATCTGACGTTGGATCTGCTGGCACAGCATCTGGCGGAGCGCGGGCGGCGGCTGGTGAGCGCCAACGTGGGCAGCCAGGGCGGGCTGGTGGCGCTGCGGCGGGGCGAGGCGCATCTGGCCGGGTCGCATTTGCTCGACCCCGACAGCGGCGAATATAACCTGCGCTATTTGGGGCAGTACCTGGCGGGGCGCGAGGTGCGCCTGGTGGCGTGGGTCAACCGCGAACAGGGGCTGCTGGTTCCCAAGGGCAACCCCAAGGCTGTGCAGGGGCTGGCGGATCTGGCCCGCGAGGATATCCGTTTTATCAACCGCCAGCGCGGGGCGGGCACGCGCGTGCTGCTGGATTACCATTTGCAGCAGTTGGGTATCCGAAGCGAGCAGGTGCAGGGGTATGAGCAGGAAGAATACACCCATCTGGCGGTGGCGGCGGCGGTGGCTTCGGGCCGGGCGGACTGCGGGCTGGGGGTGACGGCGGCGGCGCAGGCCCTGGAGCTGGATTTCATCCCCCTGTTCCACGAGCGCTACGATCTGGTGATCCCTGAAGAATACGCGCAGGACGAGCTGCTGAAGCCTGTTTTTGACCTGATGCAGGATGCGGCCTTCCGCCGTGAGGTGTCGGCCATGCCGGGGTACGACGTCAGCGTGATGGGCAGGGTTATACACCTGGGTAGCATTGAACCAGCGGAACGGGCATAATTAGAACAGAATAATGAATGCTAAGGAATGAGGAGAAAAACCATGACGATTGCTGCCAACCAGACCGCACCGGATTTCAGCCTGCAAGATGAGAACGGAACCCTTCACCGCCTTTCGGAGTACCGCGGCAAGCCGGTGGTGCTGTATTTTTATCCAAAAGATGACACCCCGGGCTGCAC
>DAIOUB010000058.1:0-17039 GCA_036751735.1 Levilinea sp. | reverse complement strand
GCTCGATGGCCGACTGGCAGTGGTGGCTGTTGGTGTACTACTCCCTGGGCGGCGAACTCTACAAAGCCGACGGTACCCCCAACTTTGACTCCCCCGAAGCGCTGGCCGCGACCCAGTTCGTGCTGGATACGCGCCAGGCCATCTACGGCCCCGCGGCGGATGCAGTGGGCGCTCTGCCGACCGGTCAGGGTTCTGTGATTGACGTCAACGACGAGACCCAGAAAGACAACGGCGCGGTGTGTCTGGCCCATTCGGGTTGGGCTGCCCCGGCGTTTGACCGCCCCGTGTGGGAAAACGTGAGCATTGATCCCTTCTACGGCGATCCCGCCAACTTCCCCAACAGCAAGCCGGTTGTGCTGGCTTTCAATGACTGGCTGGCGGTGGCGGATTACAGCCCCAACAAAGAACTGGCCGCGGAATGGCTGAAGCTGGCGTTCAGCAAGGAAGCCAACCACCGCTGGAACGAGACCATGAGCCTGATCCCGGCCCGCAACGACGCTCAGTACGGCTACGTGACCGAATCGGCGCAGCTGAAGCGCGAGGCGGAACTGGCTTCGCAGTACGGTGTGGGCTTCGCGGGCATCCTGGAAGCCGCCAAACTGTCCACGATCATGCAGGACGCGCTGGGCAAACTGATCACCGAAGAATTGACCCCCGAAGAAGTGGTGGCCAAGATTCAAGAAGAATACACGGCTGCCCTGGGCAAGTAACGAACTTTTGAAGATCCAGCCGGTGGGCGGTTACCCGCCCACCGGCCAACCCCCTGAGAGTGACACATGGTGAAAAACCCTTATTATGACGCAATCCTGATGGCAGCGGCCGCGGTGCTGTTTATCGTCGGTTCCAGCTTGCTGATTGGGTTCGCGGCGCGCCTGATTGCCAAAGTGCTGGGGGCCTCGCGCCGCAAGCAGGAGAACACTTTTGCCGGGTATTTGTTTGCGTCGCCGTGGATTGTTGGCTTTTTGATTTTTGTGCTGATCCCGATGGGTTTCTCGTTGTATTGGAGTTTCACGGATTACCGCGTGGTTTCGAACGCGGCTCCCAAATGGGTCGGGCTGGAAAACTACCTCCAGTTGATCCTGAAAGACACCGGGTTTCGCGCCTCGGTGGTGAACACGCTGTATTTGACCGCCGTGGGCCTGCCTCTGCAAATGGGCGCAGCGCTGCTGCTGGCGGTTTTGCTGAATCAGAAAATGCGCGGTGAGCGCGTGTTTCGAATGGCCTTTTACTTGCCCGTGATTTTGGGTTTCAACACCGCCGTGCTTTTGGCCTGGCGGCTGATGCTGAACACCGGAACTGGCATTATCAATCAAATCATTCGCGGGTTAACGCAGATATTTCCGCCCTTTGGGTACTTGAACCGGGCGTTGATTTTTGTGCAGGAACTGACCAGTGCTTTTTTCCTGGGCTTGAGCAACGGTAAATTTAATTTGCTGATCAAGGTGTGGGAAGCAGGCTTCCCGGCCGAAAACCGCATCCCGCTGTGGGTGCAAAGCCCGATGTGGTCCAAAATGTCGGTGATTCTGCTGATGATTTGGGGCTGCGGGGCGATGATGCTGATCTTCCTGGCGGGGCTGAAGAACATCCCCAAAGAGCTGCACGAGGCGGCCGAGGTGGATGGGGCCGGGCCCTGGAAGCGCTTTTGGCGGGTTTCCTTCCCGCTGCTGACCCCCTATATCTTTTATAACCTGATCGTGGGCCTGATCAACGCCATGCAGATTTTTGAGCCCATTTATGTGCTCTACCGCGACAATCAGCCGTTGGTGCCTTCGACCATCTCGATGGTGTACTACTTGTGGCAGGCCAGCTTCCGCCACTTTGAAATTGGCTACGGTTCGGCCATCTCCTGGTTGATTTTGCTGCTGATTTTGGCCATCACCTTCATCCAGTTCAAGCTGCAGGACCGCTGGGTGACCTATGACTTGTATTAAGATGAGAGCGGCAGGCGCCGGGGTGTCTGGCGGCGCGGGCGATTGGGAATCTGTTATTGGAGAGTAGCATGCGCACGATTTGGCCGATTTTGAAACGTTTGGGGCTGTACTTTTTGCTCACCGGCGCCACGGTGGTGATGAGCTTTCCGCTGTTTTGGATGATCTCATCTTCTTTGAAGACCCTGGAAGAGACCAACGCGGCGGGGATCATCTGGCTGCCCAAGGTCCCCACGTTGGCGGCGTATCTTTCGATTTTGCAGAACCCCGATTTTTTGCGGTCGTACTTCAACTCGGTGTTTTACACCACCCTGGCCCTGATGGGTACGCTGTTTTCCATCGCGGTGGTGGCCTATGCCTTCAGCCGCATTCAATGGCCGGGGCGTAATTTTGTGTTCTTCCTGATGCTGGCCACCATGATGATCC
Organism: Levilinea sp.; assembly: GCA_036751735.1. GTDB lineage: Bacteria > Chloroflexota > Anaerolineae > Anaerolineales > Anaerolineaceae > Levilinea. The sequence continues at coordinate 14,685 of DAIOUB010000058.1, read as the reverse complement.
CGCCGCAGGCGCTGATTGTGCCGCAGTATGTGTTTTTCAACAAGCTGAAATGGATCGGCACGTTTAACCCCATCATTCTGCCCGGCTTCTTCGCGGGCGGGGCGGCGATGGTATTTTTGCTGCGCCAGGCCATGGCCCAGATCCCCAAGGAGCTGGATGAATCCGCCTTTGTGGATGGGGCCAGCCACATCCAAATATTCTGGGAGGTGGTTCTGCCGCTGGTGAAGGCCCCGCTGGCCACCGTGGCCACCTTCCTGTTCGTGGGGCTGTGGAACAGCCTGCTGGCCCCGCTGATGTATTTGCAGACGGTGAAGCTGTATACCCTGCCGGTGTATGTGGCCACCCTCTATAACATCAACCTGACGGTGCAGCAGTGGCCGACGATCATGGCGGCGGCGGTGCTGACCACCGTGCCGTTGATGGTGGTGTTCTTCTTTGCCCAGCGCTTCATCCTGGATGGGGTGGTGGTTTCGGGGCTGAAAGGCTGAGGCATGGCAGAACACGAAGTTGGACAGAAAATGCTGCTGGCCTTTGCCGGAAAACAGTTCACCCCGCAGATGCAGGCAGCCCTGCGCGATTACCGGCCCGCGGGGGTGACTCTCTTTCGCCATTTGAATGTGGAGCACCCGGCCCAGGTGCAGGCGCTGTGCGCAGATTTGCAGCGGGCGGCGCGGGAACTGGGCCTGCCGCCGCTGCTGATCGCCGCTGACCAGGAGGGGGGGCAGTTGATGGCGGTGGGCGAGGGGGTCACACCCCTACCGGGGAATATGGCCCTGGGGGCGGCGGGTTCGGAGGCTTTGGCCGAGGAAGCCGGAACCGTTTTGGGGCGCGAACTGGCGGCGATGGGCGTGAATGTGGACTACGCGCCGGTGTGCGACGTCAACATCAACCCGCGCAATCCGGTGATCGGCTCGCGCTCCTTTGGTGAAGACCCTCAGGCGGTGGGGCGCCTGGCGGCGGCGGTGATCCGCGGGCTGCAAGGGGCCGGGGTGGCGGCGGCGGCCAAGCATTTTCCGGGGCACGGGGATACGGACGGCGATTCGCACCACGGGCTGCCCTCGGTGCAGCACGATCTGGAACGGCTGCGGCGGGTGGAGTTTCCGCCTTTTCAGGCGGCGGTGGCGGCGGGCGTGCGCATGGTGATGAGCGCGCATGTGGCCCTGCCGGCGGTGGATGGGGCGGATGCGCCCCCGGCCACGCTATCACCGCGCATCTTGCAGGGCATTTTGCGCCAGGAACTGGGCTTTGAAGGCGTGATCGTGACCGATGCGATGGATATGCGCGCCATCCGCCAGGGGGAAGCCCTGGGAGAAGACGCGCTGCGGGCGGTGACGGCGGGGGTGGATTTGCTGCTGGTGACCGCGGATCCCCAGGATCAGCGGCGGGTGTTTACCCATTTGCAGCAGGCGCTGCGGGATGGACGCTTGCCCGTGCAGGCGCTGGAAGCCTCCCTGCGGCGCACCGCCGCTTTGCGCACCTGGCTGGCGGGCTTTGACGCGCCGGATGGGAGCGTGGTGGGCTGCGCGGCGCACCAAAAAACGGCTGAGACCATCGCGGAGCGGGCGCTGACGCGCGTGCGCGACCATCATGGGATCCTGCCGCTGCATTTGGGGCCGGAGCAGCGCCTGGGGGTGGTGATGCCCCGGCCGGTGGATTTGACCCCGGCGGACACCTCTTCGTATGTGACCCCGCAGTTGGCGGCGGAGCTGCGCAAGCTGCACCCGCATGTAGAGGAGATCTGCGTGGGGCACAACCCCAGCGCGGAAGAGATCGCCGAGGCGCTGCGGCGGCTGGAAGGCTGCGGGGCGGCGGTGGTGGGCACGCTGAACGCTTTTGCGGCGCCGGGGCAGGCCGAGCTGGTGCGCCAGGCGCTGCGGCTGCCCATGCCGGTGGTGGCGGCGGCCTTGCGGCTGCCCTATGATTTGGGCGTGTTTCCCGAAGCGCCGGTTTTTGTGTGCACCTACAGCCTGCTGCCCCCGTCCATGCGGGCTTTGGCGCGGGCTTTGATGGGCCAGGGCGACTTTTGGGGGCGGCTGCCGGTGAGCATTGAAGGACTGTATCCGCTGGGTCACGGTCTGATCTAGCGTTGGTTGGAGGGAACGACGGTATGGGTTTACACGCTGAGATATTTGAGCAGCCCGCCTGCCTGGAACGCCTGCTGCGCACCCAGCGCGGCGCAGTGGAAGCCGTGGCGCGGGCGATCGGCGAGCGGGATATCCGCTTTGCGTTTTTGGCGGCGCGCGGCACGTCGGATAACGCCGGGCGTTACGCCAACTACCTGTGGGGGGCGGCCAACGCCCTGCCGCTGGCGCTGGCGGCGCCTTCGCTGTTCACCTATTACCAGCAGCCGCCCAGGCTGCGCAATGCATTGGTGGTGGGCATTTCACAGTCGGGGCAGTCCCCGGATATTGTCAGCGTGGTCCGCGAGGGCCGCCGCCAGGGGAATTTGACCCTGGCGATCACCAATGCGCCCGATTCGCCCCTGGCGCAGGCGGCGGATTTTGTGCTGGATATTCAGGCCGGGCCGGAGCAGGCGGTGGCCGCCACCAAAACCTACACGGCGGAGCTGATGGCCATCGCCATGCTGTCTACGGCCTTGCAGGGCGATGCAGCGCGCTGGGCCGAGCTGGAACGCGCGGCGGATTGGGCGGCGCAGACGCTCTTGCTGGAAGCGGCGGTGGAACAGGCGGCGCAGCGTTACCGCTATATGCAGCAGTGCGTGGTGTTGGGGCGGGGGTATAACTACGCCACGGCTTTTGAATGGGCGCTGAAGCTGAAGGAATTGACCTATGTGGAAGCCGAGTCGTTCTCCTCGGCTGATTTTCAGCACGGGCCGGTGGCGATGGTGGCGCGCGGCTTTCCGGTGATGGCGGCGGCGCCCCAGGGGAAGGTGTTTGATTCGATGCTGGAGACGCTCACCCATTTGCGGCAGGATCTGCAGGCCGAGCTGGTGGTGGTTTCCAACGAGCCCCAGGCGCTGCGCCTGGCGCAGACGGCTCTGCCGCTGCCGGAAGACCTGCCGGAATGGCTTTCGCCGCTGGTGAGCATCCTGCCGGCTCAGCTTTTTTGCTATCACCTGACGCGCGCCAAAGGCTACGACACCGAGAATCCGCGCACCATCCGCAAGGTGACGGAAACCCATTAAGCCTGTGCGCTTTTATAAATCGGGATTTTCTTGCAGATATTCCAGGAAAAGCGACACCAGGGTGGGGTCAAAGTGCCTGCCGCTCTGCTCGCGGATGTAGGTGATGGTTTCATCCTTTGACCAGGCCGGCCGGTAGGGGCGGTCGCTGGTGAGGGCGTCGTAGACATCCACCAGGGCGAACAGGCGGGCGGTGATGGGGATTTGTTCGCCCTTCAGGCCGTAGGGGTAGCCGCTGCCGTCCCATTTTTCGTGGTGCAGGTGGGGGATATCCAGGGCGGGGCGCAGGTAGGTGATGGACTGCAGCATGTTGAAGGCGTAAACGGGATGCTTCTCGATGATCTGGCGCTCTTCGGGGGTCAGCAGGCCGGGCTTGAGCAGGATGGAATCGGGCACACCGACCTTACCGATGTCATGCAGCAAAGCCCCGCGGCGCACATGGACAATCTCAAATTCAGACAGGTTCAGCTTGCGGGCCAGGGCAATGGTCATGTCGGTGACGCGCAGGGTGTGGCCCTCGGTCTCTTTGTCGCGCAGATCCATCGCCATAGACCAGCCTTCGATGGTGGCATCGTAGGCCTGGATCAAATCTTCGTTGGCCTGATGCAAACCGGTGATGAGCTGTGCGTTTTCCACGGCCATAGCGGCCTGACCGGCCAGGGTTTCGTAAAAATCCAGCCATTCCTGGTCGGGGTCTAAGGGCTGGCGGTGGAACAGCTCCAACACACCTTTCAGACGGTCTTTAAACACCAGGGGGAAGCCAAAATAGGTGTGGAAGCCCTCTTTTTCGCACAGCGATTGCAGGCCGGGGTGCAGATTGGGCGATTGGCACGGGTCGAGATGGATGCAGCCGTTGATCTGAGCGGCGCGCCCCGCCAGGCTGGTGCCGTAGGGGACACGGGCGCGTTTAATATCCTCTGCGGAGAATCCGATGCTGGCGGTGTATTCGAAGGCCTGCTCCGCTTCGTTAAAGAGCAGGACGGCCGCTGCATCCACCTGGAGCTGCGACTGCACCTGAGCGAGCAAGGTCTCTAAGATTTGGAGCATATGCTGGTCAGAACTGATGGCGATGTCAATCTTGCGCAGGGTGGCCAGGCGCGACAGGCGGCGCTGCGATTCTTCAAACAGGCGGGCGATTTCGAGAGAAGCCTTTTTACTCGCGTCAATGTCGGTGTGCACGCCCATCATGCGCAGCGGGTTGCCCTCTGCATCGCGCTCCACAATGCTGCCCAGCGACAGGATCCATTTCCAACTGCCGTCGGGCATTTTTTGGCGGTATTCCACGCGATACTCGGCGTCTTTATCGTGGGCGTACCTCTGGTACACCTCGCTGACGTGATCCCAGTCATCCGGGTGCATGCGCGCGCGCCACTGCTGGTTAGTTTCGATGAAGGTGGTGGGATCCTGACCCAGCATGGTGGCATAAATATCGTTGATGACCATTTCGCCGGTGGGCAGGTTAAGATCAAAGATGCCCTGGTGAGCGGCATCCAGGGTCAGGCGCAGGCGTTCTTCGTTATCGCGCAGCTTCTTTTCCGATTCCTTGCGCTGGGTAATATCCTGCTTGACGGCGATGAAATGGGTGATGCGCTGTTCTGAGTCGAACAGGGGGGTGATGGTTTCTTCTTCGTAATAGATCGCGCCGTCTTTGCGGCGGTTGATAATTTCATCGTGCCAGACCCTGCCTTCCAGCAGGGTGTTCCACAAGTTGATGAAATATTGCCTGGGGTGCATGCCGGAATTGAGAATGCGCGGATTTTGACCGATGACTTCTTCTTTCGAGTATCCGGTCAGGCGTTCAAAAGCGACGTTGACCCATTGGATACGGCCGTCCACGTCGGTGATGACGATGGCATTGGCGGCGGAGTTGAGGGCGGCGCTTTGCAGGCGCAGGGCATCTTCGGCTTTTTTACGCTCGGTGATGTCCTGGGCAACGACAAAACGCCCTTTTTTACCCTGGTACAGAATAGAATGCGAGGTGATTTCCACGAAGATGATGCGGCCGTCCTTCAGACGGTGGCGCCAGGGGCCGGACTGCTGGTAGCTTTCGTGATGGGTTTGGATGTTTTGCTGCAGCGCGGGCAGATCCTCCGGGGGGCGGATGTCCTTGAGGGTCATGGACAGAAATTCGTCGCGGGTGTAGCCGTACACCTGACAGGCGGCGTCGTTAACGGTGAGAAAACGCAGCGTCTCCAGGTCGTAAATCCACATGGGGAACGGGTTGTGCTCAAAGAGGAATTTGTAGTTGGATTCGCTTTGCTTCAGGGCCTGGTTGGCGCGCTCCAGCTCGGCCAGTTTATCTTCCAGTTTGCGCACCAGGGCCTGGCTGTAGAGGCGGTAATAGCCCTCCCCCGCATTATTGGGCGGGGGCTGCGCGGGTTCGCGGCCGCTGGAAAACTGACTGAGGATGTCTTGTAGAGAATCGAGGAATGCCTGCGGCTCGGTGTTTTTGGCGATAAAGCCGTCCGCCCCCAGGCTAAGGGCAAATTCCAGGTCTTCGGGTTCCACATAGGTGGCAGTGTAAAACACAAAGGGGATTGGACGCAGGCTTTCATCTTGTTTCCAGGCGCGGCACAGCTCAAAGCCGTCCATCACTGGCATCAAGACATCCGATATGACCATATCGGGATTTTCCTGGCGAGCCATGTGCAGGGCTTCATCGCCGTTTTTTGCCCAACGCGCGCTGATCTGGCGCGCGGACAGGATGGTCTTGATCAGGTAAAAATTTTCTTCGTAATCGTCAACGACCAGCGCCCACTGCATCGCTATCCTTTTTGTGGGTTGGCCAGATGGAGCTGCACCTGGGCCATGAAGGTATCGGGGTTGATTGGTTTTTCCAGATAATCGTTACAGCCCGCCGCCAAAATGATCTCGCGGTCGCCCACCATTGCGTAAGAAGTGACGGCCACGATGGGGGTGGTGTTGAGCCGGTGCAGCTTGCGCAGCTCGGCGGCCACCTGGAAGCCGTCCATGACGGGCAGCTGAATATCCAGCAGGATCAAATCTGGATGCTCCTCCAACGCCAGGGCGATGCCGCTTTCTCCGTCGCGGGCCTGCAAAACCTGGTGGCCGTGCGACTGGAGGATGAAGGTCTCCAGATACAGGTTATTCTCATTATCTTCGATGATCAGAATTTTTGCCATAGCTTTCTCGAAACTGATGACCATTTGTAAGCTCAGCGGGGCAGCTCATCCAGGGGGAGTACCAGGGTGAACAGGCTGCCTTCGCCGGGCTGGCTTTGGACGTTAATTTTACCACCCAACAGGCTGGCAAGCTGATGAGAAATGGATAATCCTAATCCACTTCCTTCATGTTTGCGGTTGGCGCCGGATTCAATTTGGTGAAAAGGACGGAAGAGATGGGGCAATTCTTCCGCGGCGATGCCGATGCCGGTGTCGCGCACGGAAATTTCCACGGTGTGCTGGCGGCAGCGGCATTCCACCCGTACCACCCCTCGGGAGGTGAATTTGACGGCGTTGTTGACCAGGTTGAGCAATATTTGCTTCAGGCGCTGGGCGTCGGATTGGATGGTGGGGATATCCGCGCCGATCTCGGCCTCCAGCGCCAGCCCTTTTTTGGCGGCCAGGGGCTGGGCCAGCTGCAAGACGCTTTCGATGACGGCGCGCAGATCGCAAGGGGCGCGGTTGACCTTCATTTGACCGGCCTCGATCTTAGAAAGGTCGAGGATGTCGTTGATCAGGCTTAAGAGGTGCTGGGCGCTCTGGCGCACCATGCCGAGCTGCTTATTCTGTTCGTCGTTCAGCGGCCCGGCCAGCCCCTGCGAAAGAATGCCTGAAAAGCCGATGATGGAATTGAGCGGGGTGCGCAGCTCGTGCGACATGGTGGCGAGGAAGACGGATTTGAGCCGGTCGGCCTCCTGAGCATGGCGCACGGCGATGCTCAGCTCCTGGGTGCGCTCGGCCACGCGCTGTTCAAGCTGCGTGTTCAGCAGGCGCAGATCCTCTTCACTCTTCTTGAGGGCTGCTTCGGCCTGCTTGCGGCTGCTGATGTCGCGCAGGATGACGGTGCTTTCCTCCTGCCCGTAGCGGTTTTTATAGATCGCGGTGGATATTTCGCACGGAAAGCGCTCCCCGTTTTTGCGAAGGAAGGTCAGTTCCCCGTGGAAAAAGCCCTTCTCGGCGCGGGTGCGGAGCATCTGCGGAAAACGCGGATCCTGCGTATCCACGACGCCCACGCGGCCCGTACTGCGCAGATCTGCTTCGCTGCGGCCCAACATGTGGCAGGCCGCCGGGTTGGCCGCCAGGACGCGGCCGTCTGGAACGGTCAGCAGGATACCGTCGGGGCTGGTGTTGAACAACATGCGAAAGCGTTCATCTTTTTCCGCCAATTCTTTTTCTGCGGCACGTTGAATCTGGAGATAATGACGCAGGAAAGCGTAGATGAGGGCCGCGCTGGCCAACACAAAAGCCCAGCCCTTGAGGTTTTGCATGTGGGTCAGATCATCGGGGTCATTGGTGAGCAGGGTCAGCAGCAGATCTGAAAAGAAGATCCACAGCACACCAAACACGAGATAAATGAGCGCAATGCGGTGCTCAATTTTGAGTCTCAGGGGTTTCATCGGTCGGCCTCCTTGGAAAGGGTGGGCGGCGCCAGGGGATGATCCCCAGGATTCTGGTTGTAGGGTGGGGATTGTGAGCGGGAAAGAAAACCAGAGATAAAAATATCATAGGATGATTGCAGGGCGGCGTCAAGCGAAAAAGCGACGAACTTGCAATGAAATGAAAAGCGAATTGCAACCTGTCTCTAAAGGTTCACAAACTGGCGACTAACCGGCGGCGATTGCTTTGGCGGCGGCGCTGAAGTACCGCTATAATCAGGCCAGATGGGCATTTTTGGATGGGACGGCACATGTGACAGACGAAATTTGGCCTTCAGCATACCTGCGGTGGGTTGAAACCTGGGTGCCGGGCGGCCGGCTGCGGCGTTGGGAGGCGCTGGGCGGGGGGCTTTCGGCGCAGACCAGCCGGGTGGAAGTGGAAACATCCGGGGGCGAGCTGGAAACACGGGTGGTGCGCCGCGCGTGCCGGGGCTTGCCCCGCAGCGTGCAGGTGGAATATGAATGTCTGCGGTTGGCCTGGGCGCGCGGCCTGGCCGTGCCCCAGCCCTACGGCGCGGACCTCTCCGGGCGGGTGTTCCCAGAGGCCTATGGGGTGACGGCCTATGTGGAGGGGCGGGTGGAATTTGACTCCGCCGACCGGCGAGCCTATGCGCGCCAGATGGGCGAGCACCTGGCCAAAATTCACGCCCTGGGCGGTGAGGCAGCCGCATTAGACTGTTTGGGGCAGCCCCCGACCGACTTTGAGGCGGCCTTTGGCGCGGGGCAGCACGACCCCTTTTGGCAGGAGGAACGCCTGCGGGCGGTTCTGCGCCCACTGTGGCCGCTGCCCGCTGCGAACCCCGCGGCTTTGCTGCATGGGGATTACTGGCCGGGGAACCTTCTGTGGCATGACGGGCGGCTGGCGGCGGTGGTGGATTGGGAGGACGCGCTTTTGGGCGACCCGCTGCTGGACGCCGGCATCAGCCGTTTAGACCTGGCCTGGATTCTGGGCTGGGAGGCGGCGCAGGCTTTTTGGGACGCTTACCGTGCCGTGCGGCCGGTGGACGAGGGCGGGCTGCCGTATTGGGATCTGGCGGCGGCGCTGCGGCTGGCGCGCCTGGCGGGGGACGATTTGGCGGGCTGGGCGGCTTTCTTTGAACCTTACGGGCGCGGGGATATCACCGCGGAAACGATTCAACGCGACTATCAATCTTTTATCGAACGGGCGCTGGCGGAGATCGCCGCGCGGGAGGCGCAGGGATGACAGACAACGGGTATACAGCGGTTTTGAACCCCCAGCGGGTGGTGGACGATTTGCGCGAGCTGCAGCGCCGGACGGGCGACGTCAACGGGGCACAGCGCCTGGCGTGGACGGAGCCCTGGGATCAGGCGCGGCAGTGGCTGCGCGCCAAGCTGGCCGAGCTTCCTGTAGAGGTCAGCGTGGATGAGGCTGGGAACGTGTGGGCCACCCTGCGGGGAGCTTCGCCGCGTGCGCTGATCCTGGGCAGCCATATTGACTCGGTGCCGGGAGGCGGCTGGCTGGACGGCTGTTTGGGCGTGGCCGCCGGGCTGGAGGTGCTGCGCTGTTGGGCTGCGCGGGGGACGCCGCCGGTGACGCTGCGTCTGGCGGCCTGGGCCGAGGAAGAGGGCACTCAGTTTGGGCTGAGCATGTTCACCTCCCACGCGGTTTGCGGGCCTTTTGACCCGGCCACGCTGCGCGAGGCGCGCGATGCGCATGGACAGCGGTTGGTGAATGTGATTGGCCGCTGGGGGGTGGATTTGGATCGGGCGGGGCTGGCGGCGCGCCAGATGGAGAACGCCGCGGCTTATTTGGAACTGCACATTGAGCAGGGCCCCGTTTTGGAAAGCCTGAACCTGCCCCTGGCCGCGGTGCTGGGCACGATGGGATTGGAACGCCACCGCCTGGTGTTTCGCGGGCAGACCGCCCACGCCGGTTCGACCCCCATGACCCAGCGGCGGGATGCCCTGAGCGCGGCAGCGCGCTTTGCCCTGGCGGTGCGTGAGATCGCCGTGCGGCATGAGGGCGTGAGCACGGTGGGCAGCCTCATCCCCCGGCCGGGGATTGTGACGGCGGTGGCGGGGGAGTGCGAATGCACTCTGGATCAGCGGCATATCGATGCTACCGCGCTGGCGGCCATGCTGGGCGAGGCGCGCGCTGCCAGTGAGACGATTGCGGGCTGGGAGCGGGTGGAGGTGGCCTGGGAGCGCCTGTACCATGTGCCGCCGGTGCGCTTCCACGAGGAATTGACCGCGTTGGGCGCGCAGGTGGTGGGTGAGCTGAGTGGGAACGCGTACGTCATGCCCAGCGGGCCGCTGCATGACGCGGTGGTGGTGGCGCAGAGCGGCGTGCCCACGGCCATGCTGTTCGTACAGAGCCTGCGCGGGCTTTCGCACACACCGGAAGAGGACACGCGCGAAGCGGATTTGCGCCTGGCGGTGGAGGCCCTGGAGCGCCTGGCCGAACGCACCGCGGATTGGATCGCTGAAAACGGGAGGTAAAAGAATGGCAGACGAATTTTTTCCGGAAGAGTTTGACGCCTGGGCCGAAAGCTACGATGAATCCGTGCGGCCCGACACGGGCTTTCCTTTTGATGGGTATTCGCGCGTGCTGGCGGCGGTGGTGCAGGCGGCGGGTGTGGGGCAGGGGGACGCGGTGCTGGATTTGGGTACGGGCACGGGCAACCTGGCTGAACTGCTGATGCGGCGGGGCTGCCGCCTGTGGGGACTGGATTTTTCGGGGGAGATGCTGGCGCGGGCGCGGGCCAAGCTGCCGGGGCGGTGTTTGCCCAGGCGGATGTGCGCGGGCCCTGGCCGCAGGAATTTGAACGCCGCTACGATGCGGTGGTCTCCGGCTACACCCTGCACCATTTCCCCCTGGAAGAAAAGGTCAGGCTGTGCCGCCGCTACCTGGCCCAGTATCTGAAGGTGGGCGGCCGGTTGGTGATTGGCGACCTGGCTTTTGAGAACGCCGCGGCTGAAGACGCCCTGCGCCAGGCGATGGGGCCGGAATGGGAGCAGGAATACTTCTGGCTGGCGGATGAATCCCTGGCGGCCCTGCGGGCGGCAGGCCTGGAAGCGCAGTACACGCAAATCTCCTCCTGCGCGGGGGTGTTCACCGTGCAGCTGCACCAGTTGGCCTGAGGCAGGTGTGAATTAGCCCTGGGGATGCTTGATGAAGGTCCCGGCGCGGAATTCGGCAAAGGCCGTGCGCAGTTCTTCGGCGGTGTTCATCACGATCGGCCCGCCCCAGGCGATGGGTTCGCGCAGGGGTTTGCCGGTGATGAAGAGGAAGCGGGCGCCGTTATCTCCGGCGGCGATCTCCACCTGGTCGCCGCTGTTGAACAGCACGATGCTGCCGGAGACGGCTTTGGCCGCGCCGGGGGCAAAGCTGGCCGTGCCTGCGAACAGGTAGGCAAAGGCGGTGTGGCCTGGGGGGGTGGCGTGCAGCCAGGCCCCATTGGCGTCCAGGCTGACATCCAGATATTCGGGGGCGATGATGATATCCTCAGCGGGGCCGGTATGGCCCTGGAGGGTGCCGCAGATCACGTGCACGCGCGCCCCGCCGTGGTGAATCTGGGGGATTTCGTTGGCGGTGATGCCGCGGTAGCGCGGCGCGATCATCTTGTGGCTGGCGGGCAGGTTGGCCCACAACTGAAAGCCGACCAGTTTTCCGCTGGGGCTGGGGACGGGCATTTCCTGGTGGATGATGCCGCTGCCGGCCGTCATCCACTGCACGTCGCCGGGGCGAATGCTGCCGGCGTTGCCCAGCGAATCGCCGTGTTCCACCTCACCTTCCAGCAGGTAGGTGATGGTTTCGATGCCGCGGTGGGGGTGCCAGGGGAAACCGGCGATGAAGTCAGCGGGGTCGTCGCCGCTGAAATCGTCAAAGAGCAGGAAGGGGTCAAAGAGGGTCTCTTGACCGTGACTGAACCCGCGCTTGAGATGGACGCCGGCGCCTTCCAGAGTGGGGCGGCTGGCAAAGACTTGGGCCACGGAACGGGTGGAGGACATGGCGGTTTCTCCTGGGGATAAGGGGGTAGGGGGAGTTAGTTGGCGGCGAGGCCCTGCGCCCAGGCGGCAGCGCGTTCCAATTCGCCGTCGAACAAGGGACCTTCGGTGCCTTTGACCAAAAAGCCCGCGGGCGTGCCGGTGGGCTGGCCGCCTTTGGCTTTCAGCTTCTTCGCCATCGGCTCGGCCGCATAGCCGAAGATTTTCACCATGACGGTGAGGATCCACACATTGGCGTCCTTCACCGACATGCGCGTATCGAAGGCGGCGGTCTTGATGCCCTGCAAGGCTCCGGCGGGGAGGGCATCGAGCCATTGGCGCATGCCGTCTGAAGCGCGGAACTGGCGGGTGGGCGCGCCGGCGATGAGCAGATCGGCCCCGCGCAGACGTTCGGGGGTGGCCTCGCTGACGCGCAGGACGGATACCTCGGCAGCAGCACCCAGGGCCTGCCCGACGGATTGGGCCACTTTCTCAGTGTTGCCAAAGACAGAATCATAGACGATGACGGTTTTCATTTTGGTTCTCCTGAAACACACAGAATTTTGGAAAGGATGGTTCAAACGCAAGCTGCCGCTTGGTGTTTGGCTGCTAAAAAAGAGGGGGTTGTGCGCCGGATGCTGCGGACAGAGAACTTCTATGGTTAAGTATACAACACCCTGCCAGCTTTCAGATCGGCGCAGCCTACACACCTGCCAGGGCGCGCGAAAGCTGGAGGGCCACATATTCCATGTGCCTGCGGCCGGCGCGTTCGTCCACAGGCAGGGTCAACATGCGCTCGGCGGCGGCCCGCGTGTGGGGATCGGCGCGGGCATGGGGCGGCCAGTGGATGACCGCGCCCACCCCGGCCTGCCCCAGAGCCTCGTAAACGCGGTCGCGCAGGCCGCGAGGCAGGTACACGGGCAGGCCCAGGGGCAGGGTATCGGCCTGCAGTTGGGGGAAGAGGGGCACGGCCTGAGGGATGCTGGTCAGCAGCTCCAAGAGGGTTTGATAGTTGCTGCGGCGCGCCTGGCGCAGACCGGCCCAGTCCAGGTGCTCAATTTCGCTGCGTTCCTGCGGGTCACCGTGGATGACCGGCAGGCGCTCATACAGGCGTTCGGCCTGACGGTAGAGCGCGCGCAGGCGGGCGTGGCTGCCGCGGTGCTCGACCTGGTAGGCGTACAGTCCCTGGCGGTAGGCGCGGATGAGAGGCAGGCGCGGGTTGGGGACGGGGGGAAAGCTGGCCAGCAGGGGGGCCAGTTCCACCCGGCTGCGCAGGTAAGCCCCGTCGTGCGCGCACAGTTTGCGCAGGCTGTTGAAGACGAAATCACCAACAGAAGGTTCCAGAAAGCCCGCCTGGGCGTTATCTTCCACCACCCAGCCGCCGGAACGCTGGTAATCCTGCATAAAGGCGCGCACGGCGGGCGAATGGGCAAAGCCGAAGTAATTAATGAAATACACCGCCTGGGCCCGCTTCTGCTGGCGGGCGATATCTTCCAGATCGAGGGAAAGGTCGGCGCGCACGCGGTAGAAAGCGGCGGACAGGCCGCCGGCGCGCAGGGTTTTGGGGATGGAGGGGCACAGGTAGCTGGGCAGCAGGATGCGGCGCACACCGCGGGCACGCAGGGCGGCGGCGATGACCGTCAGGCAGGCTCGCCCGCCGTTGAGGAAATACAGACCGGTGGTGTGCAGCTGGGGTTCTGCCCGCACCCAGCGTGGATCGGAATAAAATTCGCCGCCGACGAACATGGGATGACCTCTGCGTGGATTCTACCCGCAAACCGCGCGCCGTGGGGATGAATGCCAAAACCGCGCCTGGAAAAAGCTTTTTCCAGGCGCGGCGCTTGAGTTACTCGTGGATCTGTGGATCGGACTAGCGGCGGCCCCCCATCCCGCGGCCCATGCCGCGCTCCATGCGCCCGCCGTCCATCCAGCCGCCCATACCGGGGGCGCCGTTTTCGGCGCGTTCGGCCAAAATCTGGTCGGCAGCCGACTGGCTGATGACGCCGTCGGACACGGCCTGCTGCACGGCTTTTTCAAAGGCAGCCTGCATCTGGCTGATGAACGCCGAGTTGGTAAAGAGGGTGCGGCGGCCCTGGATCAGATCGGCCTGTTCCTGGGTGATCTCCCCGTCGGCCACTTGCTGGGCCAGGTGAGCCTGGGCAGCCTGTTCGCGGGCGGTCTGGAGCTGTTCGGGGGTGATGTTCAGGGCTTCGGCCAGCAGGGCGTCAAAATCTACGCCGCTGTCCTGCATCCAGCCGCCGCCCATGCCAAAGGGCATGCGTCCGCCGGTTTTCATCTGATCGGCCTGGGCCTGGGTAATCTGACCGGCAGCCACGGCTTTGGCCAGGGCCTGCTCATGCGCGCTTTGATAGGCCTGTTCGAGCTGGTCGGTGGTGATGCCCAGGGCGCTGGCCAGTTCTTCGCTGGCGTAGCCGCCGCCGGGGCCGCGGCCCATCATGGGTTCGGGCAGGTCGGCGATGCGTGCGGCGGGGGCCGCCGCGCTGACCATCTTGACGGCTGAAATTCCGATCACGCCGACGACACCCGTCAGCAGCAGCGTTCCCGCGAGGATGGCGGGGATCCATTTCTTGAAGTTCATGGTGCACTCCTTATGTTTGTTGGTTAGGTTGGATCGTTTTTCGATCACGGTCATAGGATAGCAGGGGGATATTAAGAATTGGTTCAGGGGTGGTTTGGATGCGGTGAATGTTGGCGGTAATCTTGATATTAATGACAAAATATGTCAAAATAAGGAGATGGTAACACCCGCAAATTGGGCGAAGAGATTGCTCGCAATGACAAAAACGCGAGGGCTTTATCTGCGAAATCTGCGGATCGTTCTTGCGAAATTGGCGGAGAGATCGCCACGGCCGGGAAAGCACCGGCCTCGCGATGACATGCTTTCGAGGAGATCGCCGCGGCCGGGAAAGCACCGGCCTCGCGATGACATGGTTGGCGGTGGTTGCGATGACATCAA
>DAIOUB010000057.1:0-17166 GCA_036751735.1 Levilinea sp. | reverse complement strand
GTGGGGGGGCAGGAATCACGGCCAACGAGGTGCGCGGATGCGTGTGGGATTGGTGATCTACGGTAGCCTGAACACCCTCTCCGGCGGATATCTGTATGACCGGCTGCTGGTGGAGAATTTGGCCCGTGCCGGGCACAGTGTGGAGATCGTCTCTCTGCCCTGGCGCGGCTACGCGGCCCATCTGACCGACAATTTTTCCAACGAGGTGCGCCGCCTGCTCACGCGCAAACGGGTGGACGTCTGGCTGCAGGACGAGATGAACCACCCCTCCCTGTTCCGCCTGAACCGCGACCTGCGCCGCTCGGGCGGGCCGCCGCTGCTGTCCATTGTGCACCACCTGCGCAGCAACGAAAATCACCCCGCGGTGTGGATGCCCCTCTACCGCGCCGTGGAGCGCGCCTACCTGCGCTCGGTGGACGGCTGGCTGTTTAACAGCCGCACCACGCGCCAGACGGTGGAAGCCCTCACCGGTCAGCGCCGCCCAGCGGCGGTGGCCACCCCCGGCGGCGACCGGCTGATGGGGGCTGTGCCTTTGGGGGAATCCGAAATTGCTTCGCGCTGCGATCAAGATGGGCCGCTGCGCGTGCTCTTCGTGGGCAATTTGACCCCGCGCAAGGGCCTGCATTTCCTGCTGGACGCCCTGGGGCGCATTCCCAGCGCCAACTGGCAGTTGGACGTGGTGGGGCGCATGAACATGAAGCCCGCCTACACGCGCAGCCTGATGAAAACCCTGCAAGCCAGCCCGTGGAAAGATCAGGTGCGCTTCCACGGGGCGCTGGATCAGGATGAGCTGAAGGCCGTGTACCGGAGCAGTCAGGTGCTGGCGGTGCCCTCTTCGTACGAAGGCTTTGGCATTGTGTATCTGGAGGGTTTTTCCTTCGGCCTGCCCGCGGTGGGCACCACCTATGGCGCGGCGGGAGAGGTGATCGGCAGCGGCGACAGCGGCTTGCTGATCCCCCCAGGGGACGCACCGGGGCTGGCGGCGGGGCTGGCGCGTTTGGCCAACGACCGCGGACATCTCTTGACCCTCAGCCTGGGGGCGCGCCGCCGTTACCTGACCTTTCCGGGCTGGGAGGCCAGCATGAACAGCGCCCGCCTGTGGATCGAGAGCATGGCGGCGGGCGGCGGGGCCTAGGCCGGGTGGAAGCCGATCTTTTTCCGGCCTGCGCCGGCAGCTACGCGCTGTGGTTCACCCTGGCGCAGCCCGCGGCGGGGCAAGTGGGGCGGCTGGGCTGGTGCGCCTTTCCGGCGGGCGGCTACGTGTATCTGGGCAGCGCTCTGGGACCGGGGGGCCTGCGCGGACGTCTGGGGCGGCATCTGCGCCCGGTGCTGCGCCCGCACTGGCACATTGACGTTTTCCGCGCCTGGGCTGTGCTGAGCGGGGTGTCTTTCCGCTGTGGCCCCCAGCGCCTGGAATGTGCGTGGGTGGGGCGGCTGCTGGCCCTGGGGGCCGAGGCGGTGGTGCACGGCTTTGGCGCCAGTGACTGCACGGCAGGCTGCCCGGCGCATTTGCTGCGGCTGCCGGAGGGGATGAGGCCAGAGGAGGGCGCGCACGCCCTGGGGGCGGTGTGGGTGGGGTGCTGAAGGATTTGCAGCGGGGGACTATTGACAATTCCCCGCCGCGCTCTTATACTGGCATTAACAACTGAACACGGGGAGCCTGGTAGCCCAGGCTGAGAGGAAGGCGCCAGCCTTCGACCCAATGTACCTGATCCGGGTAATGCCGGCGGAGGGAAAGGATCCTGTCAACTTGTGCAACCACCTTCGCCAGCGGAGGTGGTTTTTATGTGTGCTCAACCCAAACGCGCGCTGATTTTTGTCAACGGCAGCCTGCCAGACCCAGAGAAAGTGCGCTTTTTGCTGGAGCCAGACGACTGGCTGGTGGCTGTGGACGGGGGCTGGTATTACCTGAAGGCCCTGGGGCTGCGGCCGAATCTGCTCATCGGCGATCTGGATTCGGTGGCGGCCGAGGATGTGGCCGCGCTGGAGGCCCAGGGGGTCGAAATTCGCCGTTTTCCGGTGCATAAAGACGAAACCGATCTGGAACTGGCCCTCCTGGCTGTACGCGCCGCGGGCGTGACCACCCTGCGGGTGGCGGCAGCCCTGGGCGGGCGGCTGGATCAGACCCTGGCCAACCTGTTCCTGCTGCTGCTGCCGGAACTGGAAGATTGCGACGTACGCCTGGACGACGGCCAGGAAGAGGTCTTCCTCATCCGCGAGCGGGCCGACATTCACGGCCAGGCGGGGGATGGCGTCTCCCTGCTGCCCATTTTAGGCCCGGCGCGCGGCGTGACCACCGCCCAACTGGCTTACCCGCTGCGGGGAGAGACGCTGTTTCCACAGCGCACCCGCGGCATCAGCAACGTGATGGAGAGCACCAGCGCCGCGGTCAGCGTGCAGCACGGTGTGCTGCTGTGCATCCACACGCGCAAATCTCAATCCGATTCATCTCAGGAGTAGGCATGAAACGCTTTGCATGGATGTTGGTTTTGATGAGCTTCGTTTTCGCGGGCTGCGCCCCGACGGCTGCGCCCGCGCCCGCTGCCCCTCAGCCTGCGGAACCGGCGGTGCTGACGGTGATGACCCACGATTCGTTTGCCGTCAGCGAAGACGTGGTGGCGGCCTTTGAAGAGGCCAATCAGGTGAAGGTGATCTTTTTAAAGAGCGGCGATTCCGGCTCGGCCCTCAACCGCGCCATTCTGACCAAGGGCAACCCCCAGGCGGATGTGTTTTACGGGGTGGACAACACCTTCCTCTCGCGCGCGCTGAAAGAGGATATTTTTGAGCCGTACGCCTCGCCCCTGCTGGAGAAAATTCCCGCCGAATTCCGCGCAGACGCGCAGAACCGCGCCCTGCCGGTGGATTTTGGGGATGTGTGCCTGAATTACGACATCGCCGCCCTGGAGGCCAAGGGGCTGGCTGTGCCGCAGAGTTTGGACGACCTGATCCGGCCCGAATACCGCGGTCTGCTGGTGGTGGAAAATCCGGCGGTGTCTTCGCCGGGGCTGGCCTTCCTGCTGGCCACGGTGGCGCAATACGGCGAGGAGGGCTATCTGGAGTACTGGAAGAAGCTGCGCGCCAACGAGACGGCAGTGGTCTCGGATTGGACCACGGCCTATTACACCAATTTCAGCGGCTCTTCGGGCAAAGGCCCCCAGCCGCTGGTAGTTTCGTATGCCAGCAGCCCGGCGGCCGAGGTGGTGTTTGCCGACCCGCCCGTGGATCAGGCCATCACCGGCTCGGTGACGGCTCCCGGCACTTGCTTCCGGCAGATTGAGTTCGTGGGCATTCTTAAAGGCACGCCCAACCGCGCCCTGGCTGAAAAATTTGTGGACTATATGCTCAGCGTGCCCTTCCAGGAGGATATGCCCCTGCAAATGTTTGTCTATCCGGTGAACAGCGAGGCCAAACTGCCCGAAGTGTATGAAAAATACGCCCAGCAGGCCCAGCAGCCGGCTCAATTGGATCCGGAACGCATCGCCGCCAACCGCGACGCCTGGATTCAGGCCTGGGACGAGGCGGTTCTGCGTTGAGTGCTGCCCAGCTCACGGCAGGTAGGGCGGCCCGCTGGCGCAGGGGGGCGCTGTGGGCCGTTCCGTTTGCTTTTCTGGCTCTGTTCTTCTTCTACCCGCTGCTGACCATTTTCGGCATCGCCGGAGAATCTCTGCTGCAAAACGGCGTGGGGGCGGCGGGCTGGGCGCGTCTGACCCGCGCGCTGGGCTTCACCTTTTGGCAGGCGGGGCTTTCTACCCTGCTGACTCTAGCGGTGGGGCTGCCCGCGGCGGCCGTGTTTGGGCGCTACACCTTCCCCGGCAAACGCCTGGTGGGCATTTTGAGCACCCTGCCCTTCATTTTACCCACGGTGGTGGTGGCGGCGGCCTTTAACGCCCTGGTGGGGCCGCGCGGCTGGTTGAACGTGGGCTTGATGGACCTGATGGGCCTGAAGGAGCCGCCCATCCAGCTACTCAACAGTCTGGCGGCCATCGTGCTGGTGCACGTGTTTTACAACTCCACCATCGTTATCCGCGTGGTGGGCAGCGCCTGGGCGCAGTTGGATCCGCGCCTGGAGCAGGCCGCGCGCGTGCTGGGGGCTTCGCCGCTGCGCGCCTGGCGCGAGGTGACCTTTCCGCTGCTGCGCCCGGCCCTGTGGGCGGCGGTGGTGCTGGTGTTCCTGTTTGATTTCACCAGCTTCGGCGTGGTGCTGCTGTTGGGCGGGCCGCGCTACGCCACCCTGGAGGTGGAAATTTACATCCAGGCCATGCAGATGCTGAACATCCCGCTGGCGGGGCTGCTGTCGCTGATCCAGATGGGCTGCACGCTGGCCATCACCGCGCTGTATACGCGCCTGAGCCGCCAGCAGGGGGATATCCCCCTGACCCCGCGCGTGCACGGCGAGGGTCTGCGCCCGCCCCGCAGCCGCACGGCGCGCTGGTTTGTGTTCGGGGTGGCGGCGGCCCTGATGCTGCTCCTGGCGGCGCCTTTGGGCGCGCTGGGGGCGCGCTCGGTCACGCGGCTGGCGGGGGACCGCGAGGGGCGCACCAGCCTGGAGAGCGGCCTGACCCTGGATTATTACCGCGAGCTGTTTGTCAACCGGCGCGAGGTGTATTTTTACGTGCCTCCGGCGGCGGCGCTGCGCAATTCGTTGGTGTATGCCGCCGAGACGGTGGCCATTTCGCTCACCCTGGGTTTTTTGGCGGCCTACGCCGTCAACCGCAAAGGGGGCTGGGGGCGGGCGCTGAACCTGGCGCTGATGCTGCCGCTGGGCACCTCAGCGGTGACGCTGGGGCTGGGCTATCTGGTCACTTTTAACCGCCCGCCGCTGGAGATTGCCCGCCTGCCGTTTCTGATCCCCGCCGCCCACAGCCTGGTGGCCCTGCCCTTTGTGGTGCGCACCCTGCAGCCCGCCCTGGCTTCCATCCCGGTGCGGCTGCGTCAGGCGGCGGCCACCCTGGGCGCATCCCCCTGGCAGGTGTGGAAATGGGTGGATCTGCCCATCGTGGGGCGGGCGGCCATGGTGGGGGCCATTTTCTCATTCACCATCTCGCTGGGCGAGTTCGGCGCCACCTCTTTTCTGGCGCGGCCTGAATACCCCACCCTGCCGGTGGCGATTTACCGCTTCTTGAGCCAGCCGGGGGCCTATAATTACGGGCAGGCCCTGGCCATGTCCACCATTTTGATGCTGGTGTGCGCGCTGAGCATCTTTTTGATGGAAAAGCTGGAGGCGTAAGCGCGGCTGAAAGATGTGATAGCATTGAAACCCGTTGGAAGGACGGAGCGAGGGCTTATGCTGGAAGTGCGAGCGATCACCAAAACCTATGAGGGCAAGCCGCTGCTGCGCGGGATTTCACTCAAAGTGGAGGCGGGTGAGACCATCTGCCTGCTGGGGGCCTCGGGCAGCGGCAAGAGCACCCTGCTGCGCATCATTGCCGGGTTAGAAGAGGCCGAAGGCGGTCAGATTCTGTGGGACGGCGTGGATCAGGCCCCCATCCCCGTGCATCAGCGCGGTTTTGGCCTGATGTTTCAGGATTACGCCCTGTTTCCGCACCGCACAGTGGCTGAAAACGTGGCTTTTGGGCTGAAAATGCAGGGAATCAGCGGCCCCCCAGCCGAGCGCCGCGTGGGCGAGGCTTTGGAAAAAGTGCATATGAGCGGGTTCGCCCAGCGGCGGGTGACCGACCTTTCCGGCGGGGAACAGCAGCGCGTGGCGCTGGCGCGGGCGTTGGTGCCGCAGCCGCGCCTGCTGATGCTGGATGAGCCGCTGGGGGCGCTGGACCGCGGGCTGCGCGAACAGCTTTTGGAAGAGCTGCGCCGCGTGCTGGCCGAAACGGCCATCCCCGCTATTTATGTGACCCACGATCAGGAAGAGGGCTTTGCCATCGCCGACCGGCTGGCGCTGCTGCGCGAGGGGCGGGTGGTGCAGACCGGCGCCCCGCCGGAGGTGTACCGCTACCCGGCGGACGCGGAGGCGGCGCGCTTTTTGGGGCTGACCAACCTGCTGGCGGGCGAGGTGGCGGGCTTGCAGCCCCTCACGGTGCGCACCTCATTGGGGGCTTTCCGGGCTGAGGCTGACCCGCGGCGTTCCTTTACTCTGGGGCAGCGCGTGCAGGTGCTGCTGCGGCCTCTGCACGCCCAACTTTCGCCCGGCGCAGACGCGGCGGGGGCGGGGCAGTTGGACGGGCGTGTGGTGGATGTGCTCTTCCGCCCGGAGGGCTTCCGCGTGACGCTGGACTGCGCGGGCCAACGCCTGCAATTCCTGTTAACCCAGCCGGTGAAGGCGGGGGAGACGGTATCTTTATCCTTGCCGTTGGGAGGTGTTTTGTGTCTGTAGCCGAGCCATCCCATGTGGATGTGATCAAACTGAACCCGCGGGGCGAAGAGACCTGGCGCTACCCTGGGAAGATCCTGGCGCGGGGTGAGAAGGCCGTGCTGCTGGAGGCCTATTTCAACCGTGTGGACCGCATGTTTCACGGGATTTTCCTGCGATTGGGGGACCGTTTTGTGGAGGCTTATTTCAGCCAGCGCGGCTACAACATCTTCGCCATGTACGACGTGGACGACGGGCATCTCAAGGGCTGGTACTGCAATGTGACCCGTCCGGCGGTGTTTCAGGACAGCCAGATTTCCTATGTGGATCTGGCCCTGGATCTGCTGGTGTACCCGGATGGGAGCAGCCTGGTGCTGGATGAGGATGAGTTCGCGGAGCTGAACCTTTCGCCGGAGGAAGCCCAGTTTGCCTGGGACAGCCTGGCCGAGCTGAAAGCCTTGTTTGCCAGCGGCGCGGCGCAGGATTTGGAACGGCTGGTGCGGGAGGGATAACACCCCAAAGGGGGAGGAGCCCGGCAGTCGCGGATACAAAACGCGCCGGAGAACTGTATAATGATATTGGAGGGACAAGACCCCCCGCCGAAAGGAGGCTGAGATGTACGTATCCATTTTGAGCGGGCAGGTGGTGAAAGACAATTGGGCGCGGTTGGAAGAGGCCTATGCCAAAGCCATCCGGCACCCCCCCGAAGGACTGCTGGACTCCTACCTGATTCAAGACAGCGAAAGCCGCACGCTGTGGCAGATCGTTTCCGTCTGGCGCAGCCAGGAAGCCTATGAGCTGAGCCATGAGATGAAGGTGACGGAAACCTGCACGCAGTTGTTCTGCGACGCGGGCAGCACGCCCGTGCGCAGCGCGCACCGCGTCAGCCGGCACTATTCGCGCGTCTAAGGGGTGGGTGAGGTTGGCCCCTTGAGCCACATGGGCAGACCAGCCACCAAAAAAGCCACCTGATCGGCGGCTTGTGCCAGGCGTTGGTTGGCGCGGCCGAGCACATCGCGGTACATGCGCCCCAGGGGATAGGGCGGAACCAGCCCCAGGCCGACCTCGTTGGAGACCACAATCCATTCCGCAGAAAGCTGCGCATAGGCGTTCAAGAGCCCCTGGACTTCATCGTCCAGGGTTTGCTGTACCTGGGCCTCGGCGGCGCCTACGGGCAAATCCATGAGCACATTGTTGGCCAGCAGGGTCAGGCAGTCCACCAGGATGACCTCGGCGGGGTAGGGGCAGGTCAGCACGGCGCTGCCCACCTGACGGCGAGCTTCCAGGGTGCCCCATTGGGGCGGGCGCTCGGCGCGGTGGGCGGCGATGCGGCGGCGCATTTCGTCATCCCCGGCGGTGGCGGTGGCCACATAGAGCACGTGCGGGCTGCGTTGGGCGGCCAGGGTTTGCGCCAGGGTGCTTTTGCCGCTGCGCGCCCCGCCCAGGATGAGGGTCAGGCTTTTGCCCATAAGTCTCCTCCGGCGGCTAACCGTTGACGGCTGGCATTCAGAGCTTGGATGGAGGTGTGGAAATCCTCCTCGCCAAAAATTTCCAGGGTCAGCACCCCGCGGTAATCGGCGTGCAGCAGGGCCGCCAGGACGGCATCCAGGGCGGCGGGGTCGGCATGGCGTAGGGATTGGTGATCGCGCGTGCCGATGCCGTGCAGGTGGATGACGCGCGTGGTCGGCAGGGCGCGCTGGAGATAGGTGAGCGGGTCGCGGCCGTCAAGCCACAAGTGGCCGATATCCACGCAGCGGCTGACAGGGATCTGGGCGAAGACCGGCTCCCAGAAGTCCAGGGGATAACCTTCCAGATTTTCCACCGCCAGGAGGGCGGGGTCATCGGCCCAGGCGGCGGCCTGCCGCAGGGCACGAATGGAATTCTGCTGCCAGCGGGCCAGCACCTGCGGGTCGGTTTGGCAGCGCTCCTCGCGCCCGTCCAGGTGCAGCACGTAGGCGAAGGGGGCCAGGGCGCGGGTACGCTCGATGACGCGCTGGGCTTTGACCAGCGAGGGGTGGCGCAGGTCCTCGTCTGCGCCCAGGCGCAGATCCAGGGGCAGATGCACGGTGTAGCTCAGCCCGTGGGCGGCGGCCAGGACTTGCATTTCCGCCACGGTTTCAGGGCTGGGCAGATTGTTGGTTCCGTCATCCACTTCAAACAGCACCAGCTCAATATCCTGCACCTTATCCGCCAGAAAGCGCACGTTGGGCAGGATGTCATCCGGGACGATGTAAGAGGTCGTGCCGAGGCGAAAGGGAAAGGGGGGCAGGGTCATGGGGGGGATGCCTATAAGGGGGGGATGCGGGCCGCGAAGGTCAGCAGGGTGACCAGTTCGACCATCTCGATGCACAGGCCCATCACGTCGCCGGTGACGCCGCCCAGGCGGGCTTTGGCTGCGCGCAGGATGAGCCAGGCGGCGGCTGCGCCCAGCAGCAGGGCCGCCGCTCCGTGCCAACCGCCCAGCGCCGCGGCCAGCCCCACGGGGAGAAAGGCCGCCAGCAAGGCCGGTTTTTGCAGGCCTTCGGCCAGGGCAGCTCCCAAACCCGCGGGGCGCGCCTGGGGCTGCAAGGCCAGCCACAGCACCAGCCAGCGGGCCAGCGTCGGGGCCAGCAGCAGGGCCGCCCAGCCGCCCGCGCCAGGGGGCAGCGACAGCAGCGCAAAGACCTTCAGCAGCAGAAATAAGACCAGGCCCACGCCCGCAAAGCTGCCCATGCGCGGGTCTTTCATGATCTCCAGCCGCCGCTGTGCGGAGACGGGGGCCAGCAGACCGTCGCAGCAGTCGGCCAGCCCGTCCAGGTGCAGCCCGCCGGTGAGGGCCGCCCACACGGCGGTCAGCAGCACGGCAGCCAGCAGCGGGGGGAAGAGGGCGCCCAGGGCGGCGGCAGCGCCGGTCAGCAGCCCGCCCAGGAGCAGCCCCACCAGCGGAAACCAGGGGGCGGCCCGGCTGAGGGGGGCCGGTTGGAGGGGCGCGCGGGGGCGCACCGGCAGGGTGGTGAGGAACATGAGGGCGGTCAGAAAGGGGTGCATAGGCTCTTTGCGGCTCCGGGCTTCTATTGTAACGCAGGACGCGCCAGAGGGGCAAACCGGGCAAAAGGCTTGCCGGATTGGCAGGTTTGGATTATGTTAACCCCATGCAGTCAGACCTGACCCCGCCTGCGCGCGCGTTGTTCATCCTCAATCCCGTTTCGGGCGTGACCTCCGCCGAGGCGGTGCTGGCCCTGGTGCGGCAGCGCTTCAGCGCGGCGGGCTGGGAACTGCGCACCTACACCACCCAGGGGGCCGAATCGCTGAAGCCGGTGGTGGCCGAGGCGCTGGGTTGGGGGGCGCAGCTGGTGGTGGTTTCGGGTGGGGACGGCACGGTTTCGGGCGCGGCGGACGGGCTGGTGGGCAGTTCGGTGCCCTTGGGGGTGCTGCCCGCGGGAACCTGGAACGCGCTCTCGCGCAATTTGGGCATCCCTTTGCAGCTCGAAGCGGCTCTGGAACTGATTTTGGGGGAACACAGCCTGCGCCGACTGGACGGGCTGAGCATCGCTGGGCGGCTGTATTTGCTCAACGCCGGTGCGGGGATCAGCTCCACGCTGATTCAAACCACCGACCGCCAGCAGAAGCGCCGGTTTGGCTTTTTTGCCTATTTGCTGAACTTCTTCCGCTCGCTGATCGGCCTGCAGCCGCACGCCTTCACCCTGCAAATTGACGATCTGCCCGTGCGCACGCGCGCCTCGGAGATCATGATCGTGAACAGCAGCGTGATCGGCCTGGGGGAACTGCCCACGCCGCTGAACATTTATCCTGATGACGGACTGATGGAGGTGTGCGTGCTGCGTTCGCGCACGCTGGTGGATTTGCTGCGGGTGGCCTGGGACGTGGTGATTTCACGGCGCGACCGTTCGCCGCGGCTGCGCACCTATCGGGCCACGCGCCGCATTTGGGTCAGCGCCAGCAAGCCCCTGGTGGCCCAGGCGGATGGGGAAATCATCGGGCAGACGCCCTTTGAGGCCTTTGTGGTTCCGGGGGCGGTGTGTCTGATCGTGCCCAGCGCGGTCTCTCGTCAGGGGATTGAGCTGTTCCGCGAGCAAATCCGCGCCCTGGCGGAGCGCACCTTTACCGTACGATCCATTCGGTCTGCGGCCGGCTCAGGAAACGCGCGCCCTGAGGCGTGACGATCACATCTTCTTCCAAACCCACATACCCGTGTTCGGGGAGCATTAAGCCCGGCTCAATGGTGAACACCTGCCCGGCTTCCAGCGTGCCCAGGGGGCGGCGGCCGTAACGTTCCCACAGGGGGCCCATGAGCGCGCCGCCGTCGTGCACGCGGCGGCCCACCTGGTGACCCAGGCCGTAGGGGAATTCGGGGTAGCCCGCCGCCGTCAGGCGCTGGCGCGCCAACTGATCTAATTCATGACCGGGGGTGCCGGGGAGCATGGCCTGGGCCACCGCCTGGACGGTATCGGCCACGGTGCGAAAACCGTGCTGCACGGCTTCGGGCGGCTGGGTTTCGCCGGGGCGCAGCATATACACCACGCGCTGTAAGTCAGAGCAATAACCCTGATAGCGCACGCCGAAATCCAGGTGCAAAATGTGCCCCGGTTCCAGGGGGATATCGCCAGGCAGGCCGTGGCCCACCGCTGAAAGGGGCCCGTGGTTCACCGCCGGGCAGCCCGCCCGCGCCCAGGCGGTTTCCAGGCCGCGCCGGTCCACCTCGGCGTGCATGCGCGCGGCCACCTCGCGCTCGGTGAGGCCGGGGCGCAGCTCGGCGAACAGGCTGGCGAAAATTTCTTCGGCGATGTCCACCGCGGTCTGGATCCGCTGCACTTCCTGGGCGGTCTTGCGCCCGTTGAGGGCGGCGATCACCTCGGCCGAGGAGATGAGGCGGTCGTGATAGGGGGTGCTGGCCAGCATGTGGGTGAGCAGTGAATACATGCCGTGGGTCAGGCCGTCAGCCAGTTCGTCATCGGGGCAGGTGTTGATGGCGATTTGCTGAGGGTTAAGGTGTTCCAGGGTGTCCAGCAGCACGGGCTGAATGGATTGGTCGTAGGTCAGCACCTGGGTGTAGGCGCCGGTGGCCTGGGCGGCTTCGCGCTCCAGGCGGCCGACGATGGCGATGCGCTGACCCTGACGGGTGAGGATCAGCGCGCTGTGCCAGGTGAGGCCGGTTTCGCCGTAGATGAGCGGCAGCATGGGGTCCGCCAGCACAGAGGTCTCGCGCACGAAGGTCAGCCAAAGGTCAATCTTTTTTTCCTGCAAAATTGCGACAGCCTGGTCCACTTTTTCGAGCACGATCGGGTTCATGCGGCCTCCGGGGAACTATTCTTTGGGTGAAGGGGCTTTGATCAGCCGGGCGGGTTTGGGCTTGGGCTGCGGAAAAAACAGGCGCGCCGCCCACGGGCCGATGCTGCAGGCCGCCAGCCCCACGAACAGCCCCGCGGCCAGGTCTAAGAGATAATGCTGATGGGTGAAGAGGGTGGAGAGCAGAATGACCACCACCACCGCCGGGAACAGCCCGCGCACCTTGGGAAACCAGCGCCGCCCGTAGTAAGCCAGCACAGTGGTCATGTACACATGGCCGGAGGGCAGGGCGTTGTAGGCCCCGTCGTTGGCGTAAATCCAGCGCAGCAGATCGGCAGCCCAGCCCTGGGAGGTGACTTCGGGGCGGATGACGTAGGTGGGGAAGAGGGTGAAGGTCACAATGCCGACCAATGAGGCCGTAAGGATGGAGGCCACCAGGGCTGTCAGCTCTTCATCTTTGGCGAAGAACACCGCCCAGGCGATGGCCAATGGCCAGCAGGCCACAATCAGCAGGTAGGGCACAGCCCACACCGGCCAGAGGGGGATGTAAGCATCCAGAGGGATAAAGGGGGCAATGCCGCCAGTGGACAGGCGGTTCAGAGGGACGTAGAGCAGCTGGATGCAGGTCAGGCATCCTAAGAGAATGCGGGTAGATGTTTTCATATTAGGCTCCTATGCAGCCATAACGATATACGTTTCAAAGGGCGCACAGGTTGCAAAATTATACCCGGCTTTGCGGCGGCACGCGCGGGCGGCCCAAAGACTGGTCAACTGTCCAGGCAGGCGCGGCCGGCGGCGGGTTGACCGCGGTGCTATAATGGGAGTAGACGCGCTCCTGTGAGTGAAAGAGAATTCTTATGTCTGCGCAAAATAAGATGTTAACGCGTTTGTACTGGATCTTGTTGGCCACCGTTCGCCCCGACCGGACCAACCGGCGTTTTGGTGCACACCGCTTTACCTGACGGCTCTCATCCGATTGACCCACAATTGAATGAAAACGGACAGCCTCTGACCCTCAGCAGGCTGGTTTGGTTTTTGGAATGAATCGGAATTCTTCGTAGATGAGAGACGTGAGGAATCTCATGGGTACCAGCTGGTTGGTTTTGTTTGTGGGAATCGTTTTTGAAGTGGGTGCATCGATTTGCTTGAAACTGTCACAGGGCTTCACCCGGCCGCTGCCTTCGGTGCTGATTTTCGTGCTGATGGGACTGAGCCTGGCTTGCGACGCCGTGGCGGTGAAAAAACTGGATGTGAGCGTGGCCTATGCGGTGTGGGCTTCGGTGGGCACGGCGCTGGTCACCTTGATCGGCATCTTCCTTTTCAAGGAGCCGGTGCACTGGCTGAAATTCGCTTCGCTGGCCTTGATTGTGCTGGGCGTGGTGGGGCTGGCCCTCTCCAGCGGTCAGCATTAAACCGCGCTTCTGCCCTTTATGCTCGCCCCTCCCCTGAGCATGGGGGAGGGGTGAGCTGGGCTGTGTGCGTTTGAAAGGGGCTTGACGACCTTTTTATAATTAAGGTGAAGGCGCACGCACAGCCAGGAGGCGGCGAAATGGAAGATAAGATCGTCACGCTGCACCCGCAGGGCTTAAAGGGTGTTCATATCAGCCGGGCCAAGTATGAGCAGATGCGCGCGGTTATCCTGCAGTCGCTGGCAGACCTGGGCCCGCAGACTTACCGCCAGTTGAGCATGGTGGTGGAGCAGAAACTGCGCGGGCGTTTTGGGGGTTCGATCCCCTGGTATTACACCGCCGTCAAGTTGGACCTGGAAACTCGCGGGGAGATTCTGTGCACGCGCAAGGGGGGCAGCGAGCAGGTGCTGCGGCTGGGCGCGCGCCACGCCCGGGTGCAGTAAAATAAAAGCGCCGCGGTCCGCGGCG
The DNA here is from genome assembly GCA_036751735.1 of Levilinea sp. Classification (GTDB taxonomy): domain Bacteria; phylum Chloroflexota; class Anaerolineae; order Anaerolineales; family Anaerolineaceae; genus Levilinea. Next base: position 3,699 of record DAIOUB010000057.1, on the reverse strand, counting down.
CTCGGTTTGCACACAGAGGGGAAATATCAGGGAACAGACAGCAGCGCCTGGTTAATGGTGGACAGCAGCTGATCTTTGTAGACCACTTTGCCGCCGATGACGAAGGCGGGCGTGCCCTCGACCCCACCCGACCGCGCTTCGGCGAAGTTCTGCGTGGCTTTTTTGTCGTAGGTGCGGTCTTTCAGGCAGGTTTCAAAGGTTTTGCGCTCCAGCCCCAGGGCCTCGGCGTAATCGGCCAGGCGGGCGGCGGAATAGGTTTCGCTGCGGTTGCCGTCCAGGTTGAGGAAGATCACATCGCGGTATTCAAAGAATTTGCCCTGATCCGCGGCGCAGTAGGCGGCCTCGGAGACGGTTTCCGAAATGGGCCCGAACATATCCACCGGCATATAGGTGAAATACACCTTGCCTTCTTCCACGTACTGCAGCAGGGCGGCTTCTTCTTTCAGGGCGAAGTCCTTGCAGTGAATGCATTGGAAGTCGGAGTATTCCACCACCTTGACGGGCGCGTTGGGGTCGCCCAGGGAGTTTTGGTTCGAGGCGGTGTAGGCGATGCCGTGGGTGGTGATTTGGGCGCGGGCGCTGTTTTGGCGCTGGATCTGGGGGATGATCAGCGCGGCGGCCACAATTACCACCAAAAAGGTGATGATGGCAATCAGGGTGAGCCTTTCGCGCGTTTGCTGGCGGCGGCGGTCAATTTGGGCTTGTTGGCGTTTATCTTTGGTGCGGCTCATCGGTCGGTTCCTCCTATTCGAACAGTGACGATGCCCAGAATTGTGCCATAGCGGAGGGGTTTTGTAAAGAAAGTGTTTTTTAACCTTCGGACTGAGGCTCGGCGTATACAAAAACGGGGAAGCGGTCGCCGGTTTCGCGGAAGCCCGCGCGGTGATAGAGCGACAGGGAGGCGTGGTTGTCGGATTGGGTGTTCACCGTCAGCCGCCAGACGCCGCGGTTTTGGTAATGGCTTTGCAGCTCACCTAAGATGGCCGCGCCGATGCCGCGCCGCTGAAGGTCTGGGCGCACCGCCAGACGCGCCAGGTGGGCGGCGTAGGAGGTGTGCGTGCTGATCTGGTAGCCCACCGGCTGCCCGTCCAGCCAGGCCAGGGTGGCGTAACCGGCCTGCCGAAAGCAGCGTTCCAGCGAATCGGCTGAAAGCTGCCACAGGCTGCCAAAGGCCCGCTGATCCAGTTCCAGCACGGCGGGCAGATCCGTCAGGCGCATGACCTCCACCCGCACCTCTCCCTGCGCGGCGGCGATGGGGGGCACGCGCTGGTTCCATTCCAGCACCACGATGTCCTGGGTTTTTTGCAGCCCCACCCAAGGGGCCAGGTCGGCCACCCATTCATACAGGGCCAGCAGGGCCAGGGTGGGGCGCGGTTCGGGCAGGGCCTGCCGGGCGGCGGTGAACAGCTGTTCCCAGGCCGGGCGCAGATGGTCTTCGTCCGTGCAGGCAAAGACCCGCACCCAGGCCACGCCGGGGGGATCCTGGGGGCAGCCCAGAACAGCCTGAATGCCGGTTGAGTCTTCCAGCAGGAAAAAGGGTTGGAACCCCAACCAGTCCAGGGTGGGGCGCCAGTCCAGGTGGCGGTGGACATAGGCCTGCACCTGAAGAAAACGCGCCAGAGCGGGGTAATCGGAGAGGGCGGCTTGCCGCAGGCTCCAGGAGTCCATCACGGCCTTGTTAGGATTTGAGCATTCGGAAGGGGACCTTCAGCAGCGACTTGAGCAGGCGCTCACGCAGGCTGAGGTGTTTTTGGTTTTCCAGGGCAATCTGCATGGACGCCATGGCCTCCATGCGCTTGCCGGTGCGCATTTGCAGGGCAGAGAGGCTTTTTAACACCACCGCGCGCAGCTCCGGCTGCCCGGCTTGTTTGAGGGCGTCGCTGGAGAGTTGGTAGCGGGCCAGGGCCTCATCCGTTTGCCCCAGGGCTTCCAAAGCGGCGGCCTGGTTGCCCAGGGCCAGCCCCTGACGGCGGGCGTCCTGTTGGGCGGCGAAAACGGCGTCGCTGCCCTCGGCGCTGCGCAGGGCGCGGGCGGCATCCCCGGCCTGCAGGCTGGCCACGCTGACGTTGTTCCACATTTCCGCTGCGTCCAATGCCTGCCCTTGCGCGTCCAGGGCGCGGGCGGCCTGTTCAAACAAATCGGCGGCCCGTGAAAACTGGCCTTCGCGGTAGGCTTTTTGGGCCTGATCGTTCAAAACGGCGGGTGGGAGAGCTTCGCTCATGGGTTAATAGGTGATTTCCAACAGGCTTTCGGCCACGGTGCGCAGTTTTTCCACCGACAGCTCGCTCAGGCGCATGGCCAGCTCCAGATAGGGCCGGTTGACGGGCTTGCTGACGAAATCTTTCATCTTGGTGGGCAGCTGGGCAAATTTTTCGTTCAGCTCGCGCTCGGTGCGCCATTCGCCGATGGGGCCGTGCTGGTCGAAGAGCTCTTGAATGGGCAGGCCCAGGGCTTCGGCGATCAGCTCCAGTTGGGGCAGGGGGATGGCGGTTTGGCCGGTTTCCAGGGTGTCCACCTGCTCAGACGGCAGAGACAGCTTTTCGGCCAGGGTTTCCGTGCCCATTTCCAACTGGGTGCGGCGTTGGCGCAGGCGCGCGCCGATGGCGCGGTTGCGCAGGCCGCGCAGTTTGCGCACCTGATCGGAGGGGGCAGCGGCCTGGGCGCTGAGCGTGGTTTGGCTCCAAAAATGTTCCAGCGGCAGGTTCAGGTAAAAAGCCAGGGCTTCCAGCGCGGGCAGCGAAGGGGCAGCCTGGGCGGCTTCGTAGGATTGGTACTCCTCCACGCTGACGCCCATCGCCTGGGCGCACTCTTCGAAGGTGCGGCGGTGGGTCTGGCGGGCGTCAATGAGCAGGACGGCCAGCCGGCGCGTGCGGAGTTTGAGGATGGTTTCTTGTCGGTTCATGCTGTGCCCTTTCCCCTGGTTGGAGTCCGGTCTTTCCCGGTGCGGCAAATCAGGCGGCGCATTGGCCGGCTGCGGGTATGGTGAATGTCCTGATTATAGCACCCACAGGCCGTGCGAGGCTGATTTGGGCGCAGTTCGTTGCCGCGGCTAACGGCGGCGCGAATTGAGCATTTCCGACAGGTTGGCCCCAAAGACTTCCGGCCCCAGATGGAAGCCGGAGGCTTCCAGGCGCGGCGAGAACAGGGGGCGGATGCCGGTGGGTTTCAGCTCGCCGATGATGCGGCCGTCTTTTTCCACCTTGGTCTGTTCGTAGCGGAAAATTTCGGTCATGACCACCGTGTCGCCTTCCATGCCGGCCACCTCGGTGATGGAGGTGACTTTGCGGGTTCCGTCGCGCAGGCGCGACTGCTGGATGATGAGATCAATGGCGGAGGCGATCTGTTCGCGGATGACGCGCACAGGCAGATCCATGCCCGACATCAGGCACATGGTTTCCAGACGCGAGATGGCGTCGCGGGGGGCGTTGGCGTGCAGGGTGGTGAGGGAACCATCGTGGCCGGTGTTCATGGCCTGGAGCATATCGAGGGCCTCGCCGCCGCGCACCTCACCCACCACAATGCGGTCGGGGCGCATGCGCAAGGAATTGCGCACCAGTTCGCGGATGGTGACCGCGTTTTGACCTTCCGAATTGGCCGGTTTGGTCTCCAGGCGCACAATGTGATCCTGCTGGAGCTTCAACTCCGCAGCGTCTTCGATGGTGATGGTGCGCTCATCTTCGGGGATGAAACTAGACAGCA
>DAIOUB010000056.1:14541-17167 GCA_036751735.1 Levilinea sp. | reverse complement strand
GTGATTCAGCGCAACCTCAACACCTACGCCCCCTTCGCCGGAACCGAGCGTCTGCTCATGGCCCTGGTGCAGGCGGGCGCCGACCGGCAGGCCATGCACGAAGTCATCCGCCTTCACGCCATGCACGCCTGGCAGGCCCTTCAGACCGGCCAGCCCAATCCGCTCATTGCCGCGCTGTCTGCCGATCCAGCCGTCACCGCCTGGCTGCCCGCCGAGCACATTCGAGAACTCATCAACGTGGATCATTACACCGGCATCGCCAGCCAACGCGCCCAAGAGATCGCCGAGGAAATCCGCGCCCTGTTCCCTCCATCACTCCCAAGTCAGGAATAACCCCGCCAAACCTGCGATTTTTGTTACTACCCTCAGCCAAATCCGCTGTTGTAGAATAGAAGATGTGCTGCATGAAAGGAGTTCGCCATGAGTGACTTTGCCGGCAAAGGTGTCGTAGCTGTCCTGAAAACCTCTCCAGAGACCGTTCTGGAGGATATTGACCGCTTAATGAAGCTGGCCGGAGTGGAACAGGCCCTGCCGAAGGGCATCACCACCGGGCTGAAAATCAACATCTCCTGGCAGACCTGGTATCCGGCCTGCTCCACTACCCCCTGGCAGTTGGAAGGCGCCATCCAAACCCTGCGCGCCCTCGGCTATGACGATCTGGTCGGTATTCACAACGACACCGTCGTGGTGGACACCTCTGTGGGCGAAACCAACAACAAGCACAAATGGGTCACCGATGCCTACAACGTCCCCTGCGAATATCTCTACCAGGAGCAATTTGAGTGGGTGCGTTATGAGCCGAAAACCCCCTTCATGGTGTTGGATCAGGTCTATCCCGAAGGGGTCTACATCCCTCAGGTGCTGATGGGCAAAAATATCGTCCATCTCCCCACCGTCAAAACCCATGTGTTTACCACCATCACCGGGGCCATGAAAAACGCTTTTGGCGGTCTGCTTCACCGCAACCGCCATTGGACCCATTCCGTCATCCACCAGACCCTGGTGGATCTGCTCCAGATTCAGCAGGAAATTCACCCCGGCATCTTTGCCCTGATGGACGGCACTTTTGCCGGTGACGGCCCTGGGCCGCGCGCCATGCGCTGGCACGAAAAGAACATCCTCCTGGCCTCTGCCGATCAGGTCGCCATTGACGCCGTTTCGGCCCGACTGCAGGGCTTTGACCCACTCTCCATTGATTTCATCCGCCTCGCCCATCAAAAAGGCCTGGGGATTGGCGATCCGCGCCAGATTAAGATCGTGGGTTACGATATCGAACAGGAAGGCCCCTGGAACTTTGTTCAGGAAGACACCTTTGCCTCCCGCGGCCAAAAGGCCATCTATCACGGCCCCCTCAAACCGCTGGAAAAAGTCCTGCTCCAATCCCCCATCGTTCCCTGGAGCTTTTTCGCCAGCAATTTCTACCACAATGTCTATTGGTATCCCTTCGTGGGCCGCCAGCGCGTTGAGGCGGCGCTCAACACCCCCTGGGGACAGAAATTCAAGTCCTACGGGGACGGTCAGGTAGTTTTGCCCGGTGCTGAACCTAAAACCGTCATTCAGGCTGCTGCCGGGCTTACCGCCCTGGCGGCCCTGGCTGGTGCTGGTCTTTGGTGGCTCTCGCGCCGTTCAAAAAGATAGTCAAACCCCCAATTACCCTAACGTGAAGAGGAGCTAGCATGTTCAAAGATTTTGCGGAAGCCGCGGCTTTTGTCCAAAAAAACCATATCCAAATGGTGGACTTGAAGTTCAGCGACCTTTGGGGCCGCTGGCATCATGTCACCATCTCTGCCAGTGAATTTGAACCGGAATTGATGGAAGCGGGTGTCGGTTTTGATGGTTCCAGCGTCGGCTTGAAGAGCGTAAAATCTGGGGATATGGTGCTCGTCCCCGATTTATCCACGGGCTTTGTGGACCCCTTCTGGGAAGCCGCCACCCTCAGCTTCATCTGTAACACCTTTGAAGCCGACACCAAAAAGCTCTTTGCCCGCGACCCTCGCGAAATTCTGCGCCGTTCCGAGGCCTACATGCAGGCCAACGGCATCGGCGATCATACCCTCTGGGGCCCGGAATTTGAGTTTTATATCTTCAACAACGTCTGCATCGAGAACGGCATCCATACCGCCAGTTACCGCGTCGACTCCATCGAAGCCAATTGGAACACATGCAGCGGCGGCCACGGTCATTACATCCCCATCCACGGCGGCTATCACGCCACCCCGCCTCGCGACCAGCTCTTCAACCTGCGCACGCAGATGGTCACCCGTTTGGAGCAAATCGGCATTCCGGTCAAGTATCATCATCATGAAGTCGGCGGCCCAGGCCAAAGCGAAATTGAAACGCCCCTGATGGGCATGCTGGCTGCCGCCGATGCCTCCATGTGCATCAAATACGTCACCAAGATGGTCGCCCACAACGCCGGACAAAGCGTCACCTTCCTCCCCAAACCTTTGTATGGAGAAGCCGGCTCCGGCATGCACTTCCATCAGCAAATCTTCAAGGGGGGCGTCAATGCCTTTTATGACAGCTCCAGCCCCGACCTGCTCAGCGAAACCGCCCTGTATTACATCGGCGGCCTGCTCACCCATGCCCCCGCGGTGTTAGCCTTCACCAACCCCAGCACCAACTC
>DAIOUB010000056.1:10126-14441 GCA_036751735.1 Levilinea sp. | reverse complement strand
GACTGGATCAAGGCGAAAGAAAAAGAAGACATCGCCGTGCGCACCCGCCCGCACCCCTACGAAATCGAAATGTATTACGATCTGTAAATCAGTCAAATGAAAATACCAACCGCCCCGATGAGTGCAGTCTCACCGGGGCGGTTTGATTCCAGGGTCTACCCTGCCGTTCTCACTTCTTCCGGCAAACCTCACACGGGCACAAGACCCGCAAATAATGCCAGTTATAAATCCCATAATGGTGGCCGTCTTCCCATTCCACGCTGATCGCGTAGGCCCCCACCGCCTCAATCTTGCTTAATCGCGTCTCCGGCACATCTCCTAACTGCACCGAAAACACTTCTTCATCTGGCTCCGCGCGCATATTCTCGTGCCCGCCCCGGCAAGAGGCGCAGGGGCAGCCCGCCCGCAGCAGTTCAAAAGGGTAGCGGCTGCTGTGCCCGTCGCTCCATTCGATTGCCAGCATCCGCTCGCTCTTGTTGGCTCGAATTTGTACCGGCCTGACATCGTTCATCATCATCCTCCCGCTAAGGTGCGTCCGTTGGCGCTTCCACCAGACTCAGATATGTGGAAGCCGCCCAGCCGCTGCGTGTTTTGTCATAAGGCGCCACCAGGTACCACCAGGTGTAGGTATTGCCCAGTTTGGGCCCGTCTTCCACCTTGAACACTTCTGCCTCCAGCCCCAAAAACAGCGGCGGAAAATCCGTGCTGGGGCCAGAGCGAAGCCGGAGCCCCTGCCCCTCGGTGCCAAAAATCTGCACATATGCGCCCACCGAAATGCCGTCTGCACTCACCAGAGCCTGCGTGGGCGTCGGGGTCAGGTAACCTTCCGGAGTCGGCGTCAGCGTTGGCGCGGGGATCACTGTAAAGATAAAGGTCCCGCTGTCTGCTTCCGCTGGGCCGGTTGGGACAGCCAGCCAGAAAACGCCGAAGCATACAAAGCACAGCAGTGCCGTCAGGCCCACTGATCCTGCCAGCATCCAAAGGTTCCACTTCGGAATACGTCTGGAGGTTTGCATAGCCTCTTATGCGGGCAGCATGAAAAACGCAATGCCCAAAATCAAATAGACCGCCAGCAGCGCCGCCCCTTCCAACCAGTTGGACTCACCGTCTGACGATACCAGGGCGGCGATCAAAACCCCACCCACCAGCGCCAGCAGCTCAAACTGATTGAACACCAATGTCAGCGGGTGTCCCATCAGCAGGCTCACAAACACCAACAGCGGCGCCACAAACAAGGCAATTTGCAGGCTGGAAGAAACCGCCACTTCCACGCTCAAATCCATGTGGTTGCGTCCCGCCACCTGCACGGCCACCAGATGCTCCGCCACATTACCCACAATCGGGATCAGAATAATACCCAGGAAAAATTCCGAAAGCCCCAGGCTGGAAGTCACGGTTTCCACCGCACCCACCAGCAGCTCGCTCATGAACACCACCCCCACCGTCGAAGCCGCCAGAATGATCAGCGCCTGCTTCACGCTCCAGTGCGGGGTGTTGTGATTTTGCGGCGGGACTGTGCTTTCGTAGGTGATTGGGCTGCGGGATGACACCAGGGTGTACACCAACCCCAAAGCGTACAGCACAATCATCACCACCGAAACGCCCAGGCTCAGCGCCTCAACCTCCATGCTGGTTTCCGGCCCAATGGAGTGGCTGAACAGCGAAGGGATCACCAGCGCCACCACCGAGAGCACCAGCAGAATCGCATTGTTGGAAGCCTGTTTGCGGTCAAACCGTTGTACGCCGTTTTTAATCCCGCCGTACACCATCGCCATGCCCAAAACCAACAGCAAATTGCCCAAAATCGAGCCGGTGATGGAGGCCTTTACCAAATCCAGCAGACCTGCGCGAATGGCCACCAGGGTGATGATCAGCTCCGCGGCGTTTCCCAGGGTAGCGTTCAGCAAACCGCCGATCTTCGGCCCAGTTCGCTCAGCCAGCGCCTCGGTGGACTCGCCAATATATCCTGCCAGCGGGATGACCCCCACCGCGGACAGCGCGAACACCCACAATCCGCCCCATTCGCCAAATTCAGCCAGGAGCGCGATCGGGATAAACAAAAGCAGAGCTGCAATCGGTTTCTTGCGAAGGTATTGGAGGATTTTATTCATAAGGGTCCCTTGCCATGATGAAAGAATATCCCGCACAAAAAATTATATGCCATTATATTACCATCGAGCCGAATTTTCATGCAGCCGCGGCGCCTGTTGATACATTCAAATGCCTCTGTAAAAAACCGATGAAAATTGGCCTAATCATCATCTCCGCCGCCACCGCCGCCGCCATCACCTTCCTGTCCCGTTGGATGGCATTGCAGGCAGTTGCCGAAGTTCGTAATGCCTTCCTCCGCGTGCTCATTGGCAATTTCCGCCTGGTTATGGCAGGTGTAGCAGGTCCATGTCCTCAGCGTGGGCTGGTGACAATCCGCACAGGTATTCCCTCGGCCGCCGTGATTCATCGGGAAGGTGTGCGGGCCGTTGTATGGAGCCGGCCGCCATGCGGTGGTAGTATGGCATTGTGAACAGGCCTGCCCGGCAAACATGCCCAGGTGATAGTCCGGTTCTCGATGGCAAGAAGCACAGGCAGCAGAAGTACCCTTAAAGACATTATTCGCATGGCAAGCTGTGCATGCCACCTTCACATGGGCGCCGTTCAGCGGGAATTGGGTCAAACCGTGATCAAAAGTGACATCCTTCCAATCGGTGACGGTGTGGCAGGCTTCGCATGCCGTTCCAAACTCGCCCTGGTGTGCATCATCTTTTTGGTGGCAGGAATAGCAATCTTGCGGCGTGCCTTGATACCGTCCGGCGATGTGGCATTGGTCGCAGGCAGCAGAAGCGTGCTGGCCTTCAAGTTTGAATTCCGCCAGGTTGTGATCAAATGTAGCTGGTTTCCAACCCTCCGGGCTGTGACAAGCCCCGCATTGCTGGCCAAATCGTCCGGCATGAACGTCATCTTTTAAGTGGCAGGATTCACACGCAGAAGAAAGCCCCTCAAAATCCGCAAGCCCGCGTGCATTTTGATGGCATGCAGAACAGACAACCTCTGTATGTTGCCCTGTCAGAGCAAATCGGGTCTGACTGTGGTCAAACCGGCTGAAGCGGTCCTGCCCGTCGTGACAGTCCAGACACTTCTCGCCAAAATCCAAAAGGTGCGCCGCAGAATACGCAGGGTCCATTTCCCCGTGGCAATCCGCGCAGATGGTTGGGTCCAATTGGGTGTACCTCTCCATATGGCAATCCCGACAGACAAAAGCTATTCCTGGCAGCCGCGTTTGATGCGCAGCGAGGGAAAAACCGGTCACTTCGTGGGGGAATGTGGTCAGCTCCATCACCGTCAGCTTGCCATCCGCGCCAACATGTTCCGTATGGCAGTCCTGACAATGGAGAGTCCCTTGATCCGTCAAAGCGCCGTGAAGGGTGCCGGGGTCTCCCAATTCCGTTTGGATTTCCGTATGACAATCCAAGCAATAATCGGTCATATGCTTTGCAGACCAAAAGGGAGCGTGGCAATCCCGGCAGGCCGGATCCAGATCAGCATGAGCGGTATGCAGCGCGCCGGGGCTGAACATCGAGCCGCCAAAGAGCACCAGTGCGCCAATCAGAAGAACCAGCGCCGCGAACGCGCTGATTAACGCCAAAGGTGAGAGACAACCAAGTCGTTGGTTCATGGTTCTCCACAAAAGAGTTGGCTCACATTATCGTAACAAAGTAGCGTAATACAGCGCGCCGATGATGTGGACAAATGCAGCCGTAAACAGCGCCATGCCAATGGGGATATGAATGGTTTGCCAGAGCGCAAAGAAGCGTCGGGCATTCACGAGCGCGGATGATTTCATCGCCGCCGCCAGCCCTGGGTCTTCCGTGCCGTCCATCCGGCGCGGAATGCGAGTATAAATATACCGCCCGGTAAAACCGCTGAGGACGATGATCCCCGTCAAGAGGATGGTGACGCCTGCCAGGCCGTTGAACTTCCAGGAAGAGTGCAGCAGCACCATGAAAGGCCCGACAATACCGGTGAAGATGTGGAATTGCAGCCAGTCCGCCATCCGCCCCCACCGGGCCAGGCGGCTGCGCTTACGCAGACTGTACAGGCTTTCGGTCATCAGCATCAGGATAAAGCCCAAGACGCCCACGGTATGGCCAAAAAAGCCGCCCGCAGCAGGGATTTGCCGGGTGAACAGCAAGACAAATCCGTAACACGCGCTAATGAAAATACAGGCCAAAAAGGCAAGGAGAAGTTCTTTTCCACGGATCATGGCAATTTGACCGTTCTGGGTTTAGGAAATTTGGGTTCGGTGAACAAATTGTACCAA